>DATBPE010000172.1:0-8051 GCA_036561505.1 Solirubrobacteraceae bacterium
CTCGACAATCTCCCACAGCTCGTCACTGACCAACGGCCTGGCCATGCGTGCCCCCTTCGAGTCGAGGTCACACACACATTCAACCCAAAGCTACATAACCCTCTTTCCGTTAGGAGCTCTTAGAGCTGCGGGCGATTGCCACCGGGAATGATGTTTCCTCGTCCAGCTCACGTCCCGCGGCGATCCAGCCTCGCTCGACCGAGATGTCCTCGAGCGCGTTCAGAAGCACCGTCTTGCCCACCCCGCGTAGGCCGGTGATGATCATGCTCTGACCAGCCGTGCCGCGCTTGAGGCGATCTAGTAGGACTTCATAGGCCTGGATCTCGCTGTCTCGGCCGGCGATCAAAGGGGGACGAGTGCCGGCGCCCGGCGCGTATGGGTTGATTCTTGCGTCCAATTCCGCGAGAGTCTACTAGATTCTAAGATAATCACTTAGAATTCGTTAGAGAGAGCAAGATAGGCGTAGATGCACATAGAATCCGTTAGGCAGAACTCCATGTCAACGTAGATGCCTACCGTGCTCCTTCGACTCCACGCGGCATAGCCCTCTACACGTCGACCACTGCGCACGGGCGCGATACTCGACCCCGGCCAGTGATCCCTCGTCGCCCTCCCGCGGTGGGCCAGCTATCTTGATCGTGGTTCAGGGGCCACGTGTGGACACTTGACTACAAGAAACAGATATGGCTATAAGCACAAACCAATTCGGGTTAGTGCAACACACCAGGGCCGTGACGTGGAAGCGCACGGAGGAGAACTCGTCGGTGTCCTCCAGCTCGTCGGTTCTCGTGGCCGCGAACGTGAAGTAGTCGTCCATCGCGAGCTGTTTGCGCTGCGCATGGAGCGCGCGCACGAGGCTCTTTTGGGCGGCAAGACGTCCACGCTCGCGTACTCGGTGGGCGTCGATGAGGCCGATGTCGAGCGACTCGGTGGTATCTCTTCCGATCAGCTCGGTCGCTCGCGCAAGCCGAGGCGTGCGACCTCGAACCACGCGAGCTCACCTGAGGGCCAGTCCGCGCGGGGTGGGGGGACGACGTGGAGCTCGCGGTTTGACGGGTGAAGTCCTCGTGGATCAAGAGGCCTTCAGCGATGGGTTATCCCGGGTTATTCGGGAACGGCCGGATAACGTTAATTTGTTTGCCGCCTTCGGCATGGCCGTCCGGGTTTGTATCGTGATAGGACGTTGTCGGCCAGCGCTGCATTGCTGTTCAGATCGACACTCCGAACCGGCGCTGAGCCACGTGGGGATATTTGCCCGCCGCAGTACTTGGCGCTTGAAGGGTACAGGCATCGCTCGGAGCTGATTTGAGCTGTCCCCTTGTCCCACGCTGGTAGAGTTTGTGTGTATGCGCGCACTGGTCGTGGACCCCGCCACAGCAGGGCTCGACGAGCTACTGGAGCGCCGGCGCCGCTCCCGGCTCGACCGCTGCGACGAGATCTGGGAGGGTGTCCTGCACATGGTCCCGGCTCCAACCCTCATACACGCCATGATCGAGGCCCAGCTGATGCGACTGCTGGGGCCGTGCGCCGACGCGGCCGGTCTGCTGCTGAGCGGCCAGTGCAACATCGGCGAAGGCGAACGCGATTTTCGTGTGCCCGACGGTGCCCTGCACCGGCCGGGAGCCTCCGGCACATGGCATCCGACGGCGGCGCTCGTCGTGGAGATCGTCTCGCCGGGCGACGAGAGCCGGGAGAAGCTGCGGTTCTACGCTGCCCGCGGCGTCGACGAGCTGCTGATCGTCGATCCGGTCACACGCTCCGTGGAGTGGCTCGCTCTGTCAGACAGCGAGTACCGCCCGATCGAGCGCAGCGGGCTGATCGACCTCGGCCGCGCCGAGCTGGCCGAGCGGATCGACTGGCCCTAGGCCTACCTTCCTCCAACGCTCCGCCTTCCCCCTCTGTGGTGCGAGTGCCGGGGCTCAATGTCCCGGCCGGTCCGCCGGCTGTGCGGTCTCGCCGCGCTCGGTGGGAGCTCAGTAGTGCCTACCCGCGGGTGTTCGAGCCGCCTATCGCTTCCCGCTGGACACCGTCGCGGTCAACCGCGGTCTGAAGGATGGCCGCGGCCGGACGCTCATCGCACGCGATCTCGACGAGCCCAGCGGGCAGATGCCCTTGGCTGTAATCGGCTGGCATCTCTCCCAGCGTCTGGAGGATCCATTGCTCGTGATAGCGGCGAGCCCGCGGCTGCGTCACTCAGCGATCCGTGCTCGCGGCCGTCGCTCCCACCGCCGCCAGATGGCTGGTGTGGCCCGCGCGATCGAAGAGCTGACCCGATGAGTGATCGGTCGCCTTCGAGAATCGATCCCAACGCGCTCCAGGCCGAGCAGGCTCGGCTGGCTCGCTTCTTTCAGAGCATCAAAATAGGTTTATCTGTGCCGTAAAGTCCTGGCCTTATAGTTAACACTCGCGTACTCAAAAGCTGACTACTAGCAGGGAAGTGTCAGTGGGCCGATATCCCTGAGCGGGGATTCGGCATCTTGGTACTGTCTGGTAGCCTTGCTAGCTTTAACCAGTGGACGATTTCTTTTCGGGTCCGCTGGGCTATGTAGATCCCGTCCAGGGGCCCGACGACGACGACCGGGTTTCACCCTCGCCGATCCCGCCCGAGGCCTACGCACACCGCGGGAAGTGGCTTGTCCTGCGCGGGCGCAAGATCCTCGCCGTGCGGGACACAGAAGCGGAGTTGCGCGACGAGTTCGGCCACCGGCGCACGGAAGTGGTCTTCTTCCACGTTCCGGTGTCGCCGATCTACGCCCTCTAGCCGGCCGGTCCGTTGCCGCGTCGTCGCTTCACCTACGACCCCGATGGTGTGCCGTCGCTCGATCTGCGCATCCAGGCAAAGGGCGGTCCGCAGGTCGATTTCGCGGGCATCGTCGACTCTGGCGCCGGCCGGACGGTGCTCTCGGTAAAAACTGCCGAAGCACTTGGGCTCAGAGGAAGCGATCTGCGCGAGGCGGGAGAAGTGGTCGTCGCCGATGGCAGCGCAGTACCGTGCTTCGCCCCGCTCCCGATCCGCGCACGGGTGCTCGATACCGTGTCCAGCGAAGACGATCAGGACCCTTGGGGACCCATCTTCGACCTCGACGTGGTCTTCCTGGAGCACGTCACCAGCCCGTTGTGGGGACAGACGGATTTCTTCGCGACCTTCTTAACTAGAGGCTCTCCTCGGAAATCGTGGTCTCTTGTCTTTTCGAGCGTTGCCGCGCTTTGACCGCCTCCTACACATCCGCCATCCTGGCATCTACAGGGCGCTGGTCGAGATCTCAGACGGCGCCCATGTCTCCTACTACAGCGAACCGATCCTCATTCGGTGATCTTTGCCCCGCCGCGGTACCTGGCGCTCGAAGGGAGCACAGGCATCACTCGGAGCTGATTTGAGCTGTCCCGTTATCCCACGCTAGTAGAGTTGCGTGTATGCGCACAGTGGTTCTGGACCCTCACGCGCCCGGTCTGGAGGCTCTCCTGGAGAGCCGGCGGGTCTCGGGCCTGCACCGGCTGGATGAGGTGTGGGAGGGTGTGCTGCACATGGTTCCCGCTCCCTCTGGCGCGCATGCCTATATCGCCCAGCAGCTCGCCGTGCTCCTGGACGGACCGGCGCGCGCCGCCGGCCTCGTGCCAGCGATGCACGAGATCAACCTGGGCAGCTCCGAAGAGGACTACCGCGTCCCCGACGGCTGCCTGCACCGCGAGATCCCCCGCGAGACCTGGTTCCCTACCGCCGCGCTGGCCGTAGAGATCGTCTCCCCCGGCGACGAGAGCTGGCAGAAGCTGCCCTTCTACGCCGCTCACGAGGTTGACGAGCTGCTGATCGTCGATCCTGAGGAGCGCGCCGTTCACTGGCTCGGACTCAACGGCGGTGAGTATCGCCCGATCGAGCGTAGCGGCCTGATCGACCTCGGCCAAAGCGAACTAGCCGAGCAGATCAACTGGCCCTAGGCCTCAGCTACAGCGGCGGTACCTGGTTGTTGACCTGTGTTCCGTGGTATATGCGGTTGTGGTCTTTGCAGATGCCAGCGAAGGTGAATTGGACGCTGTCGCTGCGTACGCCGTTGTAGCTCGCGAACAGGGTGGCTTCTCCGACGATTCCGACTTCGCACCTCGGATCGTTGCTGGCCCGTACGCGGACCCTGATCTTCATGACGTTCCCGGGATAGCCCCACATCGTCGCGTAGTGCGAGTGATAGACCAAGTGGTGCTCCACCGACATGATGACCACACCGGCTCGATCCTGCTGGCAGATGACCCCCGAGACCGTGTTGGTTTCGAGGTTGATGTTTCCGTGGCCCTTGGCGAAGCTGCTTTCCCCCGTGTATGAGCCCGTGTGAAAGCCCCACGGAGGAATCCCGTAGACGGTTGGTATCTCAGAGCAGGACGTGTCTGCGCTGGCCCGAGCGGTCATGCCGCTGAGTGCCAGCAGCAGCGCGGCCACCAAAACCACTGGTCCTATGCGTCGCATGATCGGTTCGCTCATACCTGCCATCTCGAGGGCTAGAGTCCTCTCTATCGGATCGCAAGCGGCTGAGGCTTAAGCGTCAAGCAGACAATCAGCGGAATGTCGAGCGGACTCGGCTTGGTGTGTAGGACTGAGGGCTTGGGTGGCTCCAACCATGAGCGATTCGAAGTGGGGGAGCTTGTAGAAGAGCCGCCCGGCGCAAGTAGATCCTGGAGGTCGGTCGGGCCCTGCTGGGCGCGTGCGATTCATCGCCGGGGACCTATCCGCCTTCGTGCGATCTCCAGCGATTCGATGTCGATGAGGTCTTGCGGTCGTCCGGCGGCGCGCTTCATAGCGAGCAGATCGTCGATCGACGCGATCCGAACCACAATCCCCTCGATGTCGGCCTCGCTCGCGTGCCGTCGCAGAACGGCATAGCTCGGTGCACCGTCCGGTTCGACGAGCAGGTCGATCCCGCCGTTGGGCGTGGTCAGGGTGAGGATCTGCGTTTGCCCTAGCGTGCGTCCATCGGGCACAAACGGCAAGTCCTCATCGACCGTGCGCAGCTTCGCCTCGAGCCCAACCAGCACAGCGCCGAGTCGATCGAGGTTCTCCTGAGCGAGGTCGTAGCAGATGTCGAGATCCTTTGTGGATCGCGGGCTTGCCTGCATGATCACGGCCACTCCTCCCACGATCACGAAGTCCACCCCACCCTCAGTCAGCCGCTCCAGCAGGACCCGCAGTTGGAACTCCGGGTAGGCCGCCCAGAACTCAGGGACGTTCACCGCGGCTCCTGGCGCCGGCCAGAGAGAGCATGCGCGCCTGCGTGAACATCGTTTCGATGCCGCGCAGACGCTCGGCGGGCGACAGTTCGAGGTGTTGGCGGATCAGGCTCTCGTCGACACCTGGACTACGCGGTGGCGCCTCCAACGCCAGGCGGTGCCCTGTCGCCCACAGGGCCCTGTCAAGAGTGCGGACGGTCATATTCGAACCAGGGCGCTCCAACCTGGCCACCGCCGCCTGACTGATCCCAAGCCGACTGCCCAACTCTGCTTGCGTCAGCCCGGCTTGCTCTCTTGCATCCTTGAGCAGTGACGCGGCGGCCGACACAGACAAATCATAACATATACATTATAATTCTGGACGATGCGATCTGTGACGGCAACCGTTGTGCGCTCGGCGCAGCCGTCGAAACCGGGGCGGGTCGGGTGCGGATAGGATTACGCTTATGCCGGGACTCCGGGTCGCACCAGTCGTAGTCGTGCGATCTGTGGTGATCGTGCTGGCGGGCGCCCTGCTGCTCGCCCCCATGGTGTACGGCGCGAGTAATAGTCGTGCCTCCTTGCGGATACCTTCCGGCCCTTTCGCCCCGGGTGCGAATATGAGGTTGACCGGCAGCGTCGGTCTGGAAAGCGGCCGGCCACGATGCCCGATCGGGGATCGGGTCGATCTGCTCTCGCACGCATTCGCTGCGCAGCACAAACGGTCACTGGACTTCGCGGGTGTGCCGACGGTGCTCGCCGCGGTGCGTGGCAATGGGAGCTTCGCCGCGACCGGGCGCATTGCGGCGAACGCACACGCCGGCACATACACGATCACGGGGCGCTGCGGCGGCGGCAATCTCGGCTTCGACGTTCATCGAGAAGCCTCTTGGATATCCCCGGCTTTAGTCGTGGGGGAGTGGACTAGCAGGCGCCGAAGCGTCTAGTACGTTTGAGTGGTGTGCACGCGCTCGAATCAAAATGTCGTCTACGCGTGTCGCTACCACGTCGTGTGGTGCCCGAAGTACCGCCGCAAGGTGCTCGTCGGACCCGTTGTGCCGAGGTTGGAGGCGCTGATAGCCGCGGTCGTCGCGGAGCGCGACGCGGAACTTGTGGAGGTGAGCGTGCAGCCCGACCACGTACATCTTCTCGTCGGGGTGGACCCACAGTTCGGTATCCACCGCCTCGTGAGGCTCGTGAAGGGCCGTTCGTCGCGGGTATTGCGCGAGGAGTTCCCGAGCCTCAAATCTCGGCTGCCGTGCCTGTGGACCAGCAGCTACTACGTTTCGACGGCTGGCGGCGCGCCGCTGTCCGTGATTCAGAGATATATCCAGTCCCAGCAGTACGGGCAGCCGAAGGCGAGACGCTGAATGCTCGCCTATCGTTACCGGCTGTATCCCACCGTCGAGCAGGCGCGAGCGTTGGCGCGCTGGTGTGGTTGTGCTCGCGCGGTCTACAACGCTGGTCTTGAGCAGCGCCGGGTCGCCTACCGTGACTGCGGCATCTCGCTCGGCTATAACCAGCAGGGTATGGGGCTCGGCGACTTGAAGGCCGCGTTGCCGTGGCTGGGCGAGCCGCACAGCGACGTGCTTCAGCAGGCGCTGCGTGACCTCGATAGGGCGTACCGCAACTTCTTTGACGGCCGTGCCGGGTTTCCTCAATTTCGGTGCAAGGGACGCCGCGACAGCTTCCGCATCCAGGGCCGCTCGAGCGCGTCGATCCGGGTGCGACGCCTGAACCGGCGTTGGGGTGAGGTCGCTATACCGAAGCTCGGTGCTGTGCGTTTCCGCTGGTCGCG
The DNA here is from genome assembly GCA_036561505.1 of Solirubrobacteraceae bacterium. Classification (GTDB taxonomy): domain Bacteria; phylum Actinomycetota; class Thermoleophilia; order Solirubrobacterales; family Solirubrobacteraceae; genus Palsa-744. The sequence continues at coordinate 6,992 of DATBPE010000172.1, forward strand.
CAAGCCGCTCGGAAAGATCAGGCACTTGACCGTGACACGCGACACACTCGGTTGGCATGTTTCCCTGTGCTGTGAGCGCAATGTCGATACGCCGCCCGGGCATCTCGGCAAGCCTGTCGGAATCGATCGTGGCGTGGCTGCGACCGTTGCGCTCTCGACTGGCGTATTTTACGTGTGCCCCAGCCTGTCACCAGGTCAAGCGGAGCGGCTGCGGCGTCTCTCCAGGCGGGCGGGACGGCAAGAGACGGCACGCAGGCGACGCCCCAACGATCAGCGCCAGCGTTCTGCTCGCCACCAGCGCACACTCAACGCGGTCGCTGGACTGCGCGCTCGCGAGGTACGCATCCGCAAAGATTTCCTGCATAAGCTCACCACCGACCTCGCTAAGAGCCACGGCCTGGTCGTGATCGAGGATCTGCGTGTCCGTAACTTGACGCGCAGCGCAAGAGGCACCGTCAACGTGCCGGGTAGCAACGTCGCACAGAAGCGCGGGTTGAACCGGGCGATCCTCAAACAGGGTTGGGGCGAGCTGGCAGTGATGCTCGCCTACAAGCTCGCCGAATGCGGCGGGACGCTCGTCAAGGTGCCCGCCGCGTACACGTCGCAGAGATGCTCCGTCTGCGGTGTGATCGACGCGGCCTCTCGCCTCTCGCAGTCCACGTTCCGGTGTGTCGCATGTGGGCATAGCGACAACGCCGATGTGAACGCGGCGCGTAGCATCCTCGCGGCCGGATTGGTCGTGACAGCACGGGGAGCCGACAGCGAAGAGGCTACGGCTGTGAACCGTGAACCACTCGCAGGGCTCAGCCATGCGGCTTGAGCCCGGGCGGGAATCCCCCGCATTTATGCGTGGGGAGGAGATCAACTGCGGGTGAGCTGAACGCACTTGGCTTGGAGAGCGTCAGTTCAGTCTCACGGTCAACTCAATGGCGCTCTGGCAAGCTCCGTGCTCGAGGCCCCGAGCCCGGCGCGATCTGACCTGCTGAGCAGCTCTTAGGCAGCGCACTCTACGGCGCACTCACCACAGGGCTCAGATCCCCAAAGGACATTTCTCCTAGCT
>DATBPE010000173.1:0-5263 GCA_036561505.1 Solirubrobacteraceae bacterium
CCCGAGCTGATCGTGGCGGGCCTGCGCCACTACATGGGCGCCGCGCGTTCAGCGATCCCCACAGTGCCGTCGACCTCGTCATGCGCGAGCTGGGCGGCAGGCTGCGCAACGCCCCTCCAGTTGAGGAGATGACAACGCTGCGCGCGTAATGTGCGTCCTGGGTGGCCACGACGAGCTATGCCACTAGCCGAACGCGATACGCGCCCGTGCCGTCATCGGATGTCACGCGAATTCTCAGTGTCCCTCGCAGGTCTCCGCGAGCCTGGATGAGCAGCCTCCTGCCGGCTCGCGTGAGCGCCAGCCCCAACCACCGCACGCCTCGTGAGATCAGGGAGAACATTGATCGGCGCGGCGATGCGCTACGTCGCCCGCCGGTAGCGGATGTGCGTGGCGAGCGGAGAGTGGAGCGCCTCGACTGGCTCGAACCCGAGGGACTCGACTCCGTCGAACAGCCGCTCGCCGGACCCGAACAGGACGGGGACCACGTCGAGCGTGAGTTCGTCGATGACTCCGGCGGCGAGCGCCTGACGGACGGTCGAAGCGCCGCCCGCGATGTCGACGCCATCCTCGCCGGCCCTCTCACGCGCCTGCGCGTAGGCGACCTCGAAGCCCTGGGTGACGAAGTGGAAGCTCGTGCCGCCTTCCATCTCGATCGGCTCACGGGCGTGGTGGGTGAGCACGAAGACCGGCGCGTGGTAGGGCGGCTCGGAGCCCCACCATCCATCCCAGTCCTCATCCCACTCGCCACGGATCGGCCCAAACATGTTGCGGCCCATGACGTAGGCCCCGCGCGGTCGCATGAGCCAGCCCTCTGCCGTCGCGTCGGCATCGTTCGCGCGCTCATCGCCGAGGTGCCAGCTATGGGCCTCCCTGCCGCGCTTCCCCAGCGGATTCTCCCGGCTCTGGTCCGGCCCGGCGACGAAGCCGTCGAGCGAGATCGACATGTGGCAGGTGGTGTCCGGCATCGGCGTCCTCCAAGTAATTGCGGGTTGCAAGCGCCGGCACCGTACCGCACGGGGAAGATGGCCGATCGACGGCCGACCCGACCACGGTTTCCGCCGAGATCGCCTCTCGGGAGGATCGCCGGGACCGGCCTGGGACGACTATCTTGGCCAACGGGCGCAACGGCGTACAGCGGATCTGCAAGAGCGACACCCGCGAAGACCCTGGCCGCCTGCTTCGTGGCCAGGGTTTACACGTCGGCCCTAATCGCTGCTGAAATGGAGACGGTGGGAATCGAACCCACGTCCGCAATCGCGTAAGAGTGGCTTCTACGAGCGTAGCCGGCGCTCTGATCTCATCCTCCACTCGCCTCGCCGGCGGGGTTGTGGGGGACCAGCCTCCTTAACTTTTCCCGGTTTGCCGGAGGCGATTCGTACCGGGTGAGCCTGCTTTCTGATCCCGGCCTTCCCCGCCGCAGGCAAGCGGGGCCCGAGACCTCACGGCTTAGCTATTGACTAAGCGGCGAGGGCGTACTCGTGTGAGTCCGCACTTATTGTTTTCCCGGGTGTTTTACGAGGCCGCCCGGGACCTCGACTCGCCACCACCCCCACGAACCGACCGCGTCGAAGCCTGTCGTCCCCGAGGATGCCTATCTGCTTCTCAGTGTAGCCGAGCGAGGACGGCTACAGCGAGCGCTGATACAGGTAGCCCCAGGCCTTTGCGCGCGAGGAGCTACCGGAGACAAAAAAATAGACGCGGTTCCGGGCCGCCTGAGGAACCCTCCTCATCCCACCCGAAGGCTAGACGACTCAGGTGGCGCGGCCTCACACCTCTAATGGCCTCGCTCTTTGCGGCTCGGTTCCGCGTCTAGGAAGAACCTACGCACGGGCTACAACGAATGCAATGGGCAGGCTAACTCTCAACTCGCATATTGCGAGAAAAAGCGAGACACATATGAAACGCTTATCAGGGCTGCGACAATGGAGTGATGGACAATCACGAGCTGTCGCTTTCGACGCCGGTCTCGATGCCATCACAGGGGTTGGCCGGAGCGCCTGTGCCACCTGCGCCGAGTGAGAACCCGTTCGGCGAGCAATCCCACAGAGCAGCCACACCGGCGCGCAACTTGCGTGGGCGGATCGGCAGCATTCTGGCGGCGCTCGGGGCGCTGCTGGCGAAGTTCTTCTCGGTCATCAAGGGCGGCGTCCTGCTGCTGCCCAAGATCAAGCTGCTCACGACGGCCGGCACGGCGCTCGTGTCGGTGGCCGCCTACTCCCTCTTCTGGGGATGGACGTTCGCTTTGGGATTTGTGGTGTTGCTGTTCGTGCACGAGATGGGACACGTGATTCAGTTGCGCCGCGAGGGCTTGAAGGCAAGCGCGCCGATGTTCATTCCATTTCTAGGGGCGGTTGTGATGGCCAAGTCGCTCGGTGAGAACGCTCTGGCGGAGGCACGAGTTGGGCTCGCAGGGCCAGTCCTGGGAACGCTCGGATCGGGGGTATGCCTGATGATCGCCGATGCGACCAACAGCGACATGCTGCGGGCGCTTGCGTACGTGGGCTTTTTCCTGAATCTCATCAACCTGGTGCCAGTGGTTCCCTTCGATGGCGGTCGGGCGATGGCGGCGATGGCACCCTGGATGTGGTTCCTCGGTCTCGGGGTGTTGGTCGCGCTGCTGCTGATTCTTCGCAACCCCTTCCTGCTGATCTTCGTACTGCTCGGGGGCATGGAGACCTGGCATCGCTGGAAGCAGCGCCAAACCCGCTCGCTCGAGCAGGCCGCCTACTACCGGGTGTCCCAGCGCAACAGACTGCTGGTTGGGGCCGTGTACATCGGCCTGATCGTGGCCCTGGTGTTCGGCATGAACGAGGCACACGTGCTCACCTCTGCCGGTCACAGCTTCCGCTCGATCTAGAGCGAAAAGCGGTCGCGGGCTCAGCGCCTGGCTTCGCGGATACCCCGTTCTATGTCCCGCTTGGTCTCCCGCTCGCGGATCGTCTGGCGCTTGTCGTAGAGGTCCTTACCTCGGGCGAGAGCGATCTCGACCTTGGCATTGGCACCTGAGAAATAGATACGCGTGGGCACGAGCGTGAACCCACGCTCCTTCACCCGCCCGGCGATCCGGTCGAGCTCGCGGCGGTGGACGAGCAGCTTGCGAGGACGCTCGGGATCATGGTTTTCGCGTGATGCGGGAGCGTAGGGAGGGATGTGGATCGAGTGCAGCCACAGCTCGCTGTCGCTGATCGCCGCATAGCCATCCTTCAGTTGCGCCCCGGAGGCTCTCAGCGCCTTTACCTCAGTTCCGGTCAGCGCGACCCCGCACTCCAGGCGCTCGATCAGCTCGTACCGGTGAGAGGCGTAGCGGTTGGAGGCCACGTCACCCGCGCCGATCTTGCGCTTGCCCTTGCCCTTAGCCATCGCTTGAGACTAGCCGTCCGCGACGGTGAGCTCCACGCGCCCGCGAGGAACATCGACTCCTACCACGCGCACCTGTATCGGATCCCCCAGACGAAGGGTGCTCCCCGAGCGCGTTCCGTGGAGGATCGTCTCGTACTCGTTGAGCTCCCACCACTCGCGCTCGGCGGTCCTTTGTTGATCGGGGTAGGGATATCTTCCCGATCGGGCTCGCTTGTGTTGCTTGGGCCGGGCGGAGGGTTTGCCCGCCCCGCCCGGTGCGGTCCCCGCGCCAAGTCGCCTGACGGGGAGCATCCCCTCATACAGCGCCAGCCAGGGCTCCGCTGTCGCCTGCGACTCACCGAAGGCCGCGAACGCCCCGGCTGAGATTAGACCGATCAACTCGGCGTTGAAGATCTGTTCCCGGCCGTTGCGCTCGAGCAGTCCCTCCAGGGCCAGGCAGCGCGCGACGTCGTCGGCGTCGCGCTCGATCTTCATCGCCCCACGCTCGCGTTCGGAGGTCCAGACACCGAGCTGTGTCAGTCCGCCGGCGTCCTCGGTGAGACCGTCGGTGTGCTCACCGAGCGCATGCAGCAACGCGCGATGGCAGACCAGATCGGGATAGCGCCGGATCGGTGAGGTGAAGTGGCAGTAGCAGGCTGACCCCAGGCCGGCGTGTCCGACGTTACGCGGGGAGTAGTAGGCCTGCTGCAACGAGCGCAGCACCAGCGAGGTCAAGGCCAGGCGCCGTCCGGAGGGAGGGGCTTGGGGATCAGTGCCCGCTTCACGCTGGCTGTAGCGCTCGACGAGCCTCGAGATCTCGCCTACGAGTTGCGCCGCTTGGGAGGCCGACATGTGCTCCGGCACCGGCGGCGTGGGCACCTCGAGCGAGGCCAGCTGGTCTACCAGGCGTTCTATTCGCCGCGGCTCGGGCCGTTCGTGGACGCGGTACAGACATGGGACTCGGCGGCTCTGCAGAAATCCCGCGACCGCTTCGTTGGCCGCGATCATCAAGTGCTCGATCAGCCGATGGGACTCGGTGGCGTGGCTTGCGCTACCGGTCACGCTCACATTGCCCTGTTGATCGAAGTCGAACTGGGGCTCGGGTGAGTCGAGCGTCAGTCCGCCACGGCGCTGGCGCTCATCGTTCAGCGCCGCCGCCGCCTGCCGGGCCGCCGTCAAAGCCTGCGCCCAGGGCTCCTGTGCCGAGTCCACGCCGGCGAAGATGCGATCTACCCGCTCGTAGTCCAGGCGAACGTCCGAGCGGATGATCGCGCGGAAGAAGTCGCTGGCTCGGATCTCGGCGCCGTCGAGAGTCATCTCGACAGTGAGAGTCAGACGATCGTGGCCGGGCAGCAGTGAGCAGGCCTCGTTGGACAGCGCGTGTGGCAGCATCGGCTCCACGGCGCCGGGCACATAGACGCTCGTGCCTCGTTCTCGGGCCTCCCGGTCGACCAGCGATCCTGCTGGCACATAGGCGCTGACATCGGCGATGTGGACCCAGACGCGTACCGTCCCGTCCTGCATTCTTTGCGCCGAGACGGCGTCGTCGAAGTCGCGAGCGCCGACCGGGTCGATGGTGAACGTCGCCAGCTCACGCAGGTCACGCCGGCCGTCCTGGCGCTGAGGTTGACGAGCGGACTCCCGGGCCTGGTGCTCCACCGCCGCATCAAAGCCGCGGCGCAAACCGCAGTCGAGCATCAGTGCCTCGATCACGTTCGCGGCCACGCCGGCCGGTCCCAGGACTCGCAGGATCTGGGGCCGTCCGGGGGAGCCCTTGCGGGGACGAGTGGATCCGGGGGCACTCAACAGCACGAGATCGCCGGGCCGTGCGTTGGCGTCCGCGACGGAGCGCCCGGAGGCAACCACGACCGGCTGGGATCTGCGCCTCCCGTCGGAGGAGGGGTCCCGGCGGGTGAAAGCAAAG
>DATBPE010000174.1:0-9996 GCA_036561505.1 Solirubrobacteraceae bacterium
CTAACCCCTTTCCACTTTGTTACGGGTCTGTGCCAAAACTATGCTGTCTCTCGTAATCGCATTGATCTCTGACCAGGACGGACTACGTGAGGAGCCTTGTCCGCCGACCTGTCGTCCAATAGGCTATGGCTGGTATCGCAAACTTCAAGGGGGGATTTGGCCGTGCGGATCATTGGTGGGTCGGCTGGCTCTTCAAATGAGCTACGCGGCGGGGTGGCGCTTGCGTTGAGGGCCGGTTGGGTGATCACAGCCGCAATGATCGCTCTCATGCTGTCGTCAGTGAGCGCCACCGCAGCGCCGCTCTTTTCGGCCGTGCCGGGTGAAATGGGCGTGCAGCGCTACGAGCCAGCTGTGGTCGCGCTGCCGAACGGGAAGGTCCTGATCGCTGGCGGCTCGGACAAAGGAACCTATTTCAACACCGCGGAAATCTATGACCCGGCCGCCGGCACCCTAGAAACGCTCGCAGGTGCCGGCCACGAACTCGTAGAAGGACTCGACGAACCGGCGTACGTACTGCTACCCAGCGGCAACGCGCTGATCATCGGCGGCTACAACAGCACTAACAAAGACCTCAAGACTGCCCAGTCGTTCGATCCCACCACCAGTTCATTTACGAAGCTCAGCGGCGAACTCGCCGAAGCCCGGGATGGGGGCGCTGCGGTTGTGCTTCCGAATGGCAAGGTTTTCGTGGTTGGGGGCTACAACGAAACGAACAAAGTCGAAAGCGACTACTTGCGGACCGCTGAAATCTTCGATCCCGAAAAAGGAACATGGGAAAAGGTCACAGCGGAAATGAGCATCGGACGCTACGAGCCTGCGGTCGGGCTGCTGCCGAACGGCAAGGTCCTGATCGCCGGCGGCTACAGCTCGATCCAAAAGCAGCTAAAGACCGCCGAAGTCTTCGATCCAACAACCGGCACGTTCGAAAAACTCTCGGCCGAAATGGCGGTCGCGCGAGACGAACTGGCATACGCAACGCTCTCCGACGGGGAGATCCTGCTGGCAGGGGGCTACAACGAAACCGGAAGGACCCTCTCTAGTGCAGAAGTCTTCAACCCGAGGGCGAGCAGCTTTGAACCGCTTGCCTCTGCGCTGACCGCTAGGCGCGATGGTCCCGGTGCGGCGCTGCTGCCGGATGGCGACGTCGTGATCGCCGGGGGCGTCCGGGAAAACAGCGAACCGGCGCTCAAGTCGTTGGAAGAGCTGTCCTTTTCGCCCGCCTCCGCCAACACGATAGCGGCGTCCAACGTGGGCATCAGCACCGCGACACTGAACGGGTTCGTCGTGGGCGAAGTCCCGAGCTCCGTCTACTTCCAATACGGAACTACGACTGCATACGGCACGGCGACCTCGCCTAAACAGGTCCCTGCGTCGCTCCCAGGAGCTGCAACGGCTGCGATCCAGTCCGCAGCCGTCAGCGGCCTTGCGCCGGGTACTACTTACCACTACCGGATCGTCGCCGAAGGTGCCGGCGGACCGAGCTACGGCGCCGACCAGACGCTTACGACCACGCCGATGCTGATCGGCAAAGAACTGCCTCCGACGCCCCCCAACATCACCAATGTCAAGCAGTCCCACAGCAAGTGGCGCGAGGGCCGGGCGCTCGCGAGCATCTCGCGTCACCGCAAGAAGAAGCGTGCGCCGATCGGCACAACGATCTCCTTTACGCTCAGCGGGCCGGCCAGCGTAAGTTTGACCTTTACCCAGCAGGTGAACGGGCGTGAGGTCAAGGGTAAGTGCGTCGCTCAGACGAAGGGCAACAAGCGCAAGCATCGCTGTACACGCGCCGTGAACGCGGGCACGCTAACTCTGTCCGGTCACACAGGAGCGGACCAGGTTGCCTTCCAGGGGAGCATCTCTGCCTCCAAGAAACTCCCGGTTGGCAGCTACACGGTGACGGTTGTCGCGAAGAATGCGGCCGGGTTGAGTTCAGCCCCGGCGAAGCTCAGCTTCACAATCGTCAAATAACACCCCGCTTACGCTGGCAGCCCCCACCCCCCCTATACCCGCCTGGAAAGAAGTCGAGAGTTGTTCTAAATATCCCTTTGCTCTTCGGCTCGCCGGATGAAGAGCCTTGGTCACAGAAGCCTGAAGTGCAGCGGTTTCCAAGAAGCCCAAAAGCCTGGACTCGGCCCAAATACTCTTCTACCTAGGTAGCCGTTAGACCAAGTCAACCAGGAGCCTCAAGCTCCAGTGGGGACCGGAAGGTCTAGCCTCTCGGTTTGCTCTGCCGGCCGTCAGAGGCTTGCCTCGTTGGTCTGCCATGCATGCGGTGGAGGCTGCCTCTGCACGGCAGGCCGTGGCCGGATAGGGTTGCGTTTTAGCTCAAAGGAATCGAGGGTTTATGCCATATGCCGACGTCAACGGCCAGCGCATCCGCTTCGAGGACAGCGGAGGAGATGGGGCGCCGGTCATTCTCTCCCATGGCTTTCTCATGGATCGCGAGATGTTCGCGCTGCAGGTGGCCGCGCTCTCGCCGGAGTTCCGCGTCATCACCTGGGATGAGCGTGGATTCGGCGAGACGGAGTTCGACGGCGAACCCTTCAGCTACTGGGACTCGGCCTCGGACTGCCTCGGGCTGCTCGACCATCTCGGCATCGAGCAAGCCGTCCTCGGCGGCATGTCGCAGGGCGGCTTCCTCTCTATGCGGGCGGCGCTGAAGGCGCCCAAGCGGGTGCGTGCGCTGGTGCTGATCGACACCCAGGCCGGCGTCGAGGATCCGGAGCGGCTGCCGGCCTATCGCCAGATGCAGCAGACATGGCTCGAGGTGGGTCCCGTAGATCAGCTCGCCGACGCGATCGCCACGCTGATCATCGGCGATCCCGAGCTGAGCCGCCCATGGATCGCCAAGTGGAGAGAGCTTCCTCGCGAGACCTTGAAGGCGCCAGGTGACTGTCTGTTCGAGCGAGACGACATCAGCGATCGCCTCGGCGAGATCGGCTGCCCGGCGATCGTCTTCCACGGCACCGCCGATCAGTCGATAGAGATCGAGCTGGCCGAGAAGCTCTGCGAGGGGCTGAGCGGTTGCGTGGGCATGGTTCGGGTCGAGGGCGCGCCCCATGCCGCCAATCTCACGCATCCCGAGCAGGTCAACCGGCCGCTGCTCGAATTCCTGCGAACCCTCTGAGGCGAGCTAGGCGCTCGGCCCAATGAGGACCGAGCGGGGCCTAGAATCACCCTGACCCGTGCCAGTCAGACCCTGCGAGCACCCGTAGCTTGAGGTGCGCGGCTGGCGCCATCAGCCCGCACCGGAGAGCGGTCAGGCTCGACGCGGACCGTGGGGATGCCCCATCGCCGAGTTGGGTCGAGCCTGCGGGGCAGTACTTGCAAAAACAGGCGCCGGGCGAGCGGTGAGTCGAAGTAGTGGTGGCGGACACCATACATCCAGTGTCCGCCCAGCCACCCGATACCACCAACCGCGGCGAGCAGCGCTGCCGGCAGCCAGCCGGTCTCGGCGGTCACGAAAAGTGCGCCTAGGAACAGCAGGAGACCACCTACCCGCAGCGCAATACCGCTCAAGCGCCAGACCGCAAGTGCGGCGAAGATCCCGATGGCAAGCCAGCTGATAAGCCCTGTCATCGGTCTGCCCTCACGCCCGCGTCGCAGTGAACGATGGTGGGACTATTCGTCATTGCCGCCTATGTCTAGCTCGAGTCTCGAGGAAGGTCAAGCATGTTGGCGTGATAGCGACCGCCTGACGATCCCCAGGTCGCCTACGCGTCCGCATGAGTACGTCCGTCCCCATATTCTTCGAATAGCTAAAGCGGGACCAGATCCGTGGCGAACGTCGAGGTCTAGCTGAGTGATTTCTCGCAGGCGGGTATGCCGATTTGTGCAAAGCTCGATTTCGCGTTTGCCTGAAGAGCCTGAGACTTTGCGAGCCACGCCTTTAGCCACGCTGGAGCACGTCCCGGATGGCCAGGCAGGGTCAGTGAGAGATGTACGAAGTCGGGGCGTTTGAGGATCGAGCTAAAGAGTTCGACAAGGGTCTGATCATCGGTCAGGCCCGCGTGGAACTGAGTGGCGATGTTCTGCGGAGGCTGAAGCTCCTGGAGCTGGTTGACCTCTTGTGTGAAGACGCCGAGCGCTTTGTGCTCGACTTCTAGTCCCTCGGTCACGCTGGCTGGGTGAGATGGGAGAGCCTTCAGGCTTGCCTGTGCGTTGGTGCAGATGGTGCTCGCCCGTGAGGCGAAGCTTGGGGAGCTGCCACATCCGGTGGCAATGAAGATTGCTGTCGCGGAGACGGCCGGGAGTCCGAGCGCCCTGAGTGTACGGAAGTACCTGGCCATTTCGGACTACATCGGCCTAGCTCGTCAGAGCCTTGAGAGTCACTACAAGGCAATTGGAAGGCCGCGAATGTGCGGTTGTTTGCTGACTAAGACGATGTACCCGAGAAGGCGTCTGAGTCCACCGTGAACCGTTGCTCAGGCTCGGTCTACCACTGGCAGATGACTGTCACTGCCGCTGTCGGGATCTCGCCACAAAGCCCGACCTAGGACACCGCCAAGAATGCCCAGGGTGGCGACGAGAAGCCCGGAATATCGTTCAGGGACGACATTGATCGTGACGCCGATGAATAGGCCTACGCCACCACAGATGAGCATGTCCTGAGGTCGAGGCTTTTGTCGTCTCCGAAGCCCTCGGGTCCGCGCGCCGGCGAGGGCAGCCCATTTATGGGCGGCAAGAGAAAGAAGCATCAACGCAAGCATCAACCACACCGACCAGGCGAGAATCGCGCCTAGAACCGCCGGCAGCAGGAACAGGGCGTAAGCTGCAAGCGTGGGGCGGAGCGGGCCTGGCTCGGTGGGCCGCTCCCGCCATCGTGTCTTCTCGTTTCTCTCAGCCACTCAAGTAAAGGATACGCCTCGAGAACACGAATCGCCCGAAATATTTGTCTCGTTCCGTCCTTCGTTAGCCGACGCTCGCAGCACGTACCCTGTGAACATGGATGTGGAGCCGATTAGCATCCGAGGCGTGGCTCTCCAGTTCGCCGAGTAGGTCAAGCGGTCGCTTGAGTGTGTTCGGGCTGTCGGCGTAGGCTTATACGCTCCGACGATAGTGGTGAAGGCAAACGACGATAGGCAGGATCGCACCGGTCGTGGAGTGGCGCGACGTTCTGTCGGTTGGCTGTTGTTGCTCGCAGTAGGGGTTGCCGGTTGTGGTTCGACAGGGACGGCGCACAGCTCCCACGCGAGCAGCCGGGCTCTGGCGGGCATTCGGGCAGCGAAGCGTGACATAACCAGACAGCTAGAAGCTGGGCAGTACGCGAAGGCTTGCGAAGACTTCACGGCCCGTACACGGACCGTGATGGGGATCTTGATGGGAAGTCCGAAAGGCACCTGTGCAGCTGGCTTTGCGTACTTTGACGCCGAACTTGATGAATCGGGCCTCTTGGAGCCCGCCCATTTGGTCAATGGTAAACCGGGCATCCGCAAGCTCTCCGCTCAGCAGATTCGCTCGATCTATCAGGGCATGGCGAGCCCGCCCTCCTCGTCTGCGCTGGAGGGTGCTCGGATCGAAGGAAGCACGGCTACATACAAGGGTAGAGTCCTGGCTCGGTATGAACGGGGTCGCTGGCGTCTCGAACGCACCCAGCCCGCAGCAAATCCCAAATTCATCGCTCTGTTCACAAAAGGATGTCATGGCCGGCCGTGCGAACTCGAGCTAAAAGCGCTGAAGGACGAAAATATGAGTATCCCTGACTATCGCGAACTAAAGCGCCTGGAGACCGCACAAATCGCCAAATACCAGACGCTCCAAAAACAGCTACACCGTGCATTCTCGGGCAACATTCTTCCTGGAGGCCGGCCTGTGAGCGGGAGGCGCTAAGCGCTTGTTTTGCATTTCAGGCTGTATGTGCTTCTAGGGCCGGATAGCGGGCCTTGCCAAAGAGAACCTCATGTATGGGGATCTATCAAGTCACCACTGCAGAACGGCCCCTTGGAGCCGCCTCGACAAGAGTCGAGAGCTGTCCAAAATACTCTTTCGTTTCGACCAAACAGCAGGGTCTGGCGAGAGTGGTGTAGTCACGTGCTGGGGTCGTTGATAGTCACCACAGTGCGAGACCGCAAGATCTGCGCGGTGTCCGCTGTGGGAATCCACCGCATGAACAGAAAAAGAGAGGAGACCAGCGACCAGGGCTCAGTCTGCTACGGACGATGGAGCCTAGCGATCGCAGCCTGGAGGCTCTGATCAGATTTAGGTCCGATTCATGGTCTGCCTGTATAAATCCCTCCAATGGGGGCTCAGGGGAAGGGCGCGAAACGCAAACAGTTGCGTGAACAGGCCCGCCAGGAACGCCGAGAGCTGGAACAAGCGGCGGCGGCAAGCGCAACGCTCAGGCAGCGCGTCACACTGACGCTCTCGGTGGCGGTCGTGGCGATAGCCGTGCTTGTGCTAATCGCGAAACTGACAGATGGCAGCGGGGGGCTTGGCACTGATCGGGGTGCCGCCAAGGCTCGTACTCCGATCGAAGCTAGCTCCCTGTCTAGTTCGGTACTCGAAGGTGTCAAGCAAAGTAAAAACGTCCTCGGCCGCTCGAACGCACCGATCACATTGCAGTTCTTCGGCAACCTCGATTGCGCTCCGTGTAGAGAAATAGCGATCTTGGCGCTGCGGTCAATCATCCAGAAGTGGGTTGCAACCGGCAAGATGAGGATTGAATACATAGCTAGCCCGATAGCCACCAACAACCAGCAGATGTTCAGGAGCGAGCAGACGGCGGCGCTAGCAGCCGGCGAACAGAACAAGATGTGGAATTTCGTTGAGATGTTCTACTACGAGCAGGCAAAGAGTGAACCTAACGCCGTGCCCGGCGCCTCTCTTGAGAACTTTGCGAGAAACGTGCCAGGGCTGAACCTCCCACGGTGGAACACCGATCGTGAAAGCCCCCGGCTCTCTAACCAACTAGCTGGCGAAATGCGCTACGCCACCCAGCACGAAGTTCTCGAGACCCCATCGCTGCTGCTGGGCAAGACCGGGGGAACGATGAGTCGCCTTCCGGCAAGTGACTATAACGAGCTCAGCTTCGACGCAGCGGTGGAACGGGCGCTAGAAGGCAAGTGACGGTAAGCGAGTGCCAGTGCCTTCCCGCGGTCTACCTAATTGCTGAGGTGACGTAGGTCCGGCCGTGAAATCTCGGGTTGAATGCGCCGCGCGATGCGTCAAACTAGGATGGAGCCGGGAACGCTTACAGCGAAGAGCGGTAGTTTCGTGGTCCCCGAAGCTCCAGCCGGGACGGGTAGATAGGAAGCGGTTCTCCCAACACCGGTTCTCTTGAGGTAGTGGGACTGTGTGTGTCTAGCGGCGTCTCGATCGCACTGGTCCACAACTACGTTTGATCGCTCACTGGATTGACGGAAGCGGTCAACGAAAGTGTGGGCTATGACTCGCCGGTTAGACTGGAACGGCCGAGGAGCGTCGGTCCCCTTCGCGCTGCTCGAGCCATGCTTTGTACGGGTCGATGGGCACAGGGCGCTCGGTGAGCATCTGCGAATCGTGGCGGCTTGCCGTTTGCTCGCGCGCGTCTTGTATGGATAGTTTGATGCTCCACGGCTCTGCGATGTAGCGGGGTGATGATTTTCTGGGTGTTTGAAGCGATTGCATATAACATTCTCCTGACTGAGTCGTCCCTCGTGACAGTCGAAGAGGGCAACGTTGCACTGTTGCGGGGTAATGTCCAGCGGTTTTGGACATACGATGTATGGAATATCCAAGACGTCATACGAACATGTCACTCACGGTGCCATCGACCTGCCCTAAGCGTGCGATTAGTGTCGTACATTTCGGCATACAGGCCACCGAAGCCGGGAGGCTCGCTGTGCGGAGCGGCGCGACCAGACGGAGCGTTATACCTAGGCAGCGCCATCTAAGCCGCTCGGCGCTGCGTGGTGGTCTCTGCTGCCCTAGAAGCAGAGCACGGGGTCTTAGAGTAATGCGGTCTCCCGGTAGGGACAAACGCTTGCATGGGGCGATTGCTGGTCTTAGTACGGCGGTACGTGACGAGCGCAGTTCGCCGAATGCACCTATCTGTAGGCTTTCCGGAGATCATGTGCGTTGGTGTCCGCGCCGCTTTCGCAAACCACAGTGCGGTCCTATGCTGAGCAAACACCTATGACCGTCCAAACCGCATGACCCTCCAAACCGCAACCCTGAGACTCTGGACACTGGTGGTTGCTACGGCCCTCTACTGCTCGGTGGCGGCGAGCTTTCGCTCACCTGCCGCCTCCTCGGCCCGTCTGAGGCACAACACTTTGGCGAAGAGCGCCGTTGTAGCTGCAGGCGGGCGTTGTGAGCGCAAGGGAGTAAACGAGGTCGCCAAGGAGCTCGCGCGGACGGCGGAGCTCACAGCCGAGGCCATCGCCACCGAAAACGAAGGCGCCTACACCCGCGTCTCACCCGCCACGCTGCACGCCGAGGAGCCCGATGTGGCCATCACACCTCGCGAGGGTAGGCAGTGGCGTGGGGCCTACCTGCTCTCGGCGTCAGGCACCGCAGACTCATATGTGGCTACCGTAAGAGCCTCGAACGGCAACACCTTCACCCTACGTCGTACCGCCGCCGGCAAGATCGTGCGCACCGCCGAGGTGTGCGGCGCGAAGCGCCACTGGTAGCCGGCCCGACGTGTTCTAGCTCCAAGCAGCGTTCTGCTCCAGCCTTGAGCCGCGTGGACGGCAGCCCTGGTTGTGGCGATATACCAGACGGGCCGCATCATGCGTTTGGCCACCCGCATTGCGTCGAGGAACCCACAAAGAGGTCCGCGTAGGTGCCAGCCAGCGGTCCGGCGCATGACTCGGCCACTTGCCGGCGGCGAGGCCAGCCTGGTCAACCTGATGCTAAATCCGGTTCGCTTTCTCCCGGGAGCCGGAGATCGTCGTGGGGTTGATGTGTGGCGGCGATCCAAGGCCATTGAGTTCCAGGACAGTTCGAGATGCCTAGATGAGCTCATCGATACGTCCGTTGCCTCTACTCGCCTGCCAATCGGACAGGCGCGTTCAAGCGACCCGAATGGCGCGCCCGGCGATGCAGGAGGAAGCTATCGCCGAGGAGCTGTGTGATGGTGAGGAGGTGATAGCCGCGGGCCTCGAGGCCTTCGATGATTCCTGGAAGCGCCTGCACGGTCTGTCCTTGCGTTTCGACATTGTCGTGCATCACAACGATCGAGCCGGGTTGGACGCGTGAAAGGACGGCCTTTTCGATCACGCCGACCCCGGGATGTCTCCAGTCTTCGGGATCGACGTCCCACTTCACTGTCGTCAGGCCAAGGACCTTGGCGCGCTGCTCGAGTTCTGGAGTGAGATTCCCATACGGGGGACGGAACAGGCACGGATCGAAACCGCTCGCTCGTTCGATTTCGCGGTTGGCCAGTTCGAGCTGAAGTGAGGCGCCTTCACCCTCGGCGGGGAGATCCCGGGGGTGGTCGTAGGAGTGATTGGCGATCTCCATGCCGTGGTCCACCATTTCTCGCAGCAGCCTCGCGCCGCCAGGGCTTTCCATCAACTCAGAGACGCGTTCGCCGATCATGAAGAACGTGCCTGCGACGCGGTGTCCCACCAGCGTCTTGAACAGCGCTTCGGTGTATGGGCTCGGACTGTCATCGAAGCTAAGGGCAACCATCCTCCCGCTCGCAGGTCCATGGTTCGCGAACACGAGATGGCTGGTGCAGCCTACGGGTGGGTGCGCTAGACCCCGCTCGGTAACGGGTGGGCCTGACAGTCGCGCTCCAGAGCCACAGCCGGCGAGAGCAAGTGCTGAGAGGGCCACGAGCACGACTATCACTCTGCGCTGGGGCGTGAGTGTCACTCTTTTCTCCCGGCTGGCGAGCCGTCGATTGCGGTTTAGACCCTAGCCTAGGGCTGTAATCGGCGCGACGGGGCAGATCGGCGGCAGAACGCAAACATGAGTCGTCTAGGACTACGCGGCCATTGCGGACCGTGTTCCATTGGGCCAATCTGCTCACTGAATCGCGTTGCAGAGCCGATAGGGACCTATGTCCCT
>DATBPE010000175.1:0-10939 GCA_036561505.1 Solirubrobacteraceae bacterium
GTAGATGATCGTAAGGGGGCGCTGCCCCCTTATGGCCTTCGGCCTAACCCCCAGTTACGCGCTTCTAAACACAAGTAAAGAGGACTAAATCGTGATCGACATAAACAACTTTGACGCCATCGAGATCAGCCTCGCGTCCTCTAAGCAGATCCGCTCCTGGAGCTCGGGCGAGGTGACCAAGCCCGAGACGATCAACTACCGCACGCTCAAGCCCGAGAAGGACGGCCTCTTCTGCGAGCGCATCTTCGGTCCCACCAAGGACTGGGAGTGCTACTGCGGCAAGTACAAGCGCGTTCGCTACAAGGGCATCGTGTGCGAGCGCTGCGGCGTCGAGGTTACACGCTCGAAGGTTCGCCGTGAGCGCATGGGACACGTCGACCTGGCCGCTCCCGTCAGCCACATCTGGTTCTTCAAGGGCGTCCCTTCGCGTATCGGCTACCTGCTGGACATGGCTCCCAAGGAGCTCGAGAAGGTGCTGTACTTCGCCGCTTCGATCGTCACCTGGGTCGATGACGAGGCGCGCACGAAGGATCTCGATTCGCTGGAGAAGGAAGTCAACAAGGTTCTCGACGCCTACACGGCCGAGCGCGAGGAGCGGGTGCTCGAGCTGCGCGAGTCCCTGGAGCGCCGCGAGAAGTACCTGACCAGCGGCAAGCAGACCGGTTTCAGCGACGAAGACCACCTGTGGGCGGACTCGCTGGACATCAACCTCTCGAAGGTCTCAGACGAAGAGCGCGACAAGCTGATCAAGGAGCTGAAGAAGACCTTCGACGCTGACATCGCCGACACCGAAGCCTACATCGAGGACGCCGCTGAGCGGATGCGCCACGTGTGGGAGCTCTTCAAGACGATGGAACCGAAGCAGATCGAGCACGACGAGACGACATTCCGTGAGCTCAAGGAGCGCTTCGGATCGCCGTACGGATTCGGCGAGTACTTCCGCGGTGGCATGGGCGCGGAAGCGATCCGTGATCTGCTCCAGCAGGTGGACCTCGAAGCCGAACGCGTCGAACTGGAAGACCAGGTCAAGACCGCCAAGGGCCAGAAGCAGGCCCGCGCGGTCAAGCGCCTGAAGGTCGTCTCGGCGTTCATTCAGTCGGGCAACAAGCCCGAGATGATGGTCCTCGACGCGGTTCCCGTGATCCCACCGGAGCTGCGCCCGATGGTGCAGCTGGATGGTGGGCGCTTTGCCACATCAGACCTCAACGACCTCTACCGACGTGTCATCAACCGCAACAACCGCCTCAAGCGGCTGCTCGACCTCGGCGCGCCCGAGATCATCGTCAACAACGAGAAGCGCATGCTCCAGGAGGCCGTCGACGCGCTGTTCGACAACGGCCGCCGCGGGCGACCGGTCACCGGACCGGGCAACCGGCCGCTGAAGAGCCTGTCGGACATGCTCAAGGGCAAGCAGGGACGCTTCCGCCAGAACCTGCTCGGCAAGCGCGTGGACTACTCCGGGCGCTCGGTGATCGTCGCCGGGCCGTACCTGAGACTGCACCAGTGCGGACTGCCCAAGCTGATGGCGCTGGAGCTGTTCAAGCCGTTCATCATGGCGCGCCTGGTCGAGCGCAAGTCCGCGCAGAACATCAAGGCGGCCAAGAAGATGGTCGACTCGATGATCCCCGAGGTATGGGATGTGCTCGAGGAGGTCATCCACGAGCACCCGGTGCTGCTCAACCGGGCACCGACGCTTCACCGTCTGGGCATCCAGGCGTTCGAGCCGCTCTTGGTCGAGGGCAAGGCGATCCAGGTCCACCCGCTGGTATGCCACGCCTTCAACGCCGACTTCGACGGCGACCAGATGGCGGTGCACCTGCCGCTGTCCGCAGAGGCCCAGGCGGAGGCGCGCATCCTGATGCTCTCCTCCAACAACATCCTCTCCCCGGCGCACGGCGCGCCGCTGGCAACCCCAACCCAAGACATGATCCTTGGCGCCTACTACCTGACCTACGGGCCGGAGGCCGAGGAGCTAGGCGAGCGTCAGCAGGCCCTGATCGGAGGCAAGTGGCCCAAGTCAGAGCCGCGTCCGCACGTGTTCCGCACCGCCCAGGAGGCAGAGCTCTCCTACGAGGCGGGCGTCGTCAAGCTGCACGATGTTGCCGAGTTCCGCCCCTTCGGGCGCGAGGGCGGCCATGTGCTCACGACGATCGGGCGGATCATCTACAACGATCGCATCGAGCGCGCGTTGGCGGAGGCGATTGGCGTCGAGTTCGACGCGTCTAAGTACACGTTCGTCAACCAGTCGATGAAGAAGCGCGATACCACCAGGCTGATCGACGCACTCGTACAGACCTATGGCGCCACGACGATCTCGCTGGTGCTGGATGCGTTCAAGGACCTCGGGTTCAAGTACGCCACGCAGGCCGGCATCACGATCTCCAAGAACGATGTGGTGATCCCTCCGAGCAAGGGCGAGATCATCAAGAAGTACGAGGATCTAGTCGCGGAGATCTCCGACCAGTACGACATGGGCCTGATCACCCAGGAGGAGCGCCACGAGGCGGTCGTGGAGAAGTGGAACGCCGCCACCGACGAGGTCGCGGACGCGATGATCGCGAACCTCGACATCCTGAACCCGATCTTCATGATGGCCAACTCGGGTGCTCGCGGTTCGTTCAAGCAGATCCGTCAGCTGGCGGGGATGCGCGGCCTGATGGCCAACCCGAAGGGTGAAATCATCGAGCGGCCGATCAAGTCCAACTTCATGGAGGGCCTGTCGGTGCTGGAGTACTTCATCTCCACCCACGGCGCCCGAAAGGGATTGGCCGATACGGCTCTGCGCACGGCGGACTCGGGTTACCTGACGCGTCGTCTGGTTGACGTCGCACAGGACGTGATCATTCGCGAGCCCGACTGCGGTGCCCCGGAGCACATCGAGCTGCCTGTGTTCAAGGCCGACAGCGAGCCCAACGAAAATCTCGTGGGACGCTACCCCGCCGAACCGATCACCACCAAGCGCGGGCGCGTGCTCGCTGAGCAGGGCATCGAAATCGGGCGCGAGGAGTTCGCCGAGATCGTGAGTGCCTTCCAGGAGGATCACGACAAGGGTGTACGTGTCAAGATTCCGGTTCGCTCGGTACTGAAGTGCCAGGCGATCAGCGGGGTTTGCCAGGCCTGCTACGGCAGGGCGATGGCGACCGGGCAACTCGCCCAGATCGGAGACGCGGTCGGGATCATCGCCGCGCAGTCGATCGGCGAGCCCGGCACGCAGCTGACGATGCGTACGTTCCACACCGGCGGTGTCGCGGGCGCGGACATCACCCACGGCCTGCCGCGTGTCGTCGAGCTGTTCGAGGCGCGCAAGCCCAAGGGGCTGGCGAAGATCGCCGAGCAGGACGGTGTTGTGTCGATCGAAGAGACCGAGAAGGCCCTGACCGTCGTCATCACCGACGAGGCCGGGGAAGAGCACCGTCACGCGTTCCCGCGTCGCACGCGACTGTATGTGACCGCGGGGCAGAAGCTCGAGGCTGGAACACAGCTCAACGAGGGCTCGCTGTACCCGCACGAGCTCTTGGCGATCCGTGGACGGACCGAGACCGAGCAGTATCTGGTCAAGGAGGTCCAGGAGGTCTACAAGTCACAGGGCGTGGACATCAACGACAAGCACATCGAGTTGATCGTGCGTCAGATGCTCAAGAAGGTGCGGGTCGACCAGAAGGGCGACACCGAGTATCTGCCCGGCCAGTTCGTGGACCGTTTCGAGTTCACCAACATAAACAAGGAGATCGCCGACAAGGACGGGGAGACGGCGCAGTTCGAGGACATCATCCTCGGGATCACCAAGGCGTCGCTGAACACCGACTCATTCCTATCGGCGGCCTCCTTCCAGGAGACCACCAAGGTGCTCACCGACGCGTCGCTAGAGGGCAAGACCGATCGCCTGAACGGTCTCAAGGAGAACGTGATCATCGGCAAGCTGATCCCGGCCGCGACCGGCCTGAAGCGCTACCGGCGGATCGAGATCGAGCCCTCTGAACCGC
Organism: Solirubrobacteraceae bacterium; assembly: GCA_036561505.1. Lineage (GTDB taxonomy): Bacteria > Actinomycetota > Thermoleophilia > Solirubrobacterales > Solirubrobacteraceae > Palsa-744. The sequence continues at coordinate 3,984 of DATBPE010000175.1, forward strand.
TGCCGCGCGCGATCGACGACGTCGGTCTGCTCGACCAAGATGAGATCGCCGCCGAGCTCGGCTTGGCAGACGGTGAGGGCTTCGGTGACTACGGGCGCGAGTTCGATGCCGATCTGGCGTCGCTGGAGAAGATCGGCGCCGGCAACTCCGACCCCGGTTTCGTTGAGGAGCTGGCCGAACTGGAGATCCCCGAGGGGGATCTGCCGAGTGATTAGTAGGGCAGCCTGAGCGGGTGGGCGTGTGCGCATCGCGCGCCGCGCCCACATCGCGCCGTGCGGAATGCTGCGCGGCGTCCTGCCCCGCCGGTCGCTGGATCGCTTGTCCATGGTGCGCGTTTGGATTTTGGGACGCGCGTCCAATGTGTAAACGCCCAGGGCGGGCGAATATGCTGTCGTGGCACCAGATTCAGCAGCAAGATCAGCGGAGCGCCGGATCCGACTGTGGATCCTCGAACAGGAGCGCGAGCGCATCATGGAGGTCCAGCGGCGCTCGCGCCAGGAGGGTGGCGCTGTCAGAGAGACAGGCAAAGCCCGCGGTTAGCGAGCGCTGGGCGCCCGCCGTCTGAGCGTTTCCTACTTGGCCCGCTTCCTAGTTGGCTAGTCGCTGCGCCGCCCAGCCAGCCAGTCGTGTCGCCTCGAGCTCGGTGAGCCCCACATCGGGAGCGGTCTGAACGAGCAGGGTTGGCGCCGTGCGGGCCTGCGCCCATTCGTGGCAGGCTGCGTCGAGGCAGTCATCGACCCAGGCCAGCGGCCGATCGCCGGCATAGGCGTCGATCGCCTCGAGCTTCCAGTGACCTCGCAGCGATTGGGTTTGGCTGGTTCCGGCGGGCGCTGTGCGCTCGAAGCGCAGGAACGGCAGGTCCTGTGGCAGCCCGAGCAGATGGGGGAGGTGTTCGTTGGCGCGCTCCTCCCAGCCACTGCACCACACCAACTCGAAGATCGCCGCGAGCGTGAGCAGGTGCTGGGCTGCCGTGGCCGAAAGGAAGTGCGGTATGCCGTCAATCCAGTGGAACGACCCCGCCGGGGGGGTGTCGCGGGGGAAGCCGAAAAGAGAAATGACCCCGTCGATGTCGACCAGCAGCAGCGGCGTTGGCCCGTTCTGTGCTGCCAGGGGCGATTGGGGGTACTGTCTAGGGGATGTTGCCTGTCCGCTCTTAGGTGTTAGAGGCATGTGTCACGCGCATGTTAGGCGGCCATTAACGGCCGGATCTTTATCTCCGCAAGAGGTTTGTCCAGCTAATCTGGCCAGGTCGGATTGGGCCAGTAAAGCAACCGCTCGCTTGTGTCGATGTGGCTCCAGTCGGGCGGCTGCCTCATCAACAAGTGAGTACAGCAGCCGCTTCACCCGCATCCGTCGAAACTTCTCATGACTCTTGATCTAGGCATATTTCTAGCGCTCTCCTGCGCGTTCGTCACAAATCTCGGCTTCTTCTACAAGTACCGCGGAGCCAACGAGGTCGCGCAGGTCACCGTGCGTCACCCGCTGCGCTCGGCTCGCGCGCTTTTCTCCTCCAAGTGGTTCGCGCTGGGGATGATCGTAGCCCTCGGCTCCTGGGGGCTACACGTCGCGGCGTTGGCGCTCGCGCCAATGTCGGTGATACAGGTCTCCCTGGCAGCGGGCGTCGTATTCATCGCGGTAATGGCCGAGAAGCTGTTCGGCTTCAAGGTCGGCGCTCGGCAGTGGGCGGGTCTGTGGCTGATGGCCGCGGGCCTCGTGATGCTGGGGCTGACGCTGCCGGCGATGCACGGCGCGCACTCCCATTTCTCCCAGGCGGCGATGATCTCCTTCGAGGCCGGTCTGTTCGGTCTGGGTGGCCTGTTGATCATGGGCCCGCGGATGGGCGGGCCGGTCGAGCACCACGGCGTGATGCTCGGAGCAGCCGCCGGGATCCTCTTCGGCGTCTCGGATGTGGCAATCAAGGCGCTCACCGGGATCGTCCAGACGCACGGTGCGCTCGGCGTGCTGCTGAGCCCCTGGCTGCTCGTGGCCGTGCTCGCGTCGATAGTTGCGTTCTACGCCTCCGCGCGCGGACTGCAAGATGGCGAGGCGGTACCGGTCATCGCCATCACGGGGACCGCAGCGAACATAGCCGGCATCGTGGGCGGGATCGTCGTATTCGGCGACCCTATGGCCGGAAGCGTGACAGGGATCGTGTGTCAGTCACTGGCGTTCCTGCTGGTGATCATCGCCGGCGCGTTGATGCCGGCGCCCGTGCGTGCAGCCGGTGTTGGGTCGGCGGCGTAGCCCACAACGTACTGTGGGGCTCGCGCTGCTAGGATCCGTCGCCGTATGCCGACGACCTCTCAACTGGTGCGCAAGGGACGCGAGGCTCCCAAGAAGAAGCTCGCGACCCCTGGACTGAAGTCCGGCAAGGGACGCAAGAAGAAGGTCGCCGCCCCACAGCGGCGCGGCGTCTGCACGCGCGTCTACACGACAACGCCAAAGAAGCCTAACTCCGCGCTGCGCAAGGTCGCGCGCGTGCGCATCTCCGGGTCGATCGAGGTAACCGCCTACATCCCCGGTGAGGGCCACAACCTGCAGGAGCACTCCGTCGTGCTCGTGCGCGGTGGACGCGTCAAGGATCTTCCCGGTGTGCGCTACAAGGTCGTTCGCGGAACGCTCGACGCCGCCGGCGTCAGCGATCGCAAGAAGGCGCGCTCGCAGTACGGTGCCAAGAAGAAATAACTGATGCCCAGACGCGCAGCCGCTCAGATCCGCCCGGTGGAGGCGGATCCAATCTATCGCTCCAAGCTGGTGCAGCAGGTCATCAACAAGGTGATGCTCGACGGCAAGAAGTCAACAGCCGAGCAAATCGTCTACGACGCCCTGGCGCTTCTGGGCGAGCGCAGCCAGAAAGATCCGGTTGAGTCTCTGGAGGCTTCGATCAAGGCGCTGACGCCGAACCTCGAGGTTCGCTCGCGCCGCGTCGGAGGAGCCACCTACCAGGTGCCCGTCGAGGTGCCTGCCCGCCGCGCCCGGACGCTGGCGGTGCGCTGGCTGGTCCAGTTTTCTCGCCAGCGCCGTGAGAAGACGATGGCGCAGCGTCTTACCAACGAGCTGCTAGACGCACAGTCCCAGCAGGGTGGCGCATACAAGCGCAAGGACGACATCTACCGCATGGCGCAGGCCAACAAGGCCTTCGCCCACTACCGCTGGTAGCCGGCCCAGGTAGTCAAGCGGCGATGGCCTGGCTTGGTCCGGGCCATCGTGTGACTACTCTTCGCCCCGCCACCCGGCGATCACGGCGAATATCGAGCGTCTGAAGAAGCAATCGCTCTCCCGCAAGCCGACCGCGTGCATCCATGCGATTTGGGTCTGCACGGCCACGCAATGGTCGAAGGACATGCGTTCCTCGGCGTTCGCGAGCTCCTGCTCGCTTGCCCCGAGCTCGAGGCATTGCGCTCTCCAGTCGACGTGAAGGGCCCGATCGATCCACGCCGCAGCCACGGCCACCTGCTCGGCGTTGACGAACACTCCACCGGGACGCAATCGAGAGTGCACACGGGCCAGCAGGTCCTGCTTGTCTTGGTCCTCGAGGTGATGGATCGCCAGGGCGGAGACGATCGCATCGAACGGACCAGCCGGTAGCTGCTCGCGAAGGTCTTGCCGATGGATCTCGATCGCCCCGCGCCCGAGCCGCGTAAGCGCGACTCCGAGCATCTCCCGTGAGCCGTCGAGCAGCACCAGCTCCGCCTCGGGATGAACTCGGGCGATCCGCTCGCTGAGCAGGCCAGTTCCAGCACCGAGGTCCAGCACACGTCTCACTTCAGTACCTCGAAGTCCTACCAGCTGCGCGGCGGTGGAGTAGAACGCGTCGAAGCCGGGGATCAACATTTGCCTGCGCCCGTCATAGGCGTGCGCGTGCGCGCTGAACGCCTCGATCGCCGAGTGGTCCATGCTTGTAAGTTATCACATACGTGTGACCGCTATAGACAATAGATCGAGTACTCCCTGGACCTCTTGACAGTAAATAGTTTGGTACCTAAACTTTCGGTACCAAATGTCTTCTGAGGACACATCCGCGGCGATGCACTCGCCGGCCGCTACCGATCGCATCGAGCGCCATGTCTGGGTGGTTGCGGGCGTGGTGATCCTGGGGATGATCATGTCGATCCTCGACACGACGATCGTCAACGTCGCCCTGCGGACCCTTAGCCACGACCTGCACAGCTCGATCTCCCAGATCCAGTGGGTCATCACCGGCTATCTACTCTCGCTTGCCGCGGTCATCCCGGTTACCGGCTGGGCCGCCCGGCGCTTCGGAGCCAAGCGCGTCTACCTGGTCTCGCTGGTGCTCTTCACCGCCGGCTCCGCTCTCTGTGCGGTCGCCGCCTCGACGACCTCGCTGGTCCTCTTCCGCGTCCTACAGGGAGCGGGCGGCGGGATGATCATGCCCGTCGGCCAGCTGATCATGGCCCAGGTAGCCGGTCCCAAGCGGATGGGTCGCGTGATGGGCATAGTCTCGATGCCGGCGATGCTCGCGCCGATCCTCGGTCCTGTGGTCGGCGGAGCGATCCTGCAGAACCTGCACTGGTCCTGGATCTTCCTGGTCAACCTCCCGATCGGCGTGATCGCCTTCATCCTGGCGTGGCGCATGCTGCCCAGGACCGACTCCGGCGAGGCGGGACGCCTGGACACCGTCGGCCTCGCGCTGCTCTCCGGCGCCTCCACCGCGACCGTCTACGGTTTGGCGCAGCTTGGTACTCACAGCGATCTGGCGGCGCCGGTGGTCGTCGCCCCGATAGTCGCTGGCTTTGTGCTCGTGGGCATCTTCATCGTGCACGCCCTGCGCGTGGAGCGTCCACTGCTCGACGTGCGGCTGTACGCCAATCGGGTCTTCGGTGCGGCCTCGCTGACGACCTTCGGGCTTGGGGCGGCGCTGTTCGGGGCGATGATCCTGGTGCCGCTCTACTACCAGGAGGTACGTCACGAGAGCGTGATCGCGACCGGACTCTTGACCGGTCCACAGGGTCTGGGCATGCTGATCGTGATGCCCGTCGCGGGGAGACTGTCCGACCGCTTCGGCGGCGGGCGCGTGGCGCTGGTCGGCGTCTCGACCCTCGCGCTGGCATCGCTGCCGCTGGCTTTCGTCGGGGCCCACACTTCGATCGTCACGATCTCGCTCGTGCTGGTTCTACGAGGCGTTGGCATCGGGTTCTCCTTCATGCCGGCGATGACGGCGGCCTTCGCCTCGCTGCGCCCCGAGCAGCTCTCCGACGCGACGCCCCAGCTGAACGTGCTGCAGCGCATCGGCGGGGCGATCGGCACGGCGGTGCTGGCGGTGGTGCTGCAGCGGGCGATCGGGCACAACCACACGCCTGGCCACCTGGCGGGCGCCTTCGACACCGCCTACTGGTGGTCGTTGGGGATCGTGGTGCTGTCGATCGTCCCTTGTGTGGGGCTGCTGCGCGCCGAGAATCCCCGGGCACGCAGCTCACAGGCCGCCGCCGACGCCGAGACGGCGATCGAGCCGCTGGGAGCCTGAGGAGTCCATGGCCTCCCCGGCGAAGGCAGTTAGCCGCCAGCAGGCCGAGGCGCAGGCACGTAGCGAGCAACTGACCGAACTGGGCCTGGCCTTCCGGCACGTCTTTCGCATGCTCAACCGGATGCGCGGCCGCGACACCCACCTCGCCGGAACCGAGCTCAGCCACGCCCAGTTCGAGCTGCTGATCGAGCTTTCCGAGCGCGGTGAGCTATCGGCCGGCGACCTGGCGCTCGCGGCCCGTCTCGCGCCGGGTACGGTTACCCAGATGCTCGACCATCTAGCCGAGTCCGGTCACGTGGAACGCGCCCGCTCTCAGAGCGATCGTCGTGTAGTCGTCTCGCGTCTGACTCGCCTGGGTGCGCGCAAGATCGAGGCCAAGCGTGAGGCATGGCAAAGTCGCTGGGAAGCGGCCCTGGCCGATGTGGATGTCGAGGAACTACGTGTAGCCACCCGTGTGCTCGGAGAGCTGGGCGGGCTGTTCGGCGAGGAGACCGAGCAGCCCGGCTCGACGGTGCCTGCAACGAGCGAATCGGTGTGAACAGAGAGTCCCAGTAGCTCTGCTATAGTCGATCGTCGCGCCGCGGATGGCGCCGTCGTGCGAGCATGTCGTCCGCGAAGCAAAGCCAGAATGGAGACCTCGAGCAGATAACGACGCGAACCGGTCCACAAAAGACCTCAAGCGTGCGTGGGCCCGAGGGGCCCTATTTTTTTGCCCAAACGACTCCCAGAGAGCCAACCGCAAAGCCGATCCATGCCACGCAAGTTCTCACTCGAAAAGACCCGCAACATCGGGATCATGGCGCACATCGACGCCGGTAAGACGACGACGACCGAGCGGATCCTCTACTACACCGGTCGCACGTACAAGATCGGCGAGGTCCACGAGGGCGCCGCGGTGATGGACTGGATGGAACAGGAGCAGGAGCGCGGCATCACGATCACCTCCGCGGCGACCACCGCCGAGTGGAAGGACCACCGCATCAACATCATCGACACGCCCGGCCACGTCGACTTCACCGTCGAGGTCGAGCGTTCGCTGCGGGTGCTCGACGGCGCGATCGCGCTGTTTGATTCGGTCGCCGGCGTCGAGCCGCAGTCAGAGACCGTCTGGCGCCAGGCGGACAAGTACCACGTGCCGCGGATCGCCTACATCAACAAGATGGATCGCATCGGCGCGGACTTCGAGCAGGGCGTGCAGACGATGATCGACCGCCTAGCCGCCAACCCAGTGCCGATCCAGCTGCCGATCGGCGCCGAGGGGGACTTTCTCGGCGTGATCGATCTGGTGGCGATGAAGGCGATCGTCTACAAGGACGAGCTGGGCACCGAACAGGAAGAAAACGAGATCCCCGAGAACCTGCTGGAAGCGGCCGAGGCCGCGCGCGAACACCTGCTCGAGGAGGTCTCCCACTACGACGACGTGCTGCTCGAGCTGATTCTCGAGGAAGGCGAGATCCCCGAGGACAAGCTG
>DATBPE010000176.1:0-66707 GCA_036561505.1 Solirubrobacteraceae bacterium
CTGCGGGCGAGCTGTTGGAACTGGATGACATCTGGACGCGTCCCGGGCACCGTGTGCTCGAGCACGTCCATCCATGTCTAGAGGAGCGCTGGGAGGTGATCAGCGGCAGCCCACGGTTTCGCATCGCCTCAGTCGAGCACACAGCTCAGCCAGGCGATGTGGTGGTCGCCCCGCCCGGTGTTCCGCATCTGGCCTGGAACGCGGGGGAGACGGCGGTGCACGTCCGCATCCAGATACGCCCGGCGATGCGCTGGGAGCAGTTCATACAGCGGCTGTTCAAACTGGCTCAGGACGCCCACGCCAACAACCTCGATTCCCCAGACTCCATCGCGATGATCGACCTGCTGCGAGAGTTTCCAGAGGAGATCGCCCTACCGTGAGAGGCATGCGGCGGCCGCGATGGACTGGGTTATCACCAGTCGAGCGGATGCGGTTGACTGTCTGATCAAGCATCGGTGCTCTACAACGAGGGGTCAAACCATGGGATACACGATCAAGAACCTGCTTGCCGTCGATGACATGGCCGCCAAGCGTGGGTTCGGCGAGATGGGCGAAGTCCGCTTTGCCCGCGAAGACCTGGAGGCGCAAGGCACGGGCATCGCCCACCAGCATCTGCGGCCCGGCAAGCGCCAGCAGTTTGGCCATCACCACAGCCAGGCCGAGGAGATCTATCTGGTGCTGTCCGGCAGCGGCCGGGTCAAGCTCGATGAGGAGATTCAAGAGATCAGCAGGATGGACGCGGTCAGGGTTGCTCCCGAGACGACACGCGCGTTCGAGGCGGGCCCGGAGGGACTCGAGTTCGTTGTCTTTGGCCCGCACTTCGCGGGCGATGGGGAGATCGTCCCCGGATGGTGGAGCGACTGAGGATCCCAGCGCCCTAGGGGTTCGCGGAGGCGAAGGTTGAAGAAGGGAGGATGTGCGATATTGTAATCTGCATAAATCCGATCGACAATATCTATAATACGTTCCATGGAGCCCGGTAACCCGTGAAGATCGACGTCCATCAGCACATCTGGACCGCGCCGCTGCTCGAGGCGCTCACGCGCCGAGCAGAGCTGCCGTTCGTTCGCCTCGAACACGACTTGACCGTGCTGTTCCTAGCCGGGGAGCGCCCGTACGTCATCGATCGCAACGGCGAAGCCGCGGCCCGACGCGCCGCGCTACTCCAGACAGACGGCCTCGACGGGGCGCTGGTGTGCCTATCGAGTCCAGTGGGAATCGAGACGTTGCCGCGAGAGCAGTCGCTGGAGCTGATCGACGCCTACCACGAGGGAGCACTGGGGCTCGGTGACCCGTTCGGCGTATGGGGAGCGATCGCGCTCGATCGCCCGGACCCCGCCGACATCGACCGCGCGCTTGATCTGGGCTGCGTCGGGATCTCCATACCCGCAGGGGCGCTCGGCGGCTTCGAACAGCTAGCCCGTCTACATCCGCTACTGCGACGACTCTCTGAGCGGGATGCGCCGCTTCTTATTCATCCCGGTCCCGGTGGACCTCTCATCGCTGGTGAGACCTCACTCGGTGACCCACTGTGGTGGCCCGCGCTAACGCGCTACCTCGCCGAGATGCAGGCGGCCTGGCTGTCCTTCGTCTGCGTGGGCCGGCGCTCTCATCCCGAGCTGCGGGTGGTCTTCGCGATGCTCGCGGGGCTTGCTCCATTGCAATACGAGCGCCTGTGCGCCCGCGGGGGCCCCGTCGGCTCCCATGAGGACCGCCGGATCTTCTACGAGACCTCCTCATATGGCCCATCGGCAGTACAGAAGCTCACCGAGCTCCTGGGAGCCGAGCAGATCCTCTACGGCTCCGATCGCCCGGTGATCGATCCGAACTCGATGATCGCGATCTCGCGTCTGGATAGCGACCGTCTCGCCGAGAGCACCAGAGAGATGCTCGGTGAGACCTGTGTGGTGGCCAGATGACCAAATCTAGACTCTCTGAGGTGCCACGGCCGCATGGGCGTCACCTGGACGGCCCGGAGCTAGAGCGGTTCGCGTGCGAGCTGGCGGCGCGCCCGGAACTGTGGATAGATCTGGTGAGCCACGACAGCCAGCAGCGCACCTACGAGGAGCTACTCAGCGACGAGCATCTCACCGCCTGGTTGATCTGCTGGTTGGACGACCAGGACACCGGCTTTCACGACCACGACATCTCAAGCGGGGCGGTCTGCGTGGTGGGCGGGCGTGTGCGTGAGCAGCGGCTGAGGATCGGCGGCCATTCCCAAGACCGCAACTTCGCGGTGGGGGAGAGCTTTCACATCACTTCCTCAGATATTCATCGCGTCCGTCACGCCGGCGAAGGCCCAGCGGTTACTTTGCACGCCTACTCGCCGCCGCTGGAGCGCATGGGGGCCTACATCATCGGCCAGGACGGCGTGCTCAGGCGCCAATCGGTCTCCCAGGAGGAGGAGCTGCGTCCGCTACAGAGGCAGTGAGGTGATCTGAGGGCTACCCGGGGCGTCCAATCCGCGTGCTCGTGCTGAGTATCCGTGTCCTACCGCCTTGTGGTGCTCGGAGTCCTAGACCAAGTCAGTGGGTAGCCCATACTGTGCATCCATGGCCACGGCACGCTCTGCGGCTTCGGTGAAGCGTCTCACTCTGATCGCGTGCATCATGGGGTCGGGCATCGTTCTGCTCGACGGCACGGTCGTGAACGTCGCGCTGCCGACGATCCAGCGCGCTCTCGGCGGTGGGCTGGCGGCGCAGCAGTGGGTGGTCAACGGCTACCTGCTGACGCTCGGCTCGCTGATCCTGATCGGCGGCTCACTGGGGGACCTGTTCGGGGAGCGGCGGGTGTTCGCGCTGGGGGTTTCGGGCTTCGGCGTAGCGTCGGCGATCTGTGCGCTGGCGCCCAGTATCGGCGTGCTGGTGGCGGCGCGCGCCGTGCAGGGAGTCGCCGGTGCTCTGTTGGTGCCCAGCTCGCTGGCGGTGATCGTCAACACTTTTCCAGTGTCCGAGCGCGGGGGCGCCATCGGTAGCTGGACCGCGTGGGGTGCGATCGCCGGGGTACTCGGCCCGCTGGCCGGCGGGGAGCTCTTGGCGATCGCCTCCTGGCGCTGGATCTTCCTGATGAACGTGCCACTGGCGATCCTGTGCGTGTCACTGATCCTGACAGTGATTCCGCCCAGCGCCCCACGAGAGGAGAAGGCGCGAACGATCGATGTGCCCGGGGCGCTGCTGTGCGCCGCCGGCCTTGGCGGCCCGGTGTTCGCGTTGATCGAGCAGCCGCGACTGGGATGGTCCAGCCCAGCGGTGATTCTGCCGCTGAGCGTCGGCATCGGGCTGCTGGCGTGCTTCACGCTATATGAGTCGCGCGCCAGGGACCCGATGCTGCCGCTGCGCCTGTTTGGCAAGCGCAACTTCTCGGCCGGGAACATCGAGACCTTCTCGATGTATGCGGGGCTATCGATCCTGTTCTTCTTCCTGGTGCTGTTCCTGCAGCAGATAGGCGGCTACACGCCGCTGAAGAGCGGCCTTGCGACGCTGCCGGTGACGGTTGTGATGTTCGCCCTCTCGCGCCGCTTCGGAGCGCTTGCCGATCGCTTCGGACCACGCCTATTCATGGGCGCCGGCCCGCTGGTCGCGGCGGTGGGCCTGCTGCTGTTCCAGCGCGCGGGCGCACAGGTCGACTACCTCTCCGAAGTGCTCCCGCCACTGCTGATCTTCGCGCTTGGGCTCTCGATGACGGTGGCGCCGCTGACGGCGGCTGTGCTGGCGGGCTCAGAGCACGAGGCTGGCGTCGCCTCGGGTGTCAACAACGCGATTGCACGGGTCGCTGGCCTGTTGGGCACCGCGGCGGTGGGTGCGGCGATCTCCTCCTCGTTTGCCTCGGCCATAGACGATCGCCTATCGGGCACGCCGCTTACAAGCGCGGCGCGTCTAGCGGTAAGGGAAGCAAAGCGCCTACCGCTCGGGCGCCCAGACATCCACAACATGCCTGCGGCGCAGGCGCATGCGGTGAGTGTGGCGGCCGAATCGGCCTCGCTACACAGCTTTCACCTGGGCATGGCGATCGCGGCGGTGCTGGTGGCGATCGGCGGTCTGGTGGGCGTCCTCGGCATCCGCAATCCGCGCCGGGAGGCGATCCACGCCGAGAGCTGCGCGGGCGGTCAGTTTGTGGGCGCGAGCTCGGAGATCGACTGGCAGGACGTCCGCGAGACGACGGCTAGGCAAACGGGCTCCCCGGCGTAGGCGTCCGCAGGCCGGGTTCTCAGTGCCATTCGGTGGTGCGCCAATTATCGCTTGGTGACTCCGGTGTGAGCCACGGCGGCATCGCCAGCTCGAGGCGCTCCGCCAGCGCGTTCACATAGGGCTCGTAGAACGCCCGCATGCGGGTCATCCGCTCCGCGATCACCTGCGGCTCGGCGCTCATCTGGACGCCGAGCGCGGTCAACTGGCCGATCAGTTCTTCAAGCTCCGCCGCCGGCAGACGCTCGAGTGACGGCGGGGTGGGGGAGACATGGAAGCTGTAGCTGAGGTCCGCGACGGCGTGACGGGCAATCGCGAAAGTGAAACGGGTTGCGTCGACCGTGCCCGCCGGGGCGGCAGCGATCGCAAACGCACAGGCGTCGAGCACGGTGCAGATCGCCGCCAGCCAGTTCTGGTTGACGTGCTGGGAGCGGAAATAGGCGAGCACCGGGTAGGCGAGGTGAGTCTCCATCAGCTCGGCCACCCACGGCTCCCAGCCGCCCAGGTAGCGGTTCAGTGCCGGCCAGCCCTCGTGGTCGGCGCTACGCAGCAGCAGACGGCCGGCGCTCGGTGGTGAACCCGCGCGTGCATCCAGTTGGGAGACGGTCGCCTCGCGCCGCGAGAAGGCCTGGTAGAGAGAGGGCAGGTAGCCGATCACGATCGCCAGCACCGCCAGCCCGCTGCCGGAGTCGATCACCTGGATGATCCGTGCGAACGTGGTCTGCGCCGTCAGGCTCGCGGGCCCGTCGGTGGTCATCGTCGCGGCACTGAAGTAGAGGTCGTTGCCGAAGCTCACCGTCGCGTGCATCGGACCGAGATGCGAACCGGCCGCCCACTGTAGGCAGGCATAGCCAAACATCATCGCGGCAACCCATAGCACGAGGTTCAGCAGCAGCCCGAACGGCCCGTAGATTCCGAGCATCGTGTCGGCTGCCTGCGCGGGCAGCAGGCGCGCAGCACGCCGCCAGGGAAGCCAGGCGTAGTTGAATACCGAGCGCACGATCGCCGGGTCGCGCTTGACCCGTCGCGGCAGCAAAAACGCCACGAAGATCTCGACCAGCATCAGCAGGACGAGCGTGCCCCCGAGTAGCCCCACGAGAATCCGCATTCCCAGCACGATATGGGACCCGCAAGCGGGACACCCGCCGTCCCCTGCGGCCGGGCGGGCGGCGGCTCAGCCGCCCGGACCCTCGGCGTAGTTGCGCATCGCCTCGATCACCGGTGCCAGCATCCGTCCCTTGTCGGTCAGCCGGTACTCGACCGTCGGCGGGCTGGAGGGGATGACGTTGCGCGCCAGCAGCCCCGCGGCCTCCAGGTCACGCAGACGCTCGGAGAGCATCCGCGGCGAGATGCCGGCGACCGCGTCAGCGAACTCGTTGAAGCGCAGCGCCCCGGAAAGCGCCGCGTAGATGATCGATAGCTGCCAGCGCCGCTCCAGCAGGTCAGCGGTTCTGCGGACCTGCAGTGGAACGGGCTGGCATCTACGAGACTTGATGGGCGACATCACGGGTGGGCTCGAGTGCCCGATCGAGGACCTCCTGGACGGTCATCACCGGGTGGAAGGTCATCTGCTCACGGACCTCCTCGGGGATGTCGTCCAGATCGCCGCGGTTTCGCTCGGGCAGGATCACATCGGTGAGGCCGGCCGCGTGCGCGGCGAGGACCTTCTGCTTCAGGCCGCCGATCGGCAGCACCCGTCCCTGGAGGGTCACCTCTCCGGTCATCCCGACGGTGTGCTTGACGGGGCGACCGGAGAGCAGCGAGGCCATCGCGGTGACCATCGTCACGCCGGCGCTCGGCCCGTCCTTGGGGATCGCACCGGCAGGAACGTGCACGTGGAACTCCTGTCCTTCAAAGGCGCCTTCCTCGATCCCGATCTCCTCGGCGTGCCCGCGCACGTAGGAGAGGGCGATCTTGGCGGACTCCTTCATGACCTCCCCGAGCTGGCCGGTGAGCACCAGGCCGGATGAGTTAGAGCCGCCACTTCGCATCGCGGTGGCCTCGACGAACAGCACGTCACCGCCGGTACCGGTCACCGCCAGACCTGTCGCGACACCGGGTGTCGCGGTGCGCGAGGCGGACTCCTGGAAGAACTTCTGGCGTCCGAGCGCGTCGCGCACGGTCTCCTGATCGATCTTCACGGGGATCTCGATCGTCGCCCTGGCCTTTGCGGCCTTGGCCTTGCTCTTCTTGGCGGGCTTCTTGGGATCCTCGAGTGGGAGCTTGCCGTTGCTCTCGGCGGGGGACTTCTTTGAGTCCTTGCCGGGCGGCTTGGGCTGCTCGCCTGTCTGGTTTTGAGCCGAGGCGATCTTCGTGGCGGTCTTGCGCAGCAGTGTCCCAAGCTCGCGCTCGAGGCTGCGCACGCCGGCCTCGCGGGTGTACTCCGCGATGACGGTCCGCAGGACATCGTCGGGGATCTCGACCTCGCCCTCGCGCAGGCCGTTGCGGTCACGCTGGCGTGGCCACAGGTAGCCCTTCGCGATCGCGAGCTTCTCCTCTGAGGTGTAGCCGTCGAAGCGAATCACCTCCATGCGGTCCAGCAACGGACCGGGGATCGTGTCCGCGACGTTCGCGGTCGCTATGAACATCACCTGGCTGAGGTCGAGCTCGACGTCGAGGTAGTGATCGCGGAAGGAGTGGTTCTGCGCGGGGTCCAGGACCTCGAGCAGCGCCGCGGATGGATCTCCACGCCAGTCCGCGCCGACCTTGTCGACCTCGTCGAGCAGGATCACGGGGTTCATCGTCTTGGCGTCGCGCAGGGCCCTGACCAAGCGTCCTGGCAGGGCACCGATGTAGGTGCGCCGGTGCCCGCGGATCTCCGCCTCGTCGCGCACGCCGCCGAGGGACATGCGTACGAACTCACGGCCCAGGGCACGGGCGATCGACTCGCCGATCGAGGTCTTGCCGGTACCCGGGGGTCCGATCAGGGTCAGGATCGCACCGGACTTGGGGTCGGCCTCGATGCCGCGGTCCTGACGCAGCTTGCGCACCGCCAGGTACTCGGTGATGCGGTCCTTGACGTCTTCCAGTCCAGCGTGGTCGGCGTCCAGCACCGCCCGTGCGCCCACCGGGTCCAGGTGCTCCTCCGAGCGCTTGGACCATGGGACAGCGATCAGCCAGTCAAGGTAGGTGCGGATCATCGATGACTCGCCCGTCTGCTCGCCCATCCGCTCTAGGCGACCCAGCTCCTTGTGGGCCTGCTCGTTGACTTCCTCGGGCATCCCGGCGGCCTCGATCTTTGCGCGGTACTCCTCGACGATCGAGCCCTCGTCCTCGTCGAGCTCCTTGCGGATCGACTCCATCTGCTTGCGCAGGAAGTACTCGCGCTGCTGCTTCTCAGCGCCCTCCTGCACGTCCTCGCGGATGCGCTTTCTGACCTGCAGCTCCGCGAGTGACTCGCGCTGCAGCTTGACCGCGAGCTCCAGACGGTCGGTGACGTCGGTCGTGCGCAGCAGCTGTACCTTCTGCTCGTAGGACAGGTTGGGGGAATAGCCGGCCGAGTCCGCCAGGGGGCCAGGCTCGACGATCGCCCGCAGGAACGCCGCGATCCGCCCGTCGTCGCCGCGAAGCTCGAGGATCTCCTCGACGATCGCGCGGTATTCGCGTTCGAGATCGCGCGTGCGCCCGTCGACGGGGACCTCGTCGGGACGCTCGTCGACCTCGACGCGTAGCTCGCCGTCGGGACCGGTCTGGGCGGCTCCGATCAGCGCGCGGTGCGCACCGGATAGAGCGACCGCGCGACCGCCGCCGGGCAGACGCAGCCGGTCCTCGACCTCGGCGATCGTGCCGACCTCTAGAAACTCGTTCTCGTGTCGTGGGACGAGCACGACCCGCTCGTCCTCGCCGACCTCAACCGTGAGCGTTATGCCCATGTTGGGGAAGACGACCGTGTCGTCCATCGGGATCAGCCGCAGCAGCGGCCGGGAAGTCGGGGAAGACGGCCGATCGGCTGTCTGATTGTTGTTCTCTGGAGATGAGGGCATCAGGTATACGCTCCATATGAGCTTACGAAAGTGTAGTTAGTATAGCCAAGATTGTTGCTGATGCAAGTACCTCTGTTGGTGGCTCGATTAGAGGACCGCCACACCGCGGACCGATCGAGGCAGGGGCGCGCGTTTTAGCCTCACGGATTGCTGTGCAGCAGCCAGCACCCGCCGGGTTTCCCGGGCAGGAGGAAAGGACGGTCCTACCTGCTGCTCCGACCCGTATGAAGCCTCCAGGACAGCGCCGGATGACCATGCCCGAGGACCGCGTCCCGGTCGGTGTCCACCGGACGGAATAAGCGCTGTCCATGGACCCATAAGCGAGATTTCTTGAGTCAAGCTTCATTCGAGCCTACGATCACCGAGCTGCTCGCCGCGGGGGAGCCCGACCTGGCTCGGGCGCGGGTGATCGAGTGGATCGCCGATCACGGTGAGTCCTTTAGTGCTCGTCAGCTGTATCAGGACTGGCTGATCGCCGGCGGCGCCCCGGCGCTCCTACGCGCTGCACTGAAAGGATGGATCGACCTCCATGGCCGGCGTCCCGAGGCCAAGTTTCTCTACCGCGCTTGGCTTGACGGCGGCGGCGATCTCGAGCTCGTCAGGAGGCCAATAGAGAATTGGGTTGCTCTTCACGGTGAAGGCCCGGACGCCGGATTGGTCTACCAACCCTGGCTGCGGGCCGGCGGTGAGCTCGATCTCGTCAGAGAGCGCCTCACTGCCTTCCTCTGCCTCCATTGGAATGTGGCGGCGATCGATCTCGTCTACGGCGCCTGGCTGAAAGCCGGAGGTGAGCCGCAGCTGGTGAGGCGGCCACTGGAGAATTGGCTTGCCCGCGAAGGCCAGGATCAACCGGACACAAAGTTCCTGTTCACGGCCTGGCTTCACGGCGGTGGGGATCTCGAGCTCGTACGCGCGCCGATCGCCACCTGGGTCGCCAAGCGCGCTGAGGTAAAGGACACCAACTTCGTCTTCGAGGCATGGATCGCCCATGGCGGCGAGCTCGATCTCATCCGCGACCCGCTCAGGCGCTGGCTTGACCTTCACGGCCGTGAGCACGTCGACGCCGGGTTTTTGTATCGCGCGTGGCTGGAGGCCGGCGGCGAGCTCGATCTTCTCAGGGAGCCGCTTGTCCAATGGCTCGACCTCCACGCCGAGAACCCCGACGTTGGCATCGTCTACCGAGCCTGGCTCAGTGCCGGCCACGGCGAGCCGCAGCTCGTCCGCGGCGCGCTTGTGCGCTGGCTTCACCAGCACGCACACAGCGCCGGCGCGGAGCTCGTCTGCGGCGCCTGGCTGGAGGCCGGCGGCGAGCTCGATCTGGTCAAGAAGCCGCTTGCCCGGTGGCTCGCGAGCGACCACGAGGCGCCCGAGGACTGCAGGGTCTACCACCTCTGGTTGAAAGCCGGCGGCAAGCTCGAGCTCGTACGAGAGCCGATTCGCCGCTGGCTTTCAGATCACGGCGATGAGCCACAGGCCCGGTTCATCTATGACGCCTGGCTCACGGCCGGGGGTGAACGCGAGCTGGTGCAAGCGTCCCTTGTGCGCTTCCTCCAGTGCAACGGCACACTCCCTCAGACCTGTTTCGTCTTCCGCGCCTGGCTGGCGGCGGGAGGCGAGCCGGATCTGATCGCAGAGGCGCTGTCGGGCTGGCTTTCAGAGCACGGCGCCACCGAGCCAGAAACGACATTCGTTTTCTGCGGCTGGCTGGCCGCCGGCGGCGCACTGCAGCACATCAGGGAGCCGATCCTGGCGTGGATGAACGTACACGCGCAGATCAAGGACACGAGCTTCGTCTTTGCGGCCTGGCTTGACGGGGGCGGCGAGCTCGAGCTGATCAGAGCACCGATCGTGCGCTGGCTCGCCAAGCACGCGTTGGCGGCGCAGGCGCGGTTCGTCTTTCGGGCGTGGCTTGACGCACGCGGTGAGGTGCAGTTCGTGCGCGAGCAGATCATTGCCTGGCTTGGGCGCCACTCCGACCAAAGCGCCGTCAACCACCTCTGCCGGGCCTGGCTTGACGGGGGCGGCGAGCTCGATCCTGTCAGGCGACTACTCCCCGGTTGGCTGCAGAAGCACGCACAGCTCCCCGAGGCACAGTTCCTCTACTGCTCCTGGCTTTCAGCCGGGGGGGAGCGCGCGATCATCGCCAAGGCACTCGTCGCCTGGCTTTCGGTGCATGCCCCCGAGATGGCCGCCGGCAACGTCTACCGAGCATGGCTTGACTCGGGCGGGCGCCACGAGGTCATCCGCCCGGGACTCGAGCGCTGGCTCCAGACCCCCGCCGCCGTGGACAAGACCGCGCTGTACATATACCGGTCGTGGCTTCACAGCGGCGGCGATCGGGAGCTGGTAAGCGGACCGCTGAGCGCATGGTGTGCGGCCAATACCGCCGCCGGTGCAGCCCAGTTCGTGTTTGGGTCCTGGCTTTCAGCCGGCGGCGCACCCGCTCACATCCGTGCGCCATTTGGCCGCTGGCTTGCGGTCTTTGCCCGCCGCCAGCACGCCGGATCGATGCTGCGCGGCTGGCTCGACCACGACGGAGACCTCGAACTGGTGCGTGCGCCGATCGCGCTCTGGCTAGAGCACAACGGCCTCTGGGTTGGCGCCCAGTTCATCTTCCGCTCCTGGCTTTCGGCCGGCGGTGAGCTCGATTTTCTGCGCCAGCCGGTCGCCCGCTGGCTCGAGCAGAACAGCCGCACGCTAAACGCCCACTACTTCTTCGGGACCTGGCTCTCTGGCGGCGGTGAGCTCGATCTGCTCGCCCCGGCGCTCGTCGCCTGGTGCGCCGTGCACGCCCAACACGAGCAGGCCAGCTTCGTCTACCAAGCCTGGTTGCGCCACGACGGGGACCCGGCGCTCGTCAGAGAGCCGATGCTTGGCTGGCTGGCCGTTCGCGGGCGCAAACGTATCGCCAGCTGTGTCATTTGCGCCTGGCTGAACCGCGGCGGCGACCAGGAGCCGGTAGAAGAGCCGATCCGCCGCTGGCTCGCCGCCCAGGGTCACACACCACAGGCCAGTTTCCTCTTTCGAGCATGGCTCGACAGTGGCCGCGATCTCGAGGTCATACGCCCGCCGATTCGCCGCTGGCTGACGTGCAAACCATGGCCTGAGGCGGTCAAGGCGGTGTACGAATCGTGGCTTGCCGCCGGCGGTGAGCTCGAGCGGCTGCGGGCGCCCGCGACCCGCCCGATCAATCAGAGACGCGGCTTCACCCCCACCCGCACGCAGACGAGGGGCTCACAGCGGCCGCCCGGCCTGGCCTGCGCACACGGGAGCACAGTTGATCGCCACCTTTGAACCATCGCCCGGCGAGCTGCTCGCCAACCGTGAACTGAGCCTGATCCGCGATCGAGTGGCCGCCTGGTTGAAGCAGAACGCCACCGAGCTCGGCTGCAGCTACCTGTTTGACGAATGGCTGAGCCAGGGCGGGGACTCAGAGCTCCTACGCGAACCGATTCGCCGCTGGCTGGAGATCCACCGCGAGCATCTGGACGCCCGCTTCCTCTACAAGGCGTGGCTTACGGCCGGCGGCGAGCTGGAGCTCGTGCGCGAGCCGATCCTCGCCTGGATCGCCCGGCACGCCGACATCCAAGCAGCCGGATTCGTCTACTCCGCGTGGCTTGACGGCGGCGGCGATCTGGAGCTCGTGCGCGAGCCGATCCGCCGCTGGATCGCCGCACACGGCTCGAGCGAGCCGGACTCGGGGTTCCTCTACAAGGCGTGGCTCGCGGCCGGCGGCGAGCTCGATTTCGTGCGTGAGCCAATCACAGGCTGGCTGGCGCACGGCGCCAACCACACCGAAGTCAACTACCTCTACGGAGCATGGCTTGAAGCCGGCGGTGAGCTCGATTTCGTGCGCGCAGGCGTGCACCGGTGGTTGGAGGAGCACGGCGAGACACCGCACGCGAGCTTCGTCTACAACGCCTGGCTGCGAGCCGGCGGCGAGCTCGAGCTCGTGCGCAAGCCGATCGCCGAGTGGTTCCTCACCAACGCCGAGTTCCCCTCAGTCGAGTTCCTCTTCAAGGCGTGGCTCGAGGCCGGCGGAGAGATACAGATCCTGCGCGAGCCGATGCGCCGCTGGATTGAGAAAAACAGCGACGGCGAGAACGCCCACTTCGGCTACTGCGCCTGGCTAGAGGCCGGCGGTGAGCTGGAGCTCGTACGTGAACCGATCCTCGGGTGGCTCGAGCATCACGGCGAGGAGCCCCAAGCAATGTTTCTCTACCACACCTGGCTGGGCGCAAACGGTGATCTGGACACGGTCCGCCGGCCAATCGGCAGATGCCTGGCCAAGCACGGCGAGGCGCCCGACGCTCACCTCATCCACGGAGCCTGGATCGCCGCCGGGGGTGAGCTCGATCTGCTGACAGACCACCTGCGCCGCTGGTTTGCCGCCAACGCCGAGCAGAACGAGGCCACCAAGTTCCTGCTCAGCGCCTGGTTGGACGGCGGCGGTGCGCTGGAGCTGGTGCGCGAGACCGTGCAGATGTGGACAGATGCCCACGCGGAGAGCCTGGATGAGTCATTCGTGCTGTGCTCGTGGCTGCAGGCGGGCGGTGAGCCGGAGCTCCTGCGCGAGCCGATCCGCCGTTGGCTCGAGCTTCACGCCACCAGCGAACAGGCCCAGTTCCTGTATTCGGCCTGGCTCTCCCACAAAGGCGAACGAAAGCTCGTCAACGACGCCATCCTCGCCTGGCTTCAGGCGAATCCCACCGACGCGAAGGCCGTCTACGTCTTCGCCGCATGGCTCAGCTGCGGCGGCGGCCTCGACTTGATGCGCCAACCGATCCGCCGCTGGTTGGATGGCGAGGCCAGCGGCAGCGAGCCTGCCCAGTTCCTCTACCGGGCATGGCTCGACGCGGGCGGCGAGACAGACCTCCTACGCGAGGCGATCAGCGGCTGGTGTGAGAAGAACCCCGGGTCGATCAGCACCGAATTCGTGCTGCGCTCCTGGTTGCAGGCCGAAGGTGAGATCGAGTTCGTGCGCGAGCCAATGCGAGCCTGGATCGAGGCGTTTAGCTCCCAACAACACTCCGGCTCGATGTACTGCGCCTGGCTTGACGGCGGCGGCGATCTGGAGCTCGTGCGCGAGCCGATCCGCCGCTACCTGCAGACCAACGCGAGCGTCCGCGAGAACACCCAGTTCCTGTACCGCTCATGGCTTCAGTCCCGCGGCGAGACAGAGCTCATCCGCGAAGCGGTCCGACGTTGGCTTCACCGGCACGCCTGCAGCCTGCACGCAAGCTTCCTCTACAAGGCCTGGCTCGAGGCCGGTGGCGAGACGGATCTGGTGCGCGAGCCGATCCGTGCATGGATCGCCAGATACCCGCGCAACGCGCGAGCCGGATTCGTCTACTGCGCCTGGCTTGCCGGCGGCGGCGACACCGCGCTCGTGCGCGATGCGATCGGATCGTGGTTTGTGACGCACGCGTCGTGGAGACCGGCCCATCAAACCTTCCAGGCGTGGCTTGACGCCGGCGGGGAGCTCGGCATCCTCAGCACCCCAATCGCGACTTGGATAAAACGCCACCACATCAGCAAGGACGCACGCCTGCTCTACCGCGCCTGGCTTGCGCGCGGCGGCGATCTGGATCTGGTGCGCGAGCCGATCCGTGCGTGGCTGTCAGTGTTCGCCGGAAACCCGCAGGCCGCCATCCTGATACGAGCCTGGCTTGACTCCGGCGGCGAGCCGGCGCTCGTGCGAAAAGCGCTGCGTAGCTGGCTCTCACATCCACAGCGCCCGCTCGCCGCGAGAGTGCTCTGCAGGGCGTGGCTCACGGCCGGTGGAGAGCGAGACCTAGACGGCCTGGAGCGCCACATGAGCGACGGCGCGCCACACACGAGGATTCCCGTCCCGCTCGGCGCGGGCAGGTCGGAGCATGAGATCGCCGATGTGTCGACGTGCGCTAACGAGACGTAGTTGAGCCCAGACTTCACCCCCTCGACGGCTGAGCTGCTCGCCGCGGGCGAAATCGACCGCGTGCGCGAGGAGTTGATCGGGTGGCTCGCCGACCACGGCGAGGAACTCGCCAGCAGCTACATCTACCCAGAGTGGCTGCAGTTCGGAGGAGAGCCAGATCTGGTGCGCGAGCCGATCCGCCGCTGGCTAGCAGCCCACCGCGAGCATGCCGACGCCCAGTTCGTCTACAAGGCGTGGTTGGACTACGGCGGCGAGCTAGAGCTCGTGCGCGACGCGATCGCGCAGTGGCTCTCGGTCCACGCCAACGAGCCCTACGCCGGCTTCGTCTATGCCCCGTGGCTCGTGGCCGGCGGCGAGCTGGAGCTGGTGCGTGAGCCGATCAAGGCGTGGCTCGATCTCCACAACGACCTCGGCGAAGACACCGGCTTCCTGCACAAGGCGTGGCTTGCGGCCGGCGGCGAGCTGGAGCTCGTGCGCGAGCCGATCAGAGCGTGGTTGGCAGCCAACGCCAAGGAGCAGTTCGCGCACTTCGTCTACTGGGCGTGGCTTGACGGGGGCGGTGAGCTGGAGCTCGTGCGCGAGGCGATCATCGCGTGGCTCGAGCGCTACGCCACCGAGCAGAGCGCCGGATTTGTCTACCCCGTGTGGCTTGAAGCCGGCGGCGAGGTCGAGCTCGTACGCGAGGGGCTGCGGCAATGGCTCGAGCTCCATGGCGCTGAGCTCGGCGCCGCCGAGTTCCTGTATGAGGGATGGCTCGACGTCACCGGTGAGCTGGAGTTCGTGCGCGAGCCGATCACTCGCTGGCTCGAGAACTGCGCCTGCTCAAACGACGCCCAATTCGTCTACCGCGCCTGGCTGCGGGCCGGCGGCGATCTGGATCTGGTGCGCGAGCCGATCACCGGCTGGATCTCTACCCACGGCACCGAGCAGTCCGGCGCGTTTGTCTACAAGGCGTGGTTGGACGCCGGGGGAGAGCTCGATCTGCTGCGCGAGACGATCGCGCTGTGGCTCACCAAGCACGCCGGCGAACACGACAGCGTGTTCCTGTATCGCGGATGGCTGCGCGCCGGCGGCGAGCCGCGACTCGTGCGAACGGCACTCCAGCGGTGGCTTTCAGAGCACGGCGCGAGCGTCGAAGGACAATTGATCTACAGCGCCTGGATCGACGTCGCCGGCGAGCTCGATCTGATCAGAGAGCCCCTGCGCCGCTGGTTTGCCGCCAACGGCGAGCACCAGGAGGCGACAAAGTTTCTGCTGTGCGGCTGGCTTGACGCGGGCGGCGAGCCGGCCCTTGCACGCGAAGCGCTGGAGCGGTGGGTGCGCGCACGCGTGGACACCGTCGAGGTGTCCTTCGTGCTGTGCTCCTGGCTTGACGCCGGGGGAGAGCGCGAACTGATGCGAACGGCGATCGCGCGCTGGCTCTCCCAGTACGCCACGGTCCCCTCGGCACAGTTCGTCTGTGTCTCCTGGCTGGCGGCCGGCGGCGAGCTCGATCTCGTGCGCGAGCCGATCCGGGCGTGGCTGGAGGCCAACCCGCTGCTGAACTCCGCCGGGGTGCTGATCAGCCGCTGGCTCGACCGCAAGGGCGAGCGCAAACTGGTGCGCGAGTCGCTACACCGCTGGCTCACCGCCCACACCAACAACGTGCACGCCCACTTCCTCTACCGGGCGTGGTTGGACGCCGGCGGGGAGGTCGACGACGTCCGCGAGCCGTTGCGCCGCTGGCTTGAAACACATGCCGCCTACACCGCCGTTGACTTCCTCTGTGTCTCCTGGCTTGCCGGCGGCGGCGAGCCCGAGCTGATCGCCGAGCCGGTACGCCTGTGGCTGGCGGCCAAGGCCACCACCGAGCCCGCACGGGACCTGTGTTTTCGCTGGATCGACGCCGGCGGTGATCTCGGGGTCGTGCGCGAGCCGCTGCGCCAGTGGCTCGCCGAGCAGGGCACCACCGAAGAGGCCCAGTTCCTCTACCACGTGTGGCTACGCGCCGGCGGTGAACTCGGGCTGGTACGCGAGCCGATCACCGCCTGGCTTGCGCTGCACCGCCAGGCGCCCTGTGCCCAGTTCGTCTACAAGGCATGGCTCGATGGGGGCGGCGAGCTCGAGCTCGTACGCCAGGAGATCCTCGAATGGCTCACCGAACACGAACTTTCAGCGCCGGCTGGGTTCGTCTACCCGGCTTGGCTGAATCGCGGCGGCGATCTGGATCTCGTGCGCGAGTCGATCCGCCACTGGCTTTCAGAGCACGAGCGCGAGCACTCGACGCGCTTTCTGTACCGCGCATGGTTGGAGGCCAAAGGCGAGCTCGGCCTCGTACGCGAGCCGATCTCCAAATGGCTCGATCGGCACTCCAGCACCCACGACGCCAGGGACGTGCTGCAGTCGCTGCTGAAGGCCGGCGAACCCTGGCGTGAGGTGAGCGAACCGGTATGCCGCTGGCTGGACGCCCACGGCCAGGGCTCCTCGGCCAGCTTTCTGTATGAGACCTGGCTTGACTGCGGCGGCGATCTGGAGCTCGTGCGGGAGCCGATCAGAGGCTGGCTGGCCGCGCACGCCAAGAGCGCCAACGCCAAGTTCGTCTACCGCTCGTGGCTGGATGGCGGCGGCGATCCGGAGCTCGTGCGCGAGCCGATTCGCCAGTGGCTGCGCCTGCACGCCCGCGTCCAGAACTCCACCTTTGTCTATCAGGCTTGGATCAAGCGCGGCGGCGATCTGGAGCTCGTGCGCGAGCCGATCTCCCGCTGGCTGCGCGCCGGTCCGACCCCCACCCAGACGAGGATCCTGCGCGAAACATGGCTCGCGGCCGGCGGCGAGGCGAACGCCGTGATGCTCAGCCCGGGCCGCGAGACGCCGCCCGCCATCGGCCAGACCCCGCGGCGGCGGCGAGCCGACCATCCCCAGCGAACGCCCCGCACGCCGATCGCCCGCGCAGGTGCACGCCCAGCGCCGGGAGCGGGCGAGCATCCCGCTCAGCGCCGGCGGCGGAAGCTCACCTGAACGTCCTCCTGCTCCAGACGCTCCTCGACCTCCGCCGAGGAGCGCAGGCTGCGTTCATCCGCGGAGGTCAGCGGGCCGCCGAAGAGGCTGCGCGGCCACAGCCGCCGAGCACGCACCACGTTCACCTCCGCGGCGAGCAGCGTTACCTGGCTGCCGAGATACAGCCACGCCAGCAGCCCCAGCACCAGCGCGAAAAAACCCGAGGTCTCCTGCGCCCGGCGGATCACGTGATCGACGTAGTAGCCGCCGATGTACTGCAGCAACTGCCAGCAGACCGTGGCGAGGATCACTCCGGGCAACAGGTCCCTGGTGTGCACCTCCTCGACGGTCAGTAGCCGAAAGGCGGTGAAGAACAGCAGCAGGTTCGCCGCCAGCGCCACCAGCACCCCCGCCAGTACCCCCGCCAGCGCCAGCGCCCCGTGGGTCTGCGCCGTCACGTACCCGGCGGCGGCGGTCGAGAGGACCATCAGCGAGCCCAGCACCGCCAACAGTCCGAGGCCGCGCAGCCGTTGCAAGGCGAAGTTCGGGCGATGCTTGTGCGGGACGTGCCAGACCTGGTTGAAGGCGTTCTGGGCGGCGCCGGTTATCCCCAGGCCGGCAAGGACAGAGGCGATCAGGCCGATCGCCAGTCCCAGGCCGCTGCCTTTGAGGGAGCGCACGTTGCGCTCGAGCTGAACGCCGATGATCGGAAACTCGCTGAGGGTGGAGTGAAGGACGCTGTGCTGGGCGGCCGGGTTGCCCTGCAGCACGAAGCCGAGGATCGTCACGAACACCAGCAGCAGCGGGAAGATCGAGAGAAAGCCGTAGTAGGCGACGAGTGCCGCCAGCTGGCTGGCCTGATCGTCTGAGAACTTCTTCAGCACCGCCAGTGGGAAGGACAGCCAGCGCCGGCTCTGTTGGTAGCGCTCAAAGCGCCGCGGCTGCTCGGAGAGCTTCATGACCGTGGGGTCGGCCGCCGCACGGCGCGCCTGGCTGTGGGCGGGCGCGGGGCGGGCTGTGATCGGGAGGGGGGGTGTGGGGAGCGATTCACGCGACATCCATACGTGTCTACCCAATCCGCCAGCGAAAAAAGAGTCCTCGACGGAAACTGGTCGATCCGGTCCTACCGGACCATAGCGGCCGAAGATCCCGCCGAGGAGGTCGCCGTCGTCTCCCAGCAGAAGCGCGAGATTCTGTTGCGGGCCTACCGGCAGTGGCTGCGCCTCGAGGACCTCGAAGATTGCCTGAGCCAGGCGACGCTCGAGCTGGTGGCACGCGCCCGGCGGGGAGGCAGCTTCTCCGGAGCCGGCCACATCGCCAACGCGCTCGAGCAGAAGTTCCTCTCGCGCATACACGACCGCCGCCGCGCGCTTGGCGGGCGCAGCGCGATGGAGGCGGCGCTCGACGGCGCATTGCAACTGGGCGAGCCCAACAGCGGCGGAGTCGACATCGCCGACGTGCGCGCCAGCACCGAAGAGCGCGTCGCGGGGCGAATGGAACTGGGTCAGGTGACCGAGGCCGCCAAGCGCCTAACAGCCGACCAGCGGCTCGTACTCGCCTGCCAGGTCGCACTGGACATGAGCTGCCGCGAATTCTGCGATCAGTTCGGCTGGTCACCGGAGAAGTACCGCAAGGTGGCTCAGCGTGGCCGCACACGCCTGCGGCTGCTCAGCGGCGCTGAGCGTGTCCCACTTTCGAGTACGGCGTCGGAGATGAACACGAGGACCCACCTATGAAATTCACACTCTCCGCTCATAGGCTTGTCCTCAGGGACGCCAGTGGCCACTCGCACGGACAGTCGCTGGGTGTTTCCGCTCAGCACGCAAACGGTCGCGGTCAGAGTTCATCCCCGCTCAGACCGTCGACCGTTTGCGTGTATCTGTCAATGGTGGTGAAGTGATGTTTTCCCGCCGCGCGCCAAGTGAGGTTTACCGCGTCTACGGTGAGGATGACCTCTTCACCGATTCCGAGGAGCCCACCAACACATACCCACCAGCGGCTCCCGAAGAGCCACCGGTCCTCGAGCGTCTCTCAGAGGAACACCAACCGGCGAGCTCTTTTCACGAGTACGACACAACCGAATACGAGCCGGTAGTCCAGCAACCCGCTCCCGAGCCGGCCTACATTCCCCCGCGCCCGCACCAGCAGGAGCCTGAGCTCGACGAGCTGGCGCTCGCCTCGGGCGGCCTCTACGGAAAGGCCGAGGGCCAGCGGCGCAACCTCGGGCTGTATGCCCTCGGGGTGCTCCTGGCGCTGTTGCTGATCGGTGTGATCGCGACCGGTGTACTGAAACCCTCACCCACCCAAAGTCACACAAACACGAGTAATCCGTCCGCTGTACAAAACGTGGCAGTCGCGCCGTCGACGCCAAGTGTCACTACCCAGCCGCCCTCCAGGCGCGCCACCCCAGCGGCCAGGCGACACCGTCCGCGTCCCCTCAACAGCTACCGTCCGCCAGCCGTGCACCACAGCGCGCCGGCTAGCTCCCCACCGCGTGGCGCTTTCACCACCGCACCGTCACACTCCGCGCCGGCACCGGTGAGCCAACCTGTCGCCCCGGTGAGCGCTCCGGCACCAAGCTACGCCGCGCCAGCCTCCTCGGGCCCCGAGTTCAGCTTCGAGCATTAGGGCCGCCGTGTCCACAAGGGCCTCTGTGACAGTAACCCCAAGGCCATTGTGGCGCATCCGGCTGAGCCGCGTGTGGACACGCTACCTGCTGTATCTACTCGCCGCCTGGGGGCTTGCCGCGAGCGCCCGATTTGCGATCGCGCCGCCGACCCCGCCGACCCCGAAGATCCCGCACATCGAAACTCCCGACCGCGCCGCGGAAGGATTCGCCGCGCTTTTCACCCGCCACTATCTGAGCTGGAACTCGAGCTCACCAGAAACCTACCGCAAGGAACTCGAACCGTTTCTGGGGGCGAGTTTCGTAGGTCAAGTGGCCACACAGCTGCCGACCAAGGGCGAGCAGCAGGTGCAGTGGACCGAAGTGGTGCAGTCGCGTGAAGTGAAGGCCGGCGAGCACGTCTACACCGTCGCCGCGCAAACCGACACCGCTGGGTTGCTGTACCTGACCGTCGACGTGATGCGCCAGTCGGCGGGCAGCCTCGCGCTGGCGAGCTATCCCGCGTTCGTCGGCGCTCCGACCTCCACGACACTGGAGAACCTCACCGAACACCTCAAGGACGTCGAAGAACCGCGCCTATCCACGGTGGTGAACCGTGCGCTCAGTAACTACCTCAGCGGATCGGCATCCGATTTGGCGGCGGACCTCTCCAGCGAAGCCCAGGTTTCGCTACCCGGCATGTCACTGGCGCTGCAGTCCGTCTCCCAATTGAAGTGGCTCCCCGGCCACCAGTCGGTGTTCGCGGTGGCGCTCGCCAGAGACCAGCGCGGCGCCCAATACACCCTCACTTACGAGATGGACATCTCCTACCAGCAGGGCCGGTGGGAGATATCCGCGATCCAGATGAACCCCGACACCTAACAAAGGAAATCGAGATGAACCAGCCGCCGACACGCAAGCTCTATTTCAGACCTCGCCCGCAGCTCGCAAGGATCTGCGCCGGCATGTTCGTCGTGCTGGTGCTGGCGGGCGCCTGCCTTGCGCCCTCGAGCGCCCTCGCTGGCCCGAAGGTCGGATCCCCCAAAGGGACCCCCACGACAGAATCAAGCGGCGGGTTGGCGCTGGAAAGCGCTGCGGCCAAGGCCAGCACCACCGGACGCAGCGTGGCGATGAGCCTGATCGGCCTGGCGTTCGCGATCGCCGCGATCGTGCTGGCCTTCCGGCGCGACTTCAAGGAGGCCGGCGGTGTGCTGTTGATCGGGGTACTCGCGGTCTTCCTGGCCAACGGCACCGGAGTGAGCGTGCTCAAGGAAACGGTCGAAAAGCTGTTCGGTCCGTGATCGTGGGCACGGCGAACATAGGGGTGTCTAGATGAGCAGCCCTGACACGGTCGAGATCCGCTCCTATCGCCGGGTATTCGACCTCGAGCGGCGGATCTACCGCATCGATCGGATGCGCCTGAACCCGGGCGGCATCCCCGTCCGCGGGGTGCTCTATTTCATCCTGGTGCTACTGGCGCTGCTCGTGCTCGGGGTGATGCCCGTCACGCGGCTGGCCGTGCACCTGCTGCCCTGGTACATGCGTGACTTGGCGCTACCGGGAGGGCTGGCGGCGCTACTGACGATAATCCGCGTCGAGGGACGGCCGTTTCATCTCGCGGCCTTCTCGCTGGCGCGCTATCTGTCCGGGCCACGTCAGCTCTCGGGGCTGCGTCCCTGCCAACCGATTGGGACGCGCTGGGAACCACAGGAGCTCCTGTTTCTGCCCGACGGCTCCGATGCGCGTCTGCGGCGGCTGCGCTTCACCGGTCCCGGGGCCGCGCTCGTCACAGTCGCCCACGAGCGTGCGGTCTGGCCCGGGTCGGCTCTGCGCGGAATGCCGCGGTTGACGCTGCGTGCCTTGGCGGCGCCCAGGACGCTCCCCAAAGGAAAGGTGATCGAGCTGCGCCGCGGGGTGTGCATGCACGTTCACCCAAGCGCCCCGCCCGCGCGCCGCGTACGGGTACCCGCCGGTGGCGCCCACGCGCGTGGGGTGAGCGGGCGCTCTGACCACACCCAGCGCCGGCCGGGCGGCAAACCGCGTTGGGGATACGGGTAGCGCGGATGCAGTCACCGATCAGCTTCGTGTACGGGAACTGCGTGTTCGCAAGCGGCCTGGACGACGGCTGGGCGGCGTTCGTCGCCCAGCCCGCCTCCTATGACGGGCTGCCCCTCAGCGAGAAGCGCTCACGCTTCCTGTCGCTGATGGGTGCGCTGGAGAGCGCCGAAGCGGACATACAGATCCTGCGCGTCAGTCGCCGCTGGCAGGTGGAGAGCTACCTGCGCGAGCTCGAGCGGGCCCCCGGCGCGCACGAGCAGTCGCTGCGCCGCTACACACGCGGGCACGCCGAACACATCGGGGAGTCCGGCGCCGCGCAGCCGCGCGTCTTCTTCCTGGTCAGCCTGCGTGACCCCGACCGCGACCTGGCCTCCTACGTGTCAAAGGCGCTGGAAAGCCACCCGCGTGACTGGCTGGGGTCGCTGCGACGCGGAATGCAACGCCACGACCGGCGCCTGTTGCCCGCACCCGAGCTCGAGCGTGCGCGCGTGCGCGCCGACCAGGCGCACGCTCGCCTGGCGGACTACCTGTCGGTCCGTCCGGCGCGCACAGTGGAGCTGCAGTGGCTGGTGCGCAGGGCGTTCTGCCGCGGCCTGGGGGAGCCCGAAGTGGAGGGACTGCACGAACCCAGGGCGCTGGTGTTCGAGCGCAACGGCGAGGCTATCCTCGCGCCGCTGGAGGGCGACGTGATGCGCTGGATGGACGGCTATGTGGAGCATCGCGGCAGAGCGCTGCGGATCGAATCAGAGCAAGGCACCAGCTGGCAGACGCAGCTGGTTCTCGGTGCGCTGCCGGAACGAGCGAGCTTCCCCGGAGCAAGGGTCGAGCTGATGTTCGCGCCCGTGGAAAGCCTGCCGTTCAGCGTCGACCTGTCGCTCAACGCTCGCTATCTGCCCAACCAGCTGGCGCTGCGGATCTCGCGGCGCAAGATCCAGGACGCCGACCAGATCCTCAAGGCCGAGTCCGACGGCGAGCAGGGCGTCTCAGATCAGGGATACGAGCGCACCCAGCAGGCGCGTGACTTGCTCACCTATCTGCAGTCCTCCAGCCGCCCGCCACTGTTGCGCGCGACGCTCCTGATCGGGATCGGCGCCCGCAGCGAGGATGAGCTGGAGGAGCGCGTGGAGATGACCAGGCGCGCCTACGGGGAGATCCGTCTGCACCGTCCGGTGGGCGATCAGCTGGAGCTCTTCTGCCAGCAACTACCCGGGCAGCGCACCCGCGTCGCCGGCTACGACGACACCCTGACACCCGAGCAGGTCGCCGCGATGATGCCGACCGCGACCCACTCGGTGGGCTCCGAGCGCGGGTTCTACCTCGGACACACCCTTTCGGGCTCCTGCCAGCCGGTGCGCTTCAATCTGCGCGAGGGCTCCGAGAGCAACCGCAACACCGCGATCCTAAGCGTCGGGGCGCTCGGCTCGGGCAAGACCACACTCGACCAGAAGCTCAAGTACGAGGGCTTCTTGCTCGGCGCGCGGATCATCGACTGTGACCCCAAGGGCGACCACCGGTTTCACCTGCTGGAGGAGGTCGCCCCGCACACCGAGTGCATCACCCTGCGACCCGACCCGGCGCTGCGCGGCGTACTGGATCCGCTGCGGGTCGCCCCGGCGCACCTGCGTCAGGACGCGGCGGTGTCCTTCCTGCGCGATCTGCTTCCCGGCCGCGCCGAGCCGGCGTGGGAGACGGCGGTCGTCAAGGCGGTGGACGTCGTCACCCGGCGCGCCAGCCAACCGACGTGCCTGGAGGTCGTGCACGCCCTGCGCGAAGGCGACGAGACCGACATGCAGGTCTCAAAGACCCTCGAGGTGTACGCCCACGCCGGACTGACCCAGCTCGGATTCGCCGACGCGCAGGTACCGCCGCCGCCGGTCGGGCACCGCCAAGTCACATATCTGCCGATCCGGGATCTGCCGAGCCCCGAGCCGGGAACCCCACGCTCGGAGTACTCGCAGGCCGAGCGGGTCGGTGAGCAGATCGTGCGTCTGATCGCGATGTTCGCGATGCACCTGATGAGCTCCGAGCGCGAGCGCCTGAAGCTGTTCTCCTTCGACGAGGGCTGGCGACTGCTCAAGGACCCGATCGGCCGCACGCTGTTGGCGTCCCTGCAGCGGATGGGACGCTCCGAGCTGGCTGTCCCGATCATCTCCACCCAGCTGGTGACCGACGCGCTAGTGGGGGAGCGCGAATCGCTGGAGAACCTGCTCGGTGCGACGTTCGTGTTCGGGATGCGCTCGGAAGCCGAAGCCGGGCGTGCACTGAGCCTGTTGGGACTGGACCCCGAAGACCACCGCATGCGCCAGCGGCTTTTGGAGTTCGAGTCCGGACGCTGTCTGTTCAGAGACCATCGCGGCCGCGTCGAGGCGATCCAGGTCGAGGTCGTGCTCCCCGAGCTGCTGCGTGCGTTCTCGACCACGCCAGAGCCCGCGGGGCAAGGTGCATAACCTCGCCAGCAACCGCTCGAGCAACCTGCTCCTCACGGCTCTGCGGCGGGGATCGCTGATCGCCGTAACGGTCGTGCTGTGGTGTGCAAACACCGCCGCCGCGAGGCCGATCGAAGAACACGCCCCGTCTCCGCCCACACACAAAGCCCCCGCCAAAACACCGGCGAAAACACCCTCAAAACCAGCAGAACCGACGCCCAAACCGACCACCCCGCCGACGAGCAAAACAACCGAAGAATCCTCCTCCGCGTCGCCCCCCAGCCGTGGCGAACCGCTCGGAAGTAACGGCGGCTCGAGCCCGCTGTGCAGCAACCCCGCGGTGCTCTCGCCGCCGGCGCAGCGCAACTGCGAAACCTCCAACTTCATCGGCGCTTCCGCACCGACCGGCAACTACGCCTTTGACGTAAACATCGACACCGGCATCGCCAACCTCAGCAACGACATCTCGGCGACGATCGAGAACTTCCTGCAGTTCGGCTGGATGGGCCTCGTTGCGCTCGTCCACGGCCTGATCGTGATGTACGAGTGGTGCTACTCGCTGAACCTGGTGAGCTCGCTGATGAGCGAAATCACACGGGGCCTGCACAGCACGCAACTGACCTTCACCCAGCCGCTGATGATGGTGGCGCTGACGATCGCCTCGGTGCTGGCCGTCTACAACGGCCTGTTCCGTCGACGAGTCGCCGACACGGTCGGCCAGGTGATGATGATGCTCGCCATGATGATCGGCGGCCTGTGGGTGATCCTCAACCCCGCCGGCTCGATCGGGGCGGCCGGGCAGCTGGCCAACGAAGCGAGCCTCGGGACGCTGAGCGCGGTCACCACCGGCAGCCCCAACAACTCCTACCGCAACCTGTCCGAAGCGATGCGCAAGGTCTTCAACGGCGTCATCACCGTCCCCTGGTGCTACATGGAGTTCGGCGACGTCGCGTGGTGTCGCGACCCCGCCCAGATAGACGGCGAACTGCAAAAAGCGGGCCAGAAAATCGCCGAAACAGAGCAGAAAGAAAGCAAATGCTCCGGGCTGTGCGGCGCGGGCGCCTCTCCCCACGACCGCGGTCTGGCCACCAGCGCGTTTCTTTTGAAAAACGCAAGAACCAACGGCGAACTGTTCCTGGCGCTGCCCGCAAACGAAGTCGACCGCAACTCGGTGAAAACCGAAGGGTCGCTGCTGGCGGTGCTCTGCGGCTCAGAAGAAGCCGCCGACGAATGCAACACCTCCACGCAGACGGCGCCTCAGGCCGAATTCCGCACCGAGCGGGGAACGGGATCGCGGGTCATCGGTCTGATCCTGATCTGGCTCGGCGCGCTCGGCATGCTGCTGCTGCTCGGGTTCTTGGTCTTCCGTCTACTGGAGGCGGCGATCGCCGCACTGTTGTACCTGCTGCTGGCACCAGCGGCGGTGCTCGCGCCCGCGCTCGGCGACGGCGGACGGGCGGCGTTTCGCGGCTGGGCCACGAGATTGCTCGGGGCGGTCATCTCCAAGCTGGTGTACTCGTTTCTTCTGGGTGTGGTGTTGATGATGATGAACCTGCTGCTCGGCCTGAAGGGCCTCGGCTGGTGGGCGCAATGGCTTTTGATCTCCGCGCTGTGGTGGGTGGCGCTACACCACCGGCACAAGGTGCTCAGCTTCGCCCACGGCTCAAACGGTGATTTCGAGACGCGCAGCATGCGCTGGTTCTACAGGGTCAGGATGGCCCAGGATCTCGGGCGGATCGCCGGGTGGGCCAGGCACAAGCTCTCGCCACCGCCACCGGCCACACCGCGAAGCCCCCGCACCCCTGGAGGGGGAGGCGGACGCAAAGGCCCACACAAACCGCCGGGCGGCTCCGGCGGCTCAGGCACAGGAGCCCCAGGTGGCGGCTCCGGCGGCGGCACAGGCAAAGGCACCGGAAAGAAAGGCGCGGGATCGAGCGGCTCGGCAAGAACGGAACCCAAGAGAGAACGCAAGAAGAGAGAAGGCTCGGAAACCGGCGGAGGCAAAGCGTCCGAGAAAAAGGACGACGACGCGACCGGGCGCCCGCCGAACGGGGCCGAGGAACTCCCCGATCGCGAGTCGGCCACGGCAAACGTCAAACCGCCCACCAGAGATAGTGAGAACTCGGAAGGCAAAGGCGAGGGCGCCGACAGACAAACCGCCTCGGCACTACCTGACCTAGGCGACCTCGAAGAGCGTTCCCGGGCAGCCGATAGAGCCGCCAAAGAAACCAAAGCCAGGAAACCCCGCAAGGGCTCGAGCACCACAGACAAAGCCACACGCACAGAAAAACCCGAGCCGTCGCCGCCACCCACACCGGCCAGTCCCGCACGCCGCTCCGGCACACGTAAGCCACCAACCGCTGCCGGGTCGGCGGCGAACGTTGCACGCCCGGAGAGCCCGCCGAGCGCCGAGCGTGTCTCCGGCGAGGATCACAAGGCCCCGTCAACCCCGGCGCGGGCCA
This sequence comes from Solirubrobacteraceae bacterium, assembly GCA_036561505.1. Classification (GTDB taxonomy): domain Bacteria; phylum Actinomycetota; class Thermoleophilia; order Solirubrobacterales; family Solirubrobacteraceae; genus Palsa-744. The sequence goes on from DATBPE010000176.1 coordinate 26,612, forward strand.
CGCGAACACGCACACCATCCCCACAATCTCAGGAGCCGACGCTCGACCAGGCGGAACTATCACGCGCGCTTGCCAGATACCGGGCCGGAAGGGAAGCCGGCCACCGCAAGCCCCGCGGGTCAGGGGACCGAGCACAAAATCTGGCCAGACAATTCAAAGAAGGCAGCGGGCGTAGCGTGGGCAGACCCCCCGCAGGCAAAAAGTAGCGTTGCCATCATCGCGGTCCACTCGAGCGAGTGGGGTTCGCTGAGGGCTTTCGGGTAATACAGTGCTCTGATGGCCGAGGAGCGGATCGACTACTTGCTGATTGGCGGCGGGCTGGCCGGCGCGAGTGCCGCTAGCGCCCTGCGCGAGTACGGCGCCGACGGGCGGATTCTGCTCGTCGGCCGCGAGCCAGACCCGCCCTATGAACGCCCGCCCTGCTCCAAGGGCTACCTGCAGGGCTCAGAAACCCGCGAGCAGACGTTCGTAAAGCAGCCGCAGTGGTATGAGAACAACGAGGTCGAGCTGCTCACCCGCACGAGCGTCACCGCCCTGGATCTGGGCGAACGTACCGCGACCCTCTCGGACAAGCGCGTGATCAACTTCTCCCAGGCGCTGATCGCGACCGGCGCGAACGTGCGCCGCCTGAACGTTCCGGGCTGCGAGCTGGAGGGGATCCACTATCTGCGGACCCTCGGCAACGCTGACGCCATCCGCGCCGGGGCGCAGAACGCCGAGCACATAGTGTTGATCGGCGGCTCATACATCGGCTGCGAGGTCGCCGCGTCGCTGAGCATGATGGGAAAGCGCTGCTCGATCGTGATGCAGGAGCAGATCACGCTCGAGCGCGGCTTCGGTCGGGACGCCGGGCGTTTCTTTCAAGACGTCCTTCGCGAACACGGCGTCAGCATCCACGGCGCCGATGAGCTCGAGCGCCTGGAGGGCGACGGGCAGGTGGGCAGGGTGATCACCAAGGGCGGTCTCGAGCTCCCCGCCGACCTGGTGGTGATCGGCGCGGGTGTCGTACCGGATGTCCGCCTGGCTCAGAACGCCGGCATCGAGATCGGCCAGGGCGGCGGAGTGCGCTGCTCGGCGCTGCTGGAGAGCTCCGTCCCGGGGGTCTTCGCCGCCGGGGACATGTGCGAATACGACTCGACGATACACGGGCGTTCGTTGCGCGTGGAGCACTGGGACGTCGCCGTGAATCACGGCAAGACAGCCGCCCTGAACATGCTCGGCAAAGACACACCGCACGAGGTCGTGCCGTACTTCTTCTCCGATCTGGCCGACTGGGCCTCGCTCGAGTACGTCGGTCCCGCCCGCGACTGGGAGAAGGAGATCGTGCGCGGCTCAATCGAGGACGGCAAGTTCTCGGTCTGGTACGTAAAGGACGGGCGGCTCGCAGGCGCCCTATCAGTCGAGCGCTCGGAGGATCTCGAGCACGCCCGCCGGCTGATCACCGAGCACACCACTCTCGATGAGGTGCACCTGCGGACGCTCGCCGACGCTGAGGGCGACCTGGCGCAGATCGGCGGCTAGCCCGCTGGCGCCGTCTGTAGCGGCGCTGTAGTATCCCGGCCGTCCATAGGTCGGTGGTCAAGGGAAGCCGGTGAAAGTCCGGCGCGGACCCGCCACTGTGACCGGGGATGCCAACCGCGGCGCGAAAGCGCAGCCACTGATCGGCCGCTCGGCGGATCGGGAAGGCGCGGAGGGTGGGCCCGGGAGCCAGGAGACCTGCCTCCGACCCAAGCCCACAAGCCCTCGTGGAAAGGGGTTGGCTCATGCTCAAATCTCCTCGTATCACCGTGGCTCTCTGTGCCACCACGCTAGTGCTCTCGCTCGGGTGCGCGAACTCGTTTGCCGCTGCGATTACGGTCAAAGTGCGCGTCGAGGGCTCCACCAACACGCTGTTCGAAGGCAACGTGACGACCCAACCAGAAAAGTTCGAAACCACATCGAGCGGAGGCGCTTTTCCCTGCAACTACAAGGAAAACGGCCCTAGTTCGAAAGAAAAGACGACCTTCGAAAATGGCGGCAACGAAAGCGCTACTCCCACTACCGCGCTGCACGCTGCCGCGCTTGCCGCTGGCCTGACGTTCAACGCGGAATGGTTTGGCTCCGGCAAAACCGCAACCGAAAACCCCGGCGACTTCTTCGTGACCCAGGTGGGCACGGACCTCAATCAGAGCGAAGAACCCTTCGACTCGTGGGGTTACGCGGTCAACGACACAACCGCGGTCGTCGGTGGTTGTCAGATCGCATTGGCTCCCGGCAACGAAGTGCTGTGGGCCTACAACTACTTCAACCTCAAGCACCTGCTGAGCATCGGCGGCCCTGCGATCGTGACCGCGGGGGTGCCGTTCACCGTGCACGTGACCGACGGGCAGAACGGCGAACCCATCTCCGGTGCCGCGATCGGCGAGCTGCTCTCCGGGGTCACCGCACCGATCCCCGCCAGCGCCACCACCGACATCAACGGCAACACCACGATCACCCTCGCGCGCAACGGGGCGGTCACACTGAAGGCGACCCGCGCTGACTCCGTGCGCTCCAACGGTCTGGCTGTGAACGTCGAGGAAAAGGCGTGTGCCTGCGCTGGACCTCCCTCCTCACAGCCCCCCCCGACGACCTCCAGCACCGATGTGGCGAAGGTCGGTGGGGTACATGGCGGGCACCGCTACACCCATCGTTCGGCCCCACGCGTGCTCAGCGGAACCGTCGCGATCCCGGCAGGCGGGACGCTGCGCGACGTGCGCATCAGCCTCACACGCCGCCGCCACGGCCGCTGCTTTGCCTTCAGCGGATCGCGAGGACGCTTCGTGCGCGACCACAAGTGCCGGCCTTCGTTCTTCAGCGTGGGAGGATCGGAGTCCTTCAGCTACCTGCTGCCGGCACGCCTGCCGGCCGGGCACTACACCTACGACATCGAGGCGATCGACAGTTCCGGAAAGCCCACCAAACTCGTCGGCGGCACCAGCCATGTCGTCTTCAGCGTCGGCTAGAGCGGGCGTACTGGCTGTGTTCGTGGCGGTCCTCGTGGCCGTCACGAACACCGCTGTCAGCACCGCGGGACACGCGCTGGACGCCCACCCGGCAAAGGCCGCCCCCGCGGTGCAAAGCATGGTCGTGGGGGCAAGCGGACAGATCCTCTTCGGCCCGCGCACGATAAAGGCGCGCGCCGTCACAACCGAGGTCAGCACCCGCCGCTGCGCGGTCGGGAAGGGCACACCACTCGCGGCGCTGCTCGCCGTTCAGCACGCCGGCGGCCCGCGGGCACGGCTGCGCGACTACGGTCACTGCGGCCCTGCGCCGGCGGACTCCGGGCAGCTGTTTGTCTACTCCCTGGCAGGGGAGAGCAACACGGGTCAGAACGGCTGGGAGTACAAGGTGGGGCACCTCTCCGGGAGCACCGGTGCCGCCGAGGAGAGCGGGCCCTTCGGAGACGGCCGTCTACTCACAAGCGGCCAGCGGGTGCTGTGGTTCTGGTGTGTGGCGCAAACCGGAGGCTGTCAGCGGACGCTCGACTTCACCACGAGCCCGACATCCCCCGCTCCCGGCTCTGAGCTGACGGTCACTGTCACGGGCTATGAAAACGCCGGTAACGGTGCACCCGTCACGGGTGCCACGGTCACGATCGATCAGGCCCATCAAAGCGCGATCACCGGACCGGACGGCACCGCCACACTAGCGGCGCCGAGCACACCCGGGCGCTATCGGATCAGCGTCGAAAAGGCCGGCCTCGTGACGTCCTTTCCCCAGACGATCACGGTAACGTGACCCCCAGCCCACCCAAGCTGCTGGCGCCCGCGCTCTGCTGCATGATCGCGCTGGCTGGGTGTGGGCTTGGACCAGGACCGGTCCCCACCAAGGTGACGCTCACCGTCACACGCGAATTCGGCCACACACAGATGCAAAAGACGACACGCCCACGGGCTGCCGGCGCGGAAACGGTGATCAGTCTCCTGGAGCGCAACGAGCACATCGCCACCCGCTACGGCGGCGGGTTCGTGCAGAGCATCGACGGTTTCTCCGGCGGCGCTCGCTCCGGCGCGCCGACCGACTGGTTCTACTACGTCAACGGGATTCAGGCGGCCAAGGGCGCCGCTCAGACCAACGTGCATCCGGGCGATCACATCTGGTGGGACCTGCACGACTGGAGTCAGGCCGCGGACATACCGGCGGTCGTCGGATCCTTCCCGGAGCCGTTTCTGAACGGCTCCGAAGGTAAGCGGCTGCCGGTGCGAGTCCAGTGCCAGACCGTCGCCAGCCCACCGTGCCAAACCGTGGTGCGCCGGCTGGCCCAGCTCGGCGTTCCAGCCGCCACCGCCGGGATCGGGGTGACCGAAGGCAAGCAGATCCTGCGGGTCCTGGTCGGAACGTGGCGCGGCATCCAAGCCGACCCCGCCGCACAGAAGATCGATGAAGGACCACGCTCGAGTGGCGTCTATGCACGCTTCTCAAAGAACGCTCAGACACTCACGCTGGAGGACGATCAGGGCCAGGCCGTACGCACGCTCTCCACCGCCGGCGGTCTGATCGCCGCCACCCGCTACGCCGACGAAAGCCCCATCTGGGTGGTAACCGGCACCGACAACGCCGGCCTGGAACTCGCCGCGCGCGGCTTCGATGCGCCCACGCTCAAGGACCACTTCGCCGTGGCCTTCTCACCCACTGGCCCGGTGGCCCTGCCGCAGATCGGGGTGAGCTCACGATGAGGACGATGCCGCTCTTCTACCGGCGCCTGGCCAGCCCCCTGCACGCCACGCGAGCGGGTGTCGGGGCCCTGTGGGCGGGCACACTGACGGCGGCCACGCTGGTTCTCTACCACCCACTGGTGCTGCTCGCGCTGCTGGCGGCGGTGCTGTGCGCCGGAGCCGGGGCTGGCGTCGCGCGGCTACTGGCCCGTTCGATGCGAACCGCCGCGATCGTGTGGCTGCCGATCGTTGCCGTCAACGTGCTCGTCTCACGCGAAGGCCTGACCGTGTTCGCTCGCCTCGGTGACCTGGGGCCGTTCGGGCAGGGCGATTTGACGCTCGAGGCGGTCGTCTTTGGCAGCGTAATCGCGCTGAAGGTGATGCTGCTGATCCTCATCACCACACTCGCCAGCCTCACCGTCGACCCCGACGAGCTTCTGCGGATCCTGCGGCGGCTGTCGTTTCGCTCGGCGCTCACCGCTTCGCTGGCTACCCGCATGATCCCCGTACTCGCAGCCGACGCGCAGCGACTGGCAGAGGCGCAGAGGACGCGTCCCGGTGGCGCGCCCGCGGGCGCACGGGCGCGTGTGGCGCTGCTTCGCGCGGTCGTCGGGGGTTCGCTTGATCGGGCGATGGACGTGGCCGCCACTCTCGAGATACGGGGTTTTGCCACAGCGCGCCGCGCGCCGCGCATCAGACGTCCCTGGTCGCGCCACGACATCGCGTTCCTTCTCTCCGCCGCCGCCATCGCCGTCGTGGCGGTCTTCGCGAGACTCACCGGAGCGGCGCGCTTCGATGCCTATCCGGAAATCCACGCGCCGATCGATGTGGGCACGATCATCGTTTGCTCGGCGCTCCTCGCCGCCGCGCTGCTGCCATTCGCCGATCGTCGCGGGATCGACCCGTGAGCACGCCGCTGCTGTCCTTCGACAGAGTCACCTACCGCTATCCAGGTGTTCAGACGGCGGCCCTCGACGACGTCAGCCTCGTCATCCATCCCGGAGAGTTCTGCCTGCTGGCTGGTCTCTCCGGTCACGGCAAGTCCACGCTGCTGCGCGCAGCCTGCGGGCTCGTGCCGCACTTCCACGGCGGACAGTTCGCCGGGCGTGTCACGCTCGCGGGCCTCGACACGCGCGAGCACGGACCCGCACGCCTGGGGAGCATCGCCGGCGTGCTCTTCCAGGACCCCGAGACGCAACTGGTGATGAGTACCGTCCGCGCCGAGCTGGCACTTGCGCTTGAGAGCTGTGGCCACAGCGCCGCGGCGGTCGCGCGCGGGGTCGAGGAGGTCGCGCTTGCACTCGGCATCGACTCGCTGCTCGATCGCTCATCGCACGAGCTCTCAGGAGGGGAGAAGCAGCGCGTGGCACTAGCCGCCGCTCTGGCCGGCAGACCGCGGCTGGTGCTGCTCGACGAGCCCACCTCGCAACTGGATCCGGTCGCCGGGGATGAGCTGATCGGCCTGCTGCGCAGACTCAACCAGGAGTGGGAGACGACAATCGTGCTGGCCGAGCACCGCCTGGAGCGCTGCCTTGCGGCCGCCGATCGCGTGATCGCGCTCGAGCATGGACGGATTGGCTGCGACGGTGACCCAGAGGCGTTCCTCGAATGGGCGGTGCGCCGAGCACCCGCGCTACAGACACCCGCGGCCAAGCTGTTCGCGCTCCTCGGCCTGAAACCCGCACCGGCGGGCGTCAGACAGGCCCGTACGACGCTGCGAGCGCACGGGCGGCTGCCCGAGCAGCCACAGGAGCAGGCTTCGCCGCCTGCGCCCCCAGCACGGGTCACCTTCGCAAGACGCCGGGCCGATCGGTCTCGAGCGGCGCTAGAAATGAACGGGGTCTGGCACGAGCTGCGCGACGGCCCAGCGATCCTGCGTGGGATCACATTGCGCCTGGGCGCGGGTGAGAGCGTGGCACTGATGGGGCGCAACGGCGCCGGCAAGTCAACGCTGCTGCGCCACGCCGCCGGGCTGCTCGAGCCGACCCGAGGCCATCTGCGGCGAGCGGGCAGGGTGGCACTGCTGCTGCAGAATCCGGGCGACTACTTCATCCACGAACACGTCGGCGATGAGGTCTCCGCCCGTGCCCTGGCGCGGGCCGGGTTGACAGAGCTCGCGCGGCGCAACCCGCGCGATATCTCCGGCGGCGAGCGCCAGCGTCTGGCCCTGGCGATCGTCACCGACTCGGAGGTTGCACCGGCGGTACTCGCGCTCGATGAGCCCACCCGCGGCATGGACCGCGCCGCCAAGGCCGCGCTGGCCGAGGAGCTGCGCCGACGCTCGCAGAGCGGGCAGGCCGTGATCGTGGCTACGCACGACCCCGAGTTCGCCGCCGCGTGCGCTGATCGCGCCATCCTGCTGGCCGACGGGAGGGTGATCGCCGAAGACACCGCTTCGGGGCTGCTCGCCGGAGGCTGGTACTTCGCCACCGAGACCGCACGCATCCTCGGCGGCGCCGGCGGCGCGCTGCTACCCGAGCAGGGAGCCGAGCTGCTGCGCGGGTACGCCGATGGCAGCACCGCCCCCGCCCCTGCGAGTCTCGCGAGATGAGCTGGCCGCTCGCGTCATTTCTCCTCGTCGCGGTGGTACTCGCGGTCGGCTGGCTTGCATATGAGCGCCGGCGCCCCTCGGCGCGCACCGCCGCGGTTGTCGCGGTCATGGCCGCTCTGGCCGCGCTCGGGCGAGACGCGTTCGTGGCGTTGCCCGACGTCAAGCCGATAACCGCTATGACGCTCGTGGTCGGCTACGCGCTCGGCCCGGTGCCCGGGTTCACCGTCGGCGCGCTGGGGATGCTGGTCTCGAACTTCATGCTCGGTCAGGGCCCGTACACGCCGTGGCAGATGGCGGCCTGGGGCTTGGTCGGTTTGATCGGCGCGATGCTCGGGCGTCTCAGCGGGCGCCGTCTCGGGCGTGTGCCGCTGGCATTGGCATGTGCGTTCTCGGCGCTCGCGGCCAAGGAGGTCATGAACTTTTACACCTGGACGCTGGGTGCGGTCCACACCCCCGCCGCGTTCCTGGCGGTCGCCGGCCAGGCGCTGTCCTTCGACATCACCGACACGGTCGCCAGCTTCCTCTTCGGTCTCGCCTTCGCGCCCGAGCTGGCAAGGGTTCTCGCCAGGATGCGCGTGCGCATGGAGGTGATCTGGGTGGCCCCGGAAGCGACGATCGGTCCTCCTGACGTGCCGCCGGGAGGCAGAGGTAGCCGCTCGCCGCTGGGGGTCCTCTGCACGCTCCTGGCTGTGGTGGGCGCCGCGGCGCTACTGGTGCTCTGCCCGCGCGTATCGGGTGCGCCAGCAAGCCAAGGGCACAGCGCGGAGCGCCCGCCCGCAGCTCAGGTGACCGCCACGCCATCCCAGCGGCCGGCCGGGGCACCGGCCTCGGCCGCCAGGCGCGATCTCTCCCGCGAGATCTCCTACCTGGCCGCCGCGCAAAACACCGACGGCGGCTTCGGCGGGGCGCGCGGACAGTCAAGCAGCGAGCTCTACTCCGGCTGGGTGGCGATCGGGCTCGCAGCCGCCGGGCGGGACCCGCTGAGCGTACGCCACAACGGGCACACCCTGCTCGACGCGCTGCGCGGCGAAGCCTCAGCTCTGCACGGCGCCGGCGACCTAGAGCGCACGATCCTCGCGCTGCACGCCTGCGGCGTGGCCACCAACTCCCTGGACGGGCGCGACCCGCTCGCCGAACTGCTGCGCTTCAGAGACTCAGACGGCTCGTTCTCCGGCCAAGTGAACCTGACGGCGTTCGCGATCTTCGCGCTGCGCGCCGCTGGAGCGCCGGCCAGCGACGAGAAGGTGCGCAAGGCCGCAGCGTGGATCGCCCGCGAGGAGAACACCGACGGCGGCTTTGGCTTCGGCGTATACGGCGGGCCAAGCGACGTCGACGACACCGCGGCGGCACTGCAGGCGCTGATCGACGCCGGGCAGCGCACCGGGACGGTGCTTTCGCGCGCCGTGTCGTTTCTGACGAGCGCCCAGAACCTCGACGGTGGCTTTCCGATGCAACCCCCAGAACAGTCAAACGCCCAATCGACCGCCTGGGCGATCCAGGGCCTGGTTGCGGCAGGGCGGCACCCGAGCACCCTCAGACACCGTGGCAGCGCCACCCCGCTGGGCTACCTGCAGGGCCTGATCGCCCCCGACGGCAGCGTCCGCTACTCCCGCACCAGCACCCAGACCCCGGTTTGGGTGACCGCTCAGGCGCTCACCGCACTAGCGCTGAAGCCGCTGCCGATAACCCCGGTCAAGCCCCCCGGACGTGTTGCGAGCTCCCCCGACACGACCAAAGCGCCCCCAACTGGAAAAGCCAACCCACCCGCGACGGCGCTCCAGCAGGCCAGGAGATCCACGGCCAAACCATCCAGTCCTCGACCGGCCGCGTCGAGCACCGGTCAAGTCGAAGATCGCCTGGACGCCATGGCCCGCACAGCCGGTGCGCTGGCTGGCATGCTGCTCGCCCCGATCCTGCGATAGCAGGACCCGCAGCCTCAGAGCGCCGAGGGCTTTACCCTGTAACTGTGTCGATCAGCTCGATCGTCAGAAATCCTGAGCCGATCAGCCCCGCCACGGCGCTGCGCTACGCGGCGCTGTGCGTCGTCGGGCTGGCCTTGACCTGGGTGGCCGCCAGCCTCGTGCCGGCCAGTCACGTACAGGACGCCGTCGCGCTCAGCGACTTCACCCAACTCGCCCATCCGCGTGTGGATGTGCTGGCAAAACTGATGCTGGCGCTGCTCGATCCGCCGCTCTACACGCTGTGGGCGATAGCGCTCGTGGGGATAGCGCTCGGACGCGAACGCCCCAAGGTCGCTCTCGCCGCCGCGCTGGTGCTTGTGTTGGCGCCGCTCAGCGCCGAGGCGCTCAAGCCGCTGCTCGCCCACCCACACGCGCACGTCGGCTACGCCACGGTCGGAGCGGCCTCCTGGCCGAGTGGCCACTCGACCGCCGCAATGACACTCGCGTTGTGCGCCGTTTTGATCGCCCCACGCCAGGCGCGTGCGCTCGTCGCCGCGTGTGGCTGCGCGTTCGCGATCGCCGTGGGCTTCTCGCTGTTGGTGCTCGCCTGGCATTTGCCGAGCGACGTCTTCGGCGGCTATCTGCTGGCGGCGCTGTGGAGCTCGCTGGCGATCGCCGCGCTTGCTCTCGCCGAGCGCAGATGGCCCTCAGCGGCCCCACGGGTGCAGCGGTCCGCCCGCGTCTTGCCGGCGCTCGCTAGCTCGCTGATGGTGCTGCTCGGTGTGCTGCTGGCTGTCATCGCCGCGTTTGGGATCCTCGTCGGCGTCTCGCTGGCGGTCCGTCACCGCCATCTGGCGCTGTTCGCCGTGGACCACCGCGCCCTGGTGGTTGCCGCGTTTGGGATCGCGACACTCGCCGTGTTGATCGCCTCGACCCTGACCGCCGCGCTGCGACGCTGAAGAGCCTCTAAGCGGGCTTGTCGGCGCCCTGGGCTTCGCCGCCGGGATGACCGCCGCCCGGGTCCCACAGCAGCTCTGACTCCTCGCCGACCGCGCGCGAGAGGATGAAAAGCAGATCCGACAGGCGGTTCAGGTAGCGCAAAACCTCGGGGTTACCGTCTGTTACCGCCAGCGCCCTGCGCTCGGCGCGACGGCAGACCGTGCGAGCGAGATGCAGATGGGCGGCGGCGAGGCTGCCGCCCGGTATCACGAAGGAGTGCAGCGGCTCTAGCTTGGCGTTGACCTCGTCGCAGGCCTGCTCGAGCCACGCGGTGTATTGAGCGCTCACTCGCAGACGTGTGCGCTCGTCTGAGCTGGGAACCGACAGGTCGGCGCCGACATCGAGCAGCTCGTTCTGCACACGCGTAAGCCAGACGGCGAAATCCTCAGGCAGACCGGGGTGCGCCAAGCACAGCCCGATCGTCGCGTTGAGCTCGTCCACCGTGCCGTAGGCCTCCACCCGCGGATGATTCTTGGACACCCGGCTCATGTCACCCAGATGCGTCTGTCCATCGTCGCCGAGCTTGGTGTAGATACGTGTGAGGTTGATCGTCATCAGACAGTCCGCACGGGCTGATCGAAGCTCGCCAGTGACCCCATGATAGGCACCCGGGCGGTCCCTCGTCGGCGCAATAAGGTACTTTCCCGGCCCTGCGATGCGAATAGGTGTTCCGAAGGAGACCGCGGCGGGAGAGCACCGGGTGGCGCTCGTGCCAGAGGTCGTCAGCAAGCTGCAGGCCAAGGGCCTCGACGTCGTCGTGCAGAACGGCGCGGGTGAGGACGCCCTGCTGAGCGACGCCGCATACACCGACGCCGGCGCCAAGACCACCGCCGACGCGTCTGAGGTGTGGGGCTGTGATGTGGTCGTGACGATCGCACCGCCGGACCCCCAAGCGATCCGTGGCCTTGGCTCGGGCTCGATCCTGATCGGCTTCCTCGCGCCGTTGACGAGCCCGCAGACCACCCGTGCGCTGGCGGACGCGAAAGCGACGGCGTTCGCGATGGAGGCGATCCCGCGAATCTCGCGGGCACAGGCGATGGACGCGCTGTCTTCGCAGGCGAACGTCGCGGGCTACCGCGCGGCGCTGCTGGGCGCGGAGGAGATGGGCCGCTTCTACCCGATGCTGATGACAGCGGCGGGCACGATCCCGCCGGCGAAGGTGCTCGTCCTGGGCGTCGGCGTCGCCGGACTGCAGGCGCTCGCGACCGCCAAGCGCCTGGGCGCGCGCACAACCGGCTATGACGTTCGCCCGGAGGTCGCCGAGCAGGTGCAGTCGCTCGGCGCGCAATGGCTCGATCTCGGCATCGAGGCCAGCGGCGAGGGCGGCTACGCACGCGAGCTGACCGAGCAGGAGCGCGCCAGCCAGCAACAGGCTCTGACCGACGCGATCAAGGGCTTTGACGTGGTGATCACAACCGCGCTCGTGCCAGGTCGCCCCGCGCCTAGGCTCGTCACGGCGGAGGCTGTGGAAGGGATGAAGCCGGGTTCGGTGATCGTCGATCTGGCGGGCGAGGCGGGCGGCAACTGCGAGCTGACCGAGCCGGGCGAAACCGCGATCAAGCACGACGTCAAGATCGTCTCGCCGTTGAACCTGCCCGCGAGCATGGCCGAGCACTCCTCGCAACTGTTCGCACGCAACGTGCAGGCACTGCTCGACCTGTTCGTAGGCGAGGACGGTGCGCTGCAACTCGACTTCGAGGATGAGATCGTCAAGGGCGCTTGTGTGGTGCGCGACGGCGAGATCGTCCATCCGGGAGCCAAAGCCGCTGTGGAGGCCGCCGCATGATCATCGCCAGCACCCTCACCACCAACCTCGCGATCCTCGTGCTGGCCGGGTTCATCGGCTTCGTGGTGATCTCCAAGGTGCCGAACACGCTGCACACACCGTTGATGTCGGGCACCAACGCGATCCACGGAATCGTGCTTTTGGGCGGCCTGCTCGTGGTGGGCCTGTCGGGCAACGGCGCGTTCAACAAGGTCATCCTCGTGATCGCGATCGCATTCGGCACGATCAACGTCGTCGGCGGCTTCCTCGTGACCGACCGCATGCTCGAGATGTTCAAGACGAAACCGAAGTCCTCCGGTGATGAGGAGAAGAAGTCGTGAGCAGCCTGCCGCTCGCCAGCACCTTCCTGCAGGACCAGAGCTTCCTGGACATCCTCTACATCATCGCGTTCGGTCTGTTCATCCAGGGTCTGCGTGGCCTCTCCGGACCGACGACCGCTGTGCGCGGAAACCGGATCGCCGCTGTCGGCATGGCGATCGCCGTGATCGCCACTTTGCTGAACGTGGACGAGGGCAACTGGGCGCTGATCGTGATCGGTGTGGCGCTCGGTACCGCCGTCGGGGTGCCGGCGGCGCGTCAGGTGAAGATGACCGCGATGCCGCAGATGGTGGCGCTGTTCAACGGTGTCGGCGGCGGCGCCGTGTTCCTGATCTCCTGGTCTGAGTTCCGACTCAGCCATGGCTTCAACGGCACCGCGACATACATCGCGATCTTCTCGCTGTTCGCCGCGATCGTCGGATCGGTGTCGTTCTGGGGCTCGAACATCGCGTTCGGCAAGCTCCAGGAAATCATCCCCGGCAAGCCGATCACGCTCGGCTCCTCCCAGCAGTTCGTCAACCTGCTGCTGGCGCTGATCGCAGTGGCGTGCGGTGTGGCGATCGCCGCCGGCGAACACTCCGAAGCGCTGTTCATCGTGCTGCTGGCCTCGGCGGCGCTACTGGGCAACGCGGTCGTGCTTCCGATCGGCGGGGCGGACATGCCGGTCGTGATCTCGCTGCTGAACGCGTTCACCGGCCTATCGGCTGCCGCGACGGGGATCGCGCTGAACAACCCCGCGCTGATCGTGGCGGGGATGATCGTCGGCGCGTCCGGCTCGATCCTCACGAACCTGATGGCCGTCGCGATGAATCGCTCGATCCCAGCGATCATCGCCGGCGGCTTCGGCGGCGGGGGAGCGGTCGAGGGCGCCTCAGGCGCGGGGGAGCACGCCGGCACCGTCCGCTCCACGAGCGCGGCCGACGCGGCGATTCAGCTGGCCTACGCCAACCGCGTGGTGATCGTGCCCGGGTACGGTATGGCGGTCGCACAGGCCCAGCACGCGGTGCGCGAGCTGACCAAGGAGCTCGAGAAACGCCAGGTGGAGGTCAGCTACGCGATCCACCCAGTCGCGGGACGCATGCCCGGGCACATGAACGTGCTGCTGGCCGAGGCGGACGTGCCGTATGACCAGCTCAAGGAGATGGACGACGCCAACCCCGAGTTCTCCCGCACCGACGTCTCACTTGTGATCGGGGCCAACGACGTCACCAACCCCGCGGCCAAGAACACGCCGTCCTCACCGATCTACGGGATGCCGATCCTGGAGGTCGCCGACAGCACCTCGGTAATCGTGATCAAGCGCTCGATGAACCCAGGCTTCGCGGGCATCGAAAACGAGCTCTACTACGACCCCAAGACGACGATGCTGTTCGGGGACGCCAAGTCGGCGGTGAGCGAGATCACCTCCGAGCTGGGACAACTCTAAAACCGGGCACCGCCTCAGGGAAGCCATCGGCCGCCACGGCGCACCGGCGTGCCATCCACTCCCAGACGCCATACTTGTGAAGGTATGAATTCACCGATCCGCGCAGTCACCGCCTTTCTACTCGTTCTAGGGCTGGGGCCCGCAAACGCGCTCGCGGCCGGCGGCGATCAAGCCGCGACCCGCTCGTATGTCCTTGCCAACTACGCGCTGATGCGCAGCGCGCACACCAAGATCCGCATCGCCGAGGCGAGCATCAGCCAGCTCAACAAGACACTCGGCGAACAGTGCCCGAACGTGGCCGTCAACTCACCCCAGAGCACCGAATCCCAGAAGATGAGCGACGAGGTCGCCGGTGCGCTGTGGTCGATCGTCTACCACACAGATGTCCTCGCGGTCAACCGGTTCGTCAGCGCCGTACGGCCGCTGCACTGGAGTAACCACAAGCTCACCCGCATCGCCCGCAACTACGCCAAGAGCCTCGCGCAGCTGGCGAGCCTGCCGATGCCCGACATCTGCGGCGACGTGCGCGCCTGGACCGCCAGCGGCTTCAAGACGATCCCAGCCGCCACCATCGTCTTCGATCGGCGCCTGGACGCGATCGGGGCAAGCACGATCCCGGCGCGGCTACTGGAGCCCTACGAGCCGCCGTCACTGAAGAGTCTCGCGCAACGCGCCTCGCGCCTCGAACTGCAGCTGGAACACATCGAAACGAGCATCGGTTTCAACGACTGGAACCAGATGCTCGAAACACTCGGCCTGAACCAGTAGAGCCGCCGCCGCGCGGGAGCGCCAGGCCGGGCACGGCTCACCGACGCGACGCTCTGAAAGACTGCCGGTCGTGATCGAGCGCTCTCAGGCACTCATGGCGCTGTCCGGCAACGACTTCGACGTGGTGGTCGTGGGCGGTGGCATCACCGGCGCCGGGGTCGCGCTGGACGCTTCCACACGCGGCTACAGCGTGGCGCTGCTGGAGCGCGCCGACTACGCCTCCGGCACCTCCAGCCGCTCTAGCAAGCTAGTGCACGGGGGCCTGCGCTACCTGCAGAACTTCGACCTCGGGCTGGTCCGCGAGGCGCTATTGGAGCGTCAGCTGATGGTGGCGCTGGCGCCGCATCTGGTGCATCCACTGCCGCTGGTGGTACCGGCCTTCGACGGGGCACGCCCGGATCGCCTGATGGGCGTCGGCCTGAACCTCTATGACGTGATGTCCGTCGATCGTGACCGGCTGCGCTCGCGCCGCGGGCGGCGTGCCCGCTCCGAGCGCGGCGCGGGGGAGGCCCCACGCCGGGAGCGCACGGGCTCATCCGAGACCGCGGAGTCCTGGAGTCCCGAGCGCCATCGGGTGATCTCCGGTGAGGAAGTCCTCAGCCTGCTGCCCGCCCTGGCGGCGCGCGAGCCGACCAGCGGCTATCTGTTCTACGACTGCCAGACCGATGACGTGCGGCTCGTGCTGACCGTGCTGGGCGAGGCCGAGCGCTTCGGCGCGGTCTGCGCCAACCGCGTCGATGTCACCGGCCTGCTCGAGCACGACGGCCACACCCAGGGCGTGCGCGCACTGGACGTAGAGAGCGGCGCGCAATTCGAGGTGCGTGCCGCGAACGTCGTCAACGCCACCGGGGTTTGGGCCGACGAGCTGCGCCCCAACGAGCTGCGCGAGGCGGAGCTGCCCCGCATCCGTCCCAGCCGCGGCACTCACATAACCCTCGACCACGACGACCTGCCGCTGGTGGGTGGCGCGATCGTTCCGGCGGGCGCCGGACGCACGATCTTCGCGCTGCCGTGGCTCGGCCGCACGCTGGTCGGAACCACCGATAACGACTACGAGGGTGAGCTCACGCACATAGCGCCCTCAGCCGAGGACATCGACTATCTGCTCAGTGCAGTCAACGAGTTCTTCGCCAGCGCCATCTCGCCACAGCAGATCACCGGTGCGTTCGCGGGTGTCCGCCCGCTGATCTCAACAGGCGACCCCAAGAAGTCGGTGGACATCTCACGCAAGGCGGAGCTGTATGAGACCTCCAGTGGGATGATCACGATCACCGGCGGCAAGCTGACCACCTGGCGGCGCATGGCCAAGCTGGCCGTCGACCGGCTGGTCGAGCGCGAAGCCCGCGACGCTCCCTGCCGCACGCACGAGATACCGCTCGGCCAGGCTGTCGCCGTCGAGGAGTTGCCGCGCGTGGAGGGTGTGCCGGAGGAGTCCTACGCGGCGCTGGCCGCGCGCTACGGCTACGCCGCGCACGAGGTTCTGGGCCTGGCGGCCGAGCGCGGAGAGCTCGCGCAGCCGATCGTGCCCGGTCTGCCCGATCTGCTGGCCGAGGCCGTGCTGGCGGCTCGTCGCGAGCAGGCCCGCGGAGTGGGCGACGTGTTGCTGCGACGCACCAGGCTGGGACTGCTCGCCGCCGGCGATCTCGACGGCGGCGATCCCCTCGGCGCGGTGCGGCTGGTGGCTGACGTGATGGCGCGTGAGCTGGGCTGGGACGCCGAGCGGGCCGGTCTCGAGATCGCGCGCTTTGAAAGCGAAGCTCGAGCGGAGGGGATCGCCGGTGTGCCCGGCTGACCGGTTCGCCCGCCCCGCGCGCTAGTCTTGCTCGGGCCCTCACGGGTGCCGGCTGCTGCTCAACGCAGCTGGATGCTGACCACCCCACCAGACACCGAAAGGCAGAGACTGACATGACCGTGTTCGAGCCCTCCGAGCTTCAGGCGAGCCCCCTCTCCGACCTGCACGCGATCGCCGACCAACTGGGACTCGATGGCTATCGCAAACTGCGCAAGGAGGAGCTGATCGAGGCGATCATCTCCCGCTCAAAGCCCTCAGATGAGACATCGGAGGACTCAGAGCACGGCGACGGTGCCCAGCGTCGGCGGCGCTACATCCGCCCCGGGCGCTTCAAATCCCCAGACCGCGAGGCCGAGGAGCCATCCAAAGACGAGCCGGCGAGCAAGGAGCGGCCGGCGAGCAAGGAGCAGCCGGCAAGCAAGGCACAGCCGTCGCGCAAGGAACAGCCGTCGCGCAAACCGGCCAGAGAGCCCGCCAAACAGGCCGCCAAAGAACCCGCCAAGCAGCCCGCCGCGGAGGATCGGGTGGCCGAGGGTGTGGTGGAGCTACTCGGCAACGGCTCGGCGTTCCTGCGAGTCACCCCGCCGGAGGCCTCTGATGAGGACGTATACATCTCCGCGGCTCAGGTCCGCCGCTGCGAGCTGGTCTCCGGCGACAAGGTGACCGGGCCGGTGCGCACCCCGAGACGCTCAGAGCGCTACCCATCGCTGGTGCGGGTGGACACGATCAACGGCTCCTCCGCCGACACGGTCGCCGACGGTCCCCGCTTCGAGGATATGCCGGCCTCCTACCCCTCCGAGCGGCTACAGATGAACTCCGAGGACCCGACACTGAAGGCGATCGAATGGCTCACACCGATCGGCAGGGGTTCGCGGGCGGTCATCGTTGGCGCCTCCCGCGCCGGCAAGACCGAGACGCTGCGACGGATCCTCGGCGCGCTCAGCTCGACTGAGAAACTCGAGGTGCTCGTGGTGGCACTCGGACTGCGCCCCGAGGAGCTCAGCGAGTTCCGGGAGGGCCCGGTCGCCCCGGTGGCGGCGCTCAGCTTCGCGACCTCCGCGGACTCCCAGGGGCAGGCCCTTGATCGCGCGATGGAGACCGCCAAGCGCATCGCCGTTCGCGGCGGCGACGCGCTCGTGCTGATCGACACGCTCGACGGGCTCCATCCCACCACAGCACGCAAGGCGCTTGCCTGCGCACGCAACCTCACCGCCAGCGGCACACTGACGGTGATCGCGACAGCCAGCAGCTCCTTCGGAGGGGAGACGACGGTGATCGCACTGGACGTGGCGCTGACGAGCACCGGGCGGCTGCCGGCGATCGACCTGCTCTCGAGCGGCACCCTGAAGGCCGAGCTCCTGGTCGGTGAGGACGGCGCGAACGCGATCGCCCAGGCGCGCGCCAACGCCCTGGTGCAGTAGCGGCTAAACCGGTTTCAGCGCCGGTAGGCTACCCGGCCCCAGGAGGGCTCGGGGGAGAGCTCGATCGTTTCCCCGTCACGGTCGGGTTGCACGTAGGAGAAGCTGCCGGTCGTCTCGATGAACGCGACTTCCAGCTCACCCTCGTTGACCCTCTGATCGAGCCACGCTCCACGGAAGACCAGCCGGCGCAGCCAGTGCACCAGCGACCGTTCCGCCGGCCCCACGATCTCCGGCCAGCAGTCGTTGACGTGCTCGCCGAGCGCCGAAGCGGGATCGGAGATCTCGCCGTTTACGACGAGATTGACCAGATCCTCCAGCTCGTCCTCGCCCAGGCGCCCGCCGACGAATCCGAGCCGCAGCGCCGCCTGCTCGCAGCGCTCTGAGAAGTCGCACTCGTTGAAGGTGAAGCGCAGCTCGCCGTACTCCAAGACGAAGTCATCACCAGAGTCGTAGTTTCCGCGGCGGGTCTGTTGCATAGGTCGCTAAAAAGGGTAGGGGAAAATGGCCGTCGGCATCATATGCCGGGTTCCTCCAAGGCGATCGGTGATGCACGGGTTCTTGCACCCAAGCGAGCCGGCGCCGATCGACGTCCTGCCGGCGCCGGCATATACGCTGCTGCGCTAGATGGCACGCCTGACCCAACACGGACTGCGGCGCGTGCTCGGCACAAGCGCCCTGTTCTCCACAGCCTACGGCAACGTCGGCTCCTCGATCTACTACGCGCTGGGACTGGTCGCCTCCTACGCGCTCGGACTGACCCCGATCGTCTTTTTGATCACAGGAGTGATCTTCTACCTGACGGCCGCCACCTACGCCGAGGCGACAGCGATGTATCCCGAGGCGGGCGGCTCCTCCAGCTTCGCGCGCCACGCCTTCAACGAGTTCTGGTCGTTCTTCGCGGCCTGGGCGCAGATGCTCAACTACACGATCACGATCGCGATCTCGGCGTTCTTCGTGCCGCACTACATCGGTGGCCTGTTCTGGCCGGCGCTCGAACACGGCCCCGGGGACGTGCTGTTCGGGATCGGGGCGGTGATCGTGCTCTCGCTCGTGAACGTCGTCGGCGTCAAGGAGGCCGCCGGCCTGAACATCGTGCTGGCACTGACGGACTTCGCCACCCAGCTGCTGCTGGTCGCGGTCGGGATCGCGCTGGTGCTCTCCCCGCACGTCCTGCTCGCAAACGTGCACCTCGGTGTCGCCCCGAGCTGGAAGGATTTCCTGATCGCGATCCCGATCGGCATGATCGCCTACACCGGGATCGAGACGATCTCCAACATGGCCGAGGAGGCCCGCGACGAGACCAAAACGGTCCCGCGGGCGATCAAATTCGTCGTCATCGCCGTGTTCGCGATCTACGCGGCACTACCGATGGTCGCCCTCTCGGCGCTACCGGTGCACAAGGAAGCCGACGGCAAATACAGCACGCTGCTCGGCAAGAGCGAGGCCCACGGCGGCTTCGCGGGCGACCCCGTGCTCGGAATCGTCAAGCACCTGCACCTAGGTGCCCTACAGAGCGCCGGGGAGATCTATGTCGGGTTGCTCGCCGCCACGATCCTGTTCATCGCCGCCAACGCCGGCATCATCGGTGTCTCGCGCCTGGTCTACTCGATGGGCCTGCACCGCCAGCTTCCCGATCGGCTCGGCCGCCTGCATCCACGCTTCTCCACACCGTGGATCGGGATCCTCCTGTTCGGAGGGATCGCCTGCCTGACGATCATCCCGGGCAAGGCCGAATTCCTGGGCAACATGTACGCGTTCGGGGCGATGCTGTCGTTCACGATCGCTCACCTGGCGGTGATCCGTCTGCGCATCAAGGCGCCCGAGCAGCCGCGCCCCTACCGCGGGCCGGGCACACTGCGCATTGCCGGACGGGAGCTGCCGCTGTTCGCGCTGCTGGGGGTGCTAGGCACGGGCCTGGCGTTCGTCACGGTCACGCTCCTGCATCTGGACGTCGCGGTCGCCGGCGTGATCTGGCTGGCGCTCGGAATCGCCGTGTATGTCCTCTACCGCCACCGTCAGGGACTGGATCTGCGCAGCACCGCCAAAGTCGACCGTCCCGAGCGTCCCGCTGACTTTCAGGCGCTCGAGTATCGCACCGCGCTGGTGCCGATCTTCGGCGGCGACGTGAGCGCCGCGACGCTCGGCAGCGCCGCGAAGCTGGTCGGCGAGAGCGGGGTCATATACGCGGTGTTCGTGCTGCTGGTGCCGAGCCAGCTGTCCCTGGAAGCGGGCCTCGAGGACGAGGAGGCGCACGGACGCTCGGTGCTAGAGAGCGCACGGATCAAGGCACGCCGCGCGGGGCTGCGAGTGCACACCGGCCTGATCCGCACGCGCCATCCCGGCGCCTCGCTGGTGGCGGAGGCCGAACGGGTCAAGGCCGACGTGATCTACTGGTCCACGTTGCACGCGCCCTCCGGAGAGCAGCGCATCGGCCCGACAGCCACCTATCTGCTCTCAAAGCGTCCCTGCCGTGTGATCATCGAGACCGAGACCTATGCGGGCCCCACGGGCGAGCGCTCACCGGTCCTGGTCTGATTCTCCAACCCAGGAGAGGGTGCTGGCACACTTCTTGAGATGGTTTGAGTATGAGCTCCGCGACGCTCTCCCCGCTGCTGTTGAAATCCGAGCGCCCCGCGCGCACGACCGGTGTGCTGGTCGCCCTCGCGAGCGTGACCGCCGCGACGCTCGTGATCTACCCGCTCAAGCAGGTCACCCCCGTGCTTTCGCTGGGCGTGCTGTACGTGCTGGCGGTGCTGGTGGTGGCGATGTTCTGGGGGCTGGCGCTCGGAATCGCCACCAGTGTCCTGAGCGCCGCGGCCTTCAACTTCTTTCACCTGCCGCCGGTCGACCGTTTCGCGCTGAACGACCAACGCGACTGGGCCGCGCTGTTGGCGTTCGTAGCGGTCGCCGTCGCCACCGGACTGCTCGCCGAACTCGCACGGCTGCGTAGCCGCGAGGCCGAACAGCGCCGCCAGGAGGCCGACCTGGCATCCGAGATGGCCCAGCTACTGCTCGGCGGCGAGGACCTGGAGGGCGTCCTCGACCTCGCCGCCCAGCGCCTGGCCGCCGTCGTGGGCGCCACAAGCGCGCAGATCTCGCTGACTCAACTGGACGCTGACGGCCATTCGATTGCCTTCACCCTGCAGAGCGCCGGCAGGGCGATCGGGACGCTGCTGCTCGCCGGCACACCCTCGAGCGCCGAACGGGCCCGCATCGCCACGCGTATCGTGCCGCTGCTGGAGTCGATCCTCGCCGCCGCGCTGCACCGCGCCGAACTGCAAGCCGAGGTGGTGGAGACAGCCGCGCTCAGACGCAGCGACGAGCTCAAGACAGCCGTCCTGCGCTCGGTCTCCCACGACCTGCGCACACCGCTGACAGCGATCCTGATGGCAGCCACCGCGCTCGACCCGCAAGCGCCCACCAGCGAGAATGTCGGGGACGTACGCGAGCAGGTGATCGACGCCGCAACGCGGCTGTGGCGTCTGATCGAGAAGCTGCTCGATCTGTCGGTGCTGCAGGCCGGCCACGCCGAGCCACGGCTGGTGTGGTACTCGATCGACGAGGTTCTGCAGGAGGCCGTCGAGCAGACAGGCACCGACGCCGCCCTGTTCAAGCTCTCAGTCCAGCAGGGAATGCCGCTGCTGCAGGGCGATCCAGCCCAACTGGAGCGAGCCTTCGCCAACGTGCTGGAGAACGCCGCACGCTACTGCAGCGAGAAACCCGTGTCGGTAAGGGCGCGAACCGTGCGCGACCGGATCCGGGTGCTGATCGTCGACCAGGGGCCGGGCATCGCCCCAAGCGAGCAGGAGCGCATCTTCCTGCCCTTCTATCGCACGCCCTCCTCTCAGCCCGATCACGCGGGATCCGGGCTGGGCCTGGCGATCACCAGAGGCTTTCTGGAGCTCAACGGCGGACGCATCAGCGTCGAGTCGCTACCCGGACACGGCACCAGCTTCGTCGTGGAGTTCCCGCTCGTGACGCAGGACCCCGCGCTCCTCTCGACGCGGTCCACGAGCAACGGAGCGGCCGATGGCCAATGAGCGGATCCTCGTCTGCGACGACGACGCGCAGATCCGCCGGGCGCTGAATTTGATCCTGCGCGACGCCGGCTACGAGGTGCGGATCGCCGCCACAGTCGAGGAGGCGCTCGACCGCGCCGCCGTCGACGGCCCGCACCTGGCGATCATCGACCTGCTGCTCCCCGACCAGCACGGGATCGAGCTGTGCCGGCGCCTGCGCGAGTGGACCGAGATACCGATCCTGATCCTCTCAGCGATCGGCGACGAGCAGACGAAGATCGACGCGCTGCACCAGGGCGCCGATGACTATGTCACCAAGCCCTTCGGCCCCGGGGAGCTGGTCGCCCGGGTGAACGCCGCGCTGCGTCGCGCCGGTCGCGATCCGAGTGAGCCCCGCGTCGAAGTCGACGGGCTGATCGTCGATCTGGCAGCGCACTCGGTGTCGCTCGACGGAATCGATGTCCACCTCACACCGACGGAGTTCTCGCTGCTGCGCTTCCTATTGCTCAACCGGGGACTACTGATGACCCATCGCCAGCTTCTGATCGAGGTCTGGGGACCCGAGTATGCCGACGCCACCCCAGTGCTGCGAACGCACATCGCCAACCTGCGCAGCAAGCTCCAGGCCGACGGGCGCCAACGGCGCCTGATCCGCACCGACTCGGGCATCGGATACCGCTTCAGTGCCTGAAGCGAACAGCTCGATCTTTGCGAAATCTAAATGTCTTAGGCGCAATCCTTGATACGTCCTTGATGGGGAGAGACCTAGCCTAAAAGGTGTGAAAATCAAGCCCCGAGTCCACCATCGGGACCGGCGCTAGATGGCACGCCTGACCCAACACGGGCTGCGCCGCTCAGTCGGCGTCCCAGGGCTGTTCGCGACCGCCTACGGCAACGTCGGCTCCTCGATCTACTACGCGCTGGGACTCGTAGCCGCGCACGCGCTGGGGCTCACTCCACTGGTGTTCATGTTCGCCGGCGGACTATTCGTGCTGACCGCCAAGACCTACGCGGAGGGCGCCTCGATGTTCCCCGAGGCGGGCGGCTCCTCCTCCTTTGCCCGCCACGCGTTCAACGACATCGTCTCGTTCTTCGCCGGCTGGGCACTGAGCCTCGACTACATCATCACGATCGCGATCTCAGCGTTCTTCGTCCCGCACTACCTGGGCGCGTTCTTCCCGAGCCTCACCCACAACCCCGGCGACATCATCGGCGGGCTGGTCACGATCGTACTGCTCGCCGCGCTGAACATCCGCGGTCTGGGCGAGTCCGCGAAGCTCAACCTGTTCTTGGCCGTAACGGACCTTTGCACACAGGTGCTGCTGGTCGCCTTCGGCTTCGTACTGGTGCTCAACCCCTCGCTGTTGATCGACCAGGTGCACCTGGGCACCGCACCCAGCTGGACCCAGGTGATATTCGCCCTGTCGGTCGCGATGGTCGCCTACACCGGGATCGAGACCGTCTCCAACATGGCCGAGGAGGCCAAGGACCCCGGGCACGACATCCCCAAGTCGGTCAACCTCGTGTTGTTTGCCGTACTCGGCGTCTACGCGGGCATCTCGGTGGTCGCGCTCTCGGCGCTGCCGGTGATCCACCACGGAGTCGGCTACAGCCCGGCGCTGCTAGAAACCTTCAAGCACCCCGGCTATGCCACGGCGCTAGGCGGGCACTTCGAAAACGACCCGGTACTCGGCATCGTCTCGCGCCTGGGTCTGCACGGCACCCTGCTGACATTCGTACGCGGCTACGTCGGTGTGCTCGCCGCGACGATCCTGTTCATCGCCACCAACGCCGGGCTGATCGGGATCTCCCGATTGTCGTGGTCGCTGGCCGAGCACCGCCAGCTCCCGAGCGTGTTCTCGCGCCTGCATCCGAAGTTCCGCACCCCGTGGTTCACGATCGTGTTCTTCTCGATCCTCGCGGGCCTATTGATCATCCCGGGAGAAACCACGCTGCTCGGCAACCTCTACTCCTTCGGGGCGATGCTCTCCTTCACGATCGCCCACATCTCGGTGGTCGCGCTGCGCTTGAAGGACCCCGATCGCGAGCGCCCCTACCGGATGCCGTGGAATATCAGTGTGCGGGGCCGTCCGATTCCGCTGACGGCGGTGCTGGGGGGGATCGGCACGTTCGCGGCCTGGTGCGCGGTCGTCGCGCTACACCCCGAGGCGCGCACGATCGGCATCCCGTGGATGGTGCTGGGCTTCGGCGGCTACTTCATCTACCGCCGCCAGCAGGGACTCGATCCCCGCAAGCACTACAAGATCGAGCGTCCCGAACGCCCCGCCGACTTCGAGGAGCTCGAATATCGCACCGCGCTGGTGCCGATCTTCGGCGATGACGTGTCCGCCGCCGCGCTCTCGAGCGCCGCCAAGCTGGTGGGACAGGAAGGTGTGCTCTACGCCGTCTTCGTGCTTCCCGTCCCCAGTCAGCTCTCACTCGAGTCGGGCCTCGAGGACGAGGAGGCCCACGGACGCTCGGTGCTAGAGAGCGCCCGCATCCAGGCACGCCGAGCGGGCATCAAGATCCACACCGGCCTGATCCGCACACGCAACCCCGGGGCGGCGCTGGTCGCCGAGGCCGAGCGCGTCAGCTGCGATGTCATCTACTGGTCCACGCTGCACGCCCCAGCCGGGGAGCAGCGCATCGGCCCGACCGCGATCTACCTGCTCTCAAAGCGCCCCTGCCGGGTGATCATCGAGACCGAAAATCGCCGCTCATCGCGGGCCCGCGACGCGCCTACTGGACGCCCAGAACGATTCGCCAACGCGTGAGCCCGCCGCTCTCAGCAGAACCCGCCGTCAGGGTGCCCAGCGAACGCAGGTAGGTGAAGGTCTTGCCGAAGGTCGTGCTTTCCTGCACGTTGAGGCTTTCCAGCACCCCGATGATCGTCGGGAAGTCAAGCAGCAGATCGGGTTTCATTTCCGGGCCGAGGGTGCTCTGCGCGGTGGTGTAGGCGGGGGATCCAGCGAGCGGGGAGGAGGACTGGAACGCCGCCTGCACCGAAGCTTCGCCCAGGCCGATCACGAACTTGCCCTGGCCGTCGGCGACGTCGATGCTCAGCAGCGAGCCCTTCAACTTGACCGTCACCGCCGCTTCGGCGCCGGGCAGCGAAATCGGGGTGATGCTCGCGCCGTCGCCGCGCAGCAGGCTGGCTAGTTTCGACACCGCCGCGCGGGAGCGCGCCGGGTTGGTGGAGTCGATCACAACCGCGGCGGTGATGTTCAGCAGGTTGGTGCCGCTGGCGAATATGCCGGCCGAGCCCATCCAGCTCAAGAATTCGCGATTGAGGGAAGCGCCGTGCAGGTGAAGGGAGGGGATCGTTTCACCGAGACCGCTGGTGGAACCGAGCGAGGCCAGGTGTTCCAGTGACTTCACGCTGGTCTGTAGCGAATGGCCGAGGTTGCCGATCCCCACCGCGAACCAGGAGTCGCTCGGGAGCTTTGAGAAGATCTGCGCGGCGGCCGCCTGGTCGCTTGCTTCAGAGCCCGAGGTTGTGCTCAGCGCGTCCACCGTGATCGAACTCTTGGTCGGTATCACCGTCAGGAACACCGGGCCCTTGCCGGTGAGCAGCTGACGTAGGTATCCAAGCTGCTGTTCGTTGTGCTTTTCATGGGTGGCACCGACCGAGCCCAGCAGCCCCGTCGGGCTGATGTAGAGCTCGGCGATCGCGCCTGGGCTGGCCTTGGCGCTGAGCCGACGGTAGCTTTCGGAGTTCTGAAGCGCCGAGGCGCCCTTGACCGTTTCGATGACGCTCTTGAAGGCCTGTTCGGTGCCGATCACCGCGTAGGAGCCGACGATTCCCGCGGCGTCGCCCTTGGAGTCGACCTGGTAGGAGATCCCCTGGAAACTGGAGTTGTGCACAGCGCCGTTGCGAGCGGCCTGTGCGTGCAGGAAGACACGCGCCTTGGCGGCGTCCTTGACGTCGAACAGCGCCGCTCCCTGCGTTTCGACGCTCTTCAGCGCCCCGCTGGCGCCCTGGCCGCTGAGTGCCCCGGAGGAGCCGGCTTCCAGCAGCCCGGTCAGGGAGTCCTTGCCGGTGCCCAGCGAGCTCAAGAACACGCCCACCCGTTCCCCGGCCCACGGTTGCACTTCAGACCACTTCAGCGGATGCGAGCCTTCTTTGTTTTCTTCCAGCAGCCGCTGGAAGGGATCCTTCGTGTGCGTGAGCTTTTCCGCGACCGTCTGAATGTCGCTCTGCAGACTCCCGGTCGGCTGGATCACGATGCTCGCGTACAGCGGCGCGGAGGAGGGGACCGCGGAGGCTGGATCCGGCTGACGCGAGACAGAGGAGCCCGAGGATCCGCAGCCGGCGAGTAGCGGCGCGGTCACCGTGAGGGCAATCAGGGCGTGAAGCGAGGGACGCTTGAAATGAAGGGATCGCAACGGTTTCTTCCTTTGATGGGGTACGCCGATCGTACGGGTCCGGTGAGCGCTCGTGCAAGTACCCAAACCGCGCCGGACCGGGGTGACTGCAAGGCGCCTGTCAACCGGCAGAGATGCACGGCGGATTGCAGCTTTCGGTGGCGGGTGCGCTCATCTGGCCTCCACGCAAAAACCGACGCCCAGCGGCGGTTTTGGCCAACGAATGGTCCGGATCGAGACCATAGTGGGAAAAAGTGTGCAACTAGGGTTGCATTGTGGGACAAAGTGGGATAGCGTCGCCTTAGCGAGCCGCGGTGGAGGAGCTCCTCCCACTCCTCCACCACGGCTCAGTAGTCAGATCAGGAGCAGAGGACCTTGGTTTTCCGTGGCACCTTCGATCACACGCTCGACACCAAGAACCGGCTCAAGGTGCCGGCCCGCTACTGCGCGACGTTCTCAGAGGGTCTCGTGTTGGCGATGCCCGTCGATCTGCAGCCGTGTGTTGGGGTGTGGCGCCCAGAGGACTACGACCGCTACACCCAGCGTGCGCTGGCCGATCTGCCGCCGCTCTCACCAAAGCTCACCGAACTCGAGCGCTTCTTCTACGGCAGCTCCCAGGACGCCGAACTGGACAGCGCCGGGCGGATCATGGTGCCCGGCTTCCTATCCGAGCACGCCAACCTCCAAAACAAGGAGGTCGTGGTCGTCGGAGCAGGAGACCGTTTGGAGCTGTGGGACAGAGCCCGCTGGATTGACCATCGACCGGCGCTGCTGGGCGGCGTCGCAGAGATAACCGCACGTGTCGAGTTCCCTGCTTGAAATCCCCTACGACGCGGCAATCGAGTGCCGGCGCACCTCCCCGCCCAAAGGCCGCAGGGCGCTCGCCCGCTCCGCGGCCCGTAGCGAGGGGCGCCCGGAATCCTCTAGCGGCCACATCCCGGTGCTCGCCAACGAGCTGTTGGCGCTCGCCCATCCACATCCCGGTCAGACCGTGATCGACTGCACCTTCGGCGGCGGCGGGCACGCCCGCCTGGTCGCCCAGCGCCTGGGGTCGACCGGGACGCTGATAGCCATCGACCGCGACCCGCTCGCCGAAGAGCGCTTCGCCGCGCTGGCCACCGAAGTGTCCTGCTCCGTGCGATTCATCCGCTCGAACTTCTCCCAGGCGCTGGGAGTACTCGCGGGGGAGGGGGTGCGCGCCGACCTGGCCTACTTCGACCTGGGCATGTCCTCGATGCAGGTCGACACCCGCGAGCGCGGCTTCTCCTACTCCTACGACGCGCCGCTTGACATGCGCATGGATCCCTCCGAGCCACTCAGCGCCGCGGACATCGTCTCGAGCTGGGATCAGCGCGCGCTGGCCAGAGTGCTGCGCGACTACGGCGAGGAGCGCCACGCCGGCTCGATTGCCCACGCCATCGTCAAGCGCCGCGAGAGCGCCCCGATCCACACAACTCTCGAGCTCGTTGACGTCATCAACTCGGCTATCCCGGCGCCCGCGCGCTTCGCCGGATCGCACCCCGCCAAGCGCGTCTTTCAAGCGCTGCGGATCGCCGTCAACGACGAGCTCGGCCAACTCGACGCCGCGCTGCCGCTCGCCTGGGGAATCCTGCGCGAGGGCGGTGTGTTGGCCGGCATCTGCTTTCACTCCCTGGAGGACCGCCGCGTAAAGCGCTTTCTGGTGGCGTGCGCCCGGGGCTGCATCTGCCCGCCGGACCTGCCGATCTGCGCCTGTGGACGCGAGCCACAGGCCAAGCTGCTCTCCCGCCGCGCCGTTCAGGCCACACCCGGCGAGATCGCACGCAACCCCCGCTCGGCCTCAGCGCGGCTGCGCGGAGCACGCAAGCTGACCGACACCGAGCAGGCGCCATGACCCCGCCCGCCAGCGCACAACGCGCCCGCACCGCCAGCAGGCCACGCCGCGTCTCCGGAGCGCCACCCCGGGCACGGCTTAGCACGGCGGCCCCGGCAATCGCCCCGGGCACCCGCCAGCGCCCCCACAACCGCCCGCCGATCAAAACGGTGCGTGCACCGAAGCCCAACCCGGGACTGCTGGGCGCACTGATCGGCCTACCCGAACACCGTCTGCTCGACCGGATGATCCGCGGCCGGGTGTGGATCGGATTCGTCGCGTTCGCGCTGATCGGGATCGTCACGATGCAACTGCTCGTGCTGAAGCTGAACACCGGCATCGGCCACGCGCTCGTGCAACAGAGCCGCCTGCAACGCGAAAACGCCGCCATGAGCATCGAAAACTCGACCGCCGCCGCCGGTGAAAACATCGAGCCCGAGGCAAACCGCAAGGGGATGCAGGTCGCGCCCGTCGGGGCGATCGGGTTCGTTACGGTCACAAAGGCGGATATCGCGCACGCCGCCGCTGCGCTACGCAATGCCGCCCCCATCTCTGCCCGAGGATCGGAAACCCAGACCGCCTCTAACTCCAGCGAACCGTCCGCCACGAGCACCGAAAGCACCGAAAGCACATCCACCCAAACAGCCGCGGCGGAAACCCCACCGCCATCCACAGCGGAAACCTCGAGCGCCGGCGAAAGCAGCGCGTCAAGCCAAGCCCCGACAGCGGAAAGTGAAAGCGCCAGCGCCACGCCGAGCCAAACAACATCGAGCGCCGCCGTCGCGCCGAGCGGCGAATCCTCCCCGGTGCAGCCGGCGAGCGCCTCTGGCGGCACCGCGCCACCGAGCCAGGGTTAGACGGTGGCGCTCAGGCAGCGGCGAATAGGAGCGCTCTTCGGGACGTTCTTTCTACTGCTGGTGCTCGCCGCCGTACGAACCGCGTATCTGGGGTCCGTACGCGGAGCGAGCCTGCGCCAAGCCGCACGCGACCAGCAGCTCACACACGTGAAGGTGCCCGCCATACGCGGCACGATCACCGACCGCGACGGCATCGACCTGGCGGTCTCCGAGCCAGCACAGGATCTCTCAGCCGACCCCTACCTGCTCAGGACTCCGCTGGCCGCGGCAGCGCAACTGGCGCCTCTGCTCGGCCAGACACAGGACAGCGTGCTGCGCAAGCTCTCTGAGCGCAGCGGATTTGTGTATCTCGCCAGGGCGCTACCCGAACGCCAAGCCCAGAAGATCCTGGCACTGAAGATCCCCGGCGTCGCGGGCACACCGGTCATGCGCCGCGTGTATCCGCGCGGCACGCTCGCCGCCCAGGTACTCGGCGTGGTCGGCATCGAAGGCAACGGACTGGCGGGCCTCGAGTACTCCCGAGACTCGCTATTGAGAGGGCGCTCCGGGCAGCGACGTGTGGTCAGCGACGCGATCGGCCAGCCCGTGTCGATCACCGAAACCCACCGTGTGATCCCCGGGCAATCGCTGACGCTGACGCTCGACGCCAACATCCAACAGCGCACCGAAGACGTGCTCGGCGCCGTCGCCAGGATATTCAACCCGAAAGACGCCACCGCGATCGTCATGGATCCCCACAGCGGAGCGATCCTGGCGCTTGCCAACTGGCCGCAGGTGAACGCCAACGACCCGGGCGCGTCATCCTCCGAAGACCAGCAGGATCGCGCTGTCGGCTTCAACTACGAACCCGGCTCGACCTTCAAGGCGTTCACGGTCTCCGGTGCGCTGCAGGGCGGGCTGATAAGCCCAGACACCCCTTTCAACATCCCCGATCAGATCCAGGTCGCCGACCGCACGATCCACGACGACACCGAACACCCCGAAGAGACGCTCACAACCGCGCAGATCCTCGCGCGATCGAGCAACGTCGGCGCGATCAAGATCGGCAAACTCGAGGGCCCGCAGACCTTCAACAGCTGGGTGCATCGCTTCGGCTTCGGCACACCCACCGGCGTCGAGCTGCCAGGCGAGGAACGGGGAGTGACGCTGCCGTTGGACCACTACTCAGGCTCCTCGATGGGCAACCTCCCGATCGGACAGGGCGAGCTGGTCACACCGATGCAGATGGCCACCGCCTACTCGGCGATCGCCAACGGCGGCATCATGCGTGCACCGCACGTGATCGGCGCCGTCGGCGGGCACCCGCAGCCTCTGCCGGCGGGGCATCGCATCATCTCCGCCGCCACCGCGGCCTCCCTGCGACACATGCTCGAAGGGGTGCTGGCTCCCGGGGGTACCGCCAGCGAGGTCGAAGTTCCCGGTTACAAGCTCGCGGGCAAGACCGGAACCGCCAGCAAGATCGACCCGGCCACCGGCGAATACTCAAAGAACGCCTATGTGGCGTCGTTCATCGGCTTCGCTCCCGCTTCTGACCCCAAGCTGCTCGCGGCCGTGGTCGTCGACGAACCGCAGACCGGCTCGATCTTCGGTGGGACGGTCGCCGCGCCGGCGTTCGGTCAGATCATGTCCTTCGCGCTGCCCTATCTGGGGATCCCGCCCGGCTGACACCGATTGGCGCTGACCGGGAAACTAGACTGGGCCTGTGTCAGCCCCGAGCGTGAGACTGGATGAGCTCATGCCCACCCAGGCGCGTGGGCCAGTCCCGGCGCTAGAGATAACCGGCCTGGCATACGACAGCCGCCAGGTGCGCAGCGGCACGCTCTTCTTCTGCATACCCGGAGCCCAGCACGACGGCCACGACTTCGCCGCGCAAGCGATCGGCGCCGGAGCGGCGGCGCTGGTGGTGGAGCGTCCGCTGGAGCTGGATGTTCCACAGATACAGGTCCCCTCCGTACGCGCCGCGATGGCGGCACTCGCCGCGCGCTTCTACGGTGACCCCAGCCAACGGCTGCGGGTCGTGGGTGTCACCGGCACCAACGGCAAGACAACCACCGCCTACATCGTGCGCGCCCTGATCGAAGCCGGCGGGGAGCAGTGCGGGCTGCTGGGCACCGTCAAGTCGGTGATCGCCGGGGCAGAGCGCCCCGCCGTGCGAACCACACCGGAGGCGATCGAGTTGCAACGCGATCTGCGTGCGATGCTCGACGGCGGCGATCAGGCCTGCGCGATCGAGGTCTCCTCGCACGCGCTGGCGCTGGGGCGCTCGAGCCACATTCACTTCGCCGCGGCGATCTTCACCAACCTGACCCAGGACCACCTGGACTTCCACCAGGACATGGAGGACTACTTCGCCGCCAAGCGCACGCTGTTTCTGCCCGACCAGCCGGGTCGCCCGCCCGCCCTCAGCGTGATCAACATCGACGACCCCTACGGGCGGCGCCTGGCTGGCGAACTCGAGCGGCCGCTGAGCGTCGCGATCGACAGCGACGCCGACTACCGCGCGCGCCTGCTGGAGATCGGCCACGAGCAGACACAGATCGAACTGGACACCCCGGACTGCAAAGAGCGTCTGACGCTGGCGCTCCCCGGGCGCTTCAACGTCTACAACGCGCTCGGGGCGCTCGCCGCCGTGCATGGCAGCGGCGCAGACATACAGCCGCTGCTGGCGGCGCTCGAGCAGGGGGTTTCAGTCCCTGGGCGCATGGAGGCTGTGCGCGAGGGACAGGACTTCACGGTGCTAGTCGACTACGCCCACACACCCGACTCGCTTGCCAACGTGCTGGCCGCGGCACGCGAGCTGACTCACCGGCGCGTGATCCTGGTATTCGGGGCCGGCGGCGATCGTGACCGCGGCAAGCGCCCATTGATGGGCCAGATCGCCGCCCGCGACGCAGATCTGGCGATCGTGACCTCAGACAACCCCCGCTCGGAGGATCCCGAGGCGATCATTGCCGAGATAATGGCCGGAATGCCGCCAGTTACCCGACCGCCCGGCGCGCCGGTGCAGGCGATCACCGACCGCCGCGGCGCCATCGAGCGGGCCGTGGAACTCGCGGGCCCCGGTGACGTCCTCGTGATCGCGGGCAAGGGCCACGAGCAGGGCCAGGAACTCGCTGGAGCAGTCAAGCTGCCCTTCGACGACGTCAGCGTCGTACGCGAAGCGTTGCACGGCTCCCAAACCCAGCAAAACCGGGCCCCAGCGTGATCGACTGGACAGCGCAGCGACTGGCGCGAGCCGCCGGCGCACGGCTTCAGGACGAGGGCCGGCGGGGCACCGGCGCCGGCCCGGCACGCGTTGTGATCGACTCGCGCGAGGTGCGCGACGGGGACCTCTTCATCGGGCTGCCCGGAAGCCGCGAGGACGGCGGCGCCCACATCTCCGCCGCCTTGGAAGCCGGCGCCTGGGGGGTCCTGGCGGGCGAGCGCCACACCAGTGCGCTCGAGGAGCCTTCGCCCGGCGCCGTGCTCGTCCACCCCGACCCGCTGGCCGCGCTGCAGTCGCTCGCCAGGGCATGGCGGGCACAGCTCTCCCAAGCCGGCGCTCAGGTGATCGCCGTCACCGGGTCCAGCGGAAAGACATCGACCAAGGACATCCTCGCGGCGCTCGCATCCACCCAAAAGCGGACTTTCGCGAGCCCCGAGAACTTCAACACCGAGATCGGGTTGCCGCTGGCGATACTCGCCGCTCCGGCGGGGACAGAGGTGCTCGTACTCGAGATGGCGATGCGCGGCGCCGGGCAGATCGCGCAGCTGACCGAGATCGCCAAACCGCAGGTGGGGGTGATCGTCAACGTCGGCCCGGTGCATCTGGAGCTGCTCGGGTCCCTGCAGGCGATCGCCGCCGCCAAGGCCGAGCTGATCGCCGGGATGGCCCCGGGCGCCACCATCGTGCTACCGGCGCACGAGCCGCTGCTTGACCCGCACCGCCGCTCCGATTTGAAGCTCATCACCTTCGGTGAGGGCGGCGATGTGTCACTGAACGGGCAAGCGCCCGACGGATCGATCGCCATCCGCCACAGCGAGGATCCGATCACGCTGCGGCCATCGTTCTCCCAGTCGCATAATCTGCTGAACCTGCTCGCCGCCGTCGCGGCCGTGCGGGCCCTTTCAATCACACCGGCCGGGGAGCTGAACGTGAACTTCAGTGCCCTGCGCGGAGAGCGGATCGCCCTGGATAAAGGAGTGCTGCTGATCAATGACTGCTACAACGCCAACCCGATTTCGATGCGGGCCGCGCTCGAGGATCTCGTCGCGGTCGCTCCCGGGCGGCGTGTCGCGGTGCTCGGCGACATGCTCGAGCTGGGCGAGCAGTCCGCCGGGTTTCACCTCCAGATCGCCGGATACGCGGCGGCCCTCGGGGTCGAGCTGCTGGTGAGCGTCGGGGCGCTGTCAGCCG
The DNA here is from genome assembly GCA_036561505.1 of Solirubrobacteraceae bacterium. Classification (GTDB taxonomy): domain Bacteria; phylum Actinomycetota; class Thermoleophilia; order Solirubrobacterales; family Solirubrobacteraceae; genus Palsa-744. The sequence continues at coordinate 59,739 of DATBPE010000176.1, forward strand.
GGATGCGCGCGGGCTTCCACGGCGAGTTTCACAGCGCCAAGGACGCCGCCGCGGCCGCCGTGCTGCTCGACGGCCTGCTGCGTGCGGGCGACACCGTGCTCCTCAAGGGATCACGCGGTGTCGGCCTCGAGCTGATCGCCGAGCGACTGGCGGGCTCGCGCTCGCCCGCCGGCGATTCCCTGGTTGGGTCGCATGCCACCGGGGGCCACGGCTGATGGGCCGCATTCTGATCGGCGGGACCGCGGCGCTACTCATCTGCATCTTCCTCAGCCCCAAGTTCATCGAGTTCCTGCGCAAGCGCGAGTTCGGCCAGCACATCCGTGAGGAGGGCCCCGAGGCCCACCGCCACAAGGCCGGCACCCCGACGATGGGCGGGATCATCATCTTCCTCGCCGTCTCGATCCCGTTTCTGATCCTCACCCACTACGAATGGCGCGCGCTCGGCGTGTTCGGCACCGCGATCGCATGCGCGCTGCTGGGCTTCGCCGATGACTACACCAAGCTCGTGCGGCGCCGCTCACTCGGGCTGCGTGGCCGCACCAAGCTCGCCATCACAATCGCGATCTCGCTGGGACTGTGGCTCGTGGCCACGAAGGGCGCGCATCTGACGAGCACCCTGCAACTGCGAGTGATCGACTACCACGTCGAACTGAAGTGGCTGTATCCGGTGTTGATCTACTTCGTCGTGGCCGGCACCACGAGCTCGGTGAACCTCACCGACGGGCTGGACGGTCTCGCCGCCGGCTGTGCGGCGATCGTGCTGCTCGCCTACGTCGGGATCACCTTCATCACCAACCAGTTCGACCCCTCCAACCTCGACCTCTCGATGCTGGCGGGCTGCCTGGTCGGCGCGTGCATCGGCTTTCTGTGGTTCAACGCGTTCCCAGCAACGGTGTTCATGGGCGATACCGGTGCGCTCGGACTCGGTGGAGCGATCGCCGGGCTGGCTGTGATGACCAAGACCGAGGTGCTGCTGATCCTGCTCGGCGGGATCTTCGTGATCGAGGCGCTGTCGGTGGCGATCCAGGTGATCTACTTTCAGTGGCGCCACAAGCGCGTCTTCTTGATGGCCCCGATCCACCACCACTTCGAGCTGCGGGGCTGGTCTGAGACCAAGATCATCCTGCGCTTCTGGATCATCGCCTCGATCTGCTGCGCGATCGGTTTCACCATCTACCGCCAGAGCAGGGGCGTCTAGACAGTGGCCAGGCGCTCCCGCGCGCCGGTCCTCAGGCGTGCCCAACAAGAGCGATGAAGCCCCGCCCGCCGCTGCCCGCCGGGCCATATCTGATCCTCGGGCTGGCGCGCTCGGGGGTAGCGGCCGCCGCCGCGCTCGCAGCCGGTGGGGCGCGTGTGGTGGGCGTCGACGCGGGCGCCCCGCGACAGGCCGCAGAGCTCGACCAAAGCCCGGTCGAATACCACCTGGAAAACGACGGTCTGGATCTACTGGAGGGGATCCGCACCGTTGTCAAGAGCCCCGGTGTGCCGCAGGACGCGCCCGTGCTTGGCGCTGCACGGGCACGGGGGCTGAGGATCCTCGGTGAGCTCGAGCTGGCATGGCGGATACTCCCCAACGAGTTCATCGCGGTTACCGCCACCAACGGCAAGACCACCACCGTTGAGCTGATCGGGCAGATTCACCGCGACGCCGGGCTGCCGGTCGCCGTCGCCGGCAACGTCGGGACGGCGCTCAGCACACTGGTGGGGGAGATCGACCCCGAAGTGACGGTGGTGTGCGAGGCCTCCTCCTTTCAACTCGAGGACACGCTGGCGTTCGCGCCCGAGGCGGCGGTGCTGCTGAACATCCAACCCGACCACCTGGATCGTCACGGCACGTTCGAGGACTACCGGCGGGCAAAGCTTCGGATATTCGACTTCCAGGACAGCGACGACCTGGCGGTGCTTCCCAGCAACGACGCTCTGGGGGAGATCGGAGGCGACGGCCGCCGGGTGCTGTTCGGCGATCTGCCCGAAGCGCTCCTGTGCGAGCGAGACGGCGCGCTGTGGTGGCGGGCCGAGCACCTGCTCGAGGTAAATGAGATCCGCCTGCCAGGCGCACACAACCTCCAGAACGCGATGGCCGCGGCCGCCGTGTGCCTGGATCGTGGAGTACCGGCGCAGGCGGTGCGCAGCGCGCTGCGCAGCTTCCCCGGGGTCGCTCACCGCCTGGAGGAGATCGCTCGCCCCGGCGGGGTGATCTACGTCAACGACTCAAAGGCCACCAACATCGCCAGCACACTCGTGGCGTTGCGGTCCTTCCCAGACGCGCAAGTGCATTTGATCCTCGGCGGCCAGGGCAAGGGCCAGGACTTCACCGAACTGCGCGAGCCGCTCGCCGAGTACTGCCGGGCGGTCTATTTGATCGGGGAAGACGCCCCTGCGATAGCGGCGGCGTTGCAAGGCACAGCCGCCCAAATCCACAGCTGTGAGGCCCTCGAGAAAGCCGTCCACGAGGCGCACAGCCAAGCCCAAACGGGTGAGATCGTGCTGCTCTCCCCGGCCTGCGCGAGCTTTGATCAATTCACCGACTTCCAGGCCCGTGGCGAGCGCTTCAAGGCGCTGGTGCTGGCCCTCTGATCGCGGTCTTCGCCAGCCCGAGCGGCGTGGGCGAGTGTCGGCGAAAACTGCTCACGCCCCAGAGCACATCGGATCTGCCACGACGGTCGCGGACAGAGGCGGTGCCGGTGCCTCACACAGCGGCGAGGAGACGCGAACGACGGTGTGTGCCTCTTCGCCTTCGGGTCTGCTCGCCCAGGCAACACTCCACGGAGGCGAGTTCTGCGGCCAGTGACCGCTGAGGTTGAATGTCGGTAGTGCGCTGAGGACGTGCTCGCTTGGGGATATCTGCTCTGGCGGACCAAACCGCCCGGTCGTGGGCAGGCGTGTCGCCGCGAACACGTTGCCGCTGTCATAGCCGGGCGGCTGCTCGCTGATCCAGGTCACGATCGCGCCACTTGGCGAGGCGGCCGCCGCGATGTCGCTCGCCAGCTGGTCGGTGGCGGAGATCGACTGCGGCGCGGCGAACCCCAAGCCGCTTGGATAGGCGGCCTCGACTACGGCGCTCGAGACCGGTGGTAGTCCCGACGGCGTCGCTGCGGCGCCCAAAAACAGGACCATCGGAGCCTGGCCGTGAACGCTGAGGACGATCGGGGCGAGGCTCGTGCCCGATGGTGCGCCCGTGAGACCGAGCGGGTCACGCTCGAGCAGCCGCGCAGGGCGAAAGCGCGAGGCGCCGGGGGGCTTCACAGCGACCCGGGTGAAGCCCGGAGACTCGCATCCTCCCTCGCACAGCTGGGTGTCATACCAGGCCAGAACAACGCGACCGTCCGCCCCGACGAAGGGCGTCACGTCGTTCTCGCTGCCACGTGCGCCTGCCCCCAGATTCTCGAGTGCCCCCCAGCGGCGGCCGTGACGGCGGACACGGGCGAGCATCCGCCCCCGCTTGCTCGGGAAGGCGATCACCAGGTCCCCCTGTGGGCCGGCGGCGGCGCTCACCTGCTCCGGGTCCTCTCCACCGGAGATGAGCCGCGGGCGCCCAAAGTGCCCACCCGGTGCTCGTACGCTCGCCCACACCGTACGCTGCCCGCCGTTACGGTCGGCTGCGATCCAGGCCAGCAGCAGTTCACCGCGGGCGTTGCCGGCCAGGCTTGCTCTGCCCACGAACACAGACGCGCCCGGGATCGACATGGGCGAGCCGAAGTCGCCGGCCACGCCGCCCAGAACGACCATCGGTCTGCTCGTGTTAGCACCGCTGGGCATCAACATAAGCCGCGCGAGACGGCCAGCGCCCAGATCGACCATCGCCGCGTTCGCATTGCTGGGCGCAAGCCGCCGTTCAGCCCCGAACGCCCCGCCCGCGGGCGCGAGCGCATACCCCGACCCGGGGGTTGTAAAGGTCCCCTTCCCGCGGATCAAATCCCAGTAATTCCAGGACACCAAATCGCCCGGCGCACCCGATGTGAGCTGTAGGTCGTCGATCTGATCGTGCGGCGCGGAGACCGTCACCGGCGCCAGCCAGTTCGCCCGCGCACCAGGGGCAAAACATGCCGCCAGGACGAGCACAGCCGCCATGGCGAGGGATCGGCACGCTGAGGAGTTCAGGCGGTGTGCGTCGCGCAGGTCGCTTCTATGCAGGCGAGACATAGGAGTTATGGGCATATCGTGTGCTCTAACACTGGTCGCGGCGAGATGGAGCTATGGCCTGTTGTTCGCGCCGCCGCGGCAGCGTGTCGAGCGACGAGCCCAGATCGGTTACGCAGAGCCGACCTAGCCATCGCCGGTCGACCGCGTCCGCCCAGTTCACCAAAGCCGCAATGTGCCTATTTGCTCCTGGTTGGGCATAGCTCCTCGTTGCCTTCAGCAACGCAAGACCACCTCTCCAGTGAACGCGGTATCCGTTACGGCTGCGTGCTAACGCAGACATCGTTCGCGCCGGCTTCTCTCCCCGAAGTTAATAAGCGCCGTGACCCGGGTATCTCTCAATTGCATCCTAAGGCAGAGAGGACCCTCGCATGACCGTACGCGTGCTTGTAATCGCTATGAGTTGCCTCATGCTCGGCGCGGCACAGGCACTCGCCGATCCGACTCCGTTTGGCAAGCTGCCATGTACCAGCGGCGGTATCGAAGGCAAAGCGCGACTCTGCGCGGGCGATGGCGAAAGCACGAGAATCTCCTCCTGGGATGGCGTGCCGCTGGACGTCGACGTCACCCTGCCGCCGACAAGCGACGGGCCGGGACCGTATCCAACGATCGTGATGCTGCACGGATATGGGGGCAGCAAGACCGAGTTCGAGTCGACCACCGCGGCCGGGTCCGAACCGGAGACCTACGACTACAACAACGACTACTACTCGCAGCACGGCTACGCGGTCGTCAACTACACCGCCCGCGGCTTCGGTAACTCCTGCGGTGGTCAGGCCGGTCTACCGAGTAAAGCGACGCTGACGAACGCCACGTGTCTTGCGCACGGCTTCATTCACCTCGCCGACGAGCGCTACGAAGCACGCGACACCCAGTATCTGCTTGGGCTGCTGGTCGACGAAGGGATCTCAGATCCGCACGAGCTGGGAGTCACAGGCCTCTCCTACGGAGGCGGCCAGAGCATCGAGCTTGCCTACCTGCGCGACCGGATCCGGTGTGCGGGGTCAGAAGACCTCTACGCGGGGGTGGGCACAGACCCCTGCGCCGAACAGCCGACGGGTGCAATGGTGCCCTGGAGTTCGCCCGCCGGAGTGCCGCTGTCGATTACTGCGGCATATGCACGCTGGCCCTGGTCTGACCTGGCATCCGCGCTCGTGCCCAACGGACGCTTCCTGGACTACGACAACGCGACCGATGGCCAGGACGGATCGAGCTCGAGTGAATCCCCGATCGGGGTACCGATCCAGAGCTACATCGACGGTCTCTACGCCGAGGGCGCCGCGTCGGGTTACTACGAGCCCCCAAGCGGCAACCCAGAATGGAACCTGACCAAGGACTTCGTGCTGATCGCCGCCGGAGAACCGGAGAACTCCGAAGATCAGGAAGTGATCAACGACATCGCCGCCTACCACGGCGGATATGGCATCTCGGGAACGCCTGCCGCACTGCTGATGGAGTCCGGCTGGAGCGATGATCTGTTCCCGCCCGCACAGTCCCTTCGCGTCTATAGCAGCGTGCTCCAGCATCAACCCAACGCAGACATCGCGCTGCAGTTTGGTGACGTCGGCCACAGCCGAGGCTCAAACAAGCCACGAGTCAACGAATACTTCAACGACCAGGCGGCGGCGTTCTTTTCCCAGAAGCTCAGAGGTGTAACCGAAGAAGTGAGCGCTGCGGCGGGCATAGCGCAGGCGCCCGCTGCGGGAAGCGTCACCACGTTCACAACCACCTGCCCGTCGAAGGGTGCCGCAGCGGCCGCGGACGGTGGCCCCGATACCGCCGCCTCCTGGAAAGCGATCCAGCAGGGAGTCGTCGCATTCTCCTCATCAAAAGAACAGACGGTCATCAATCCCGGTGGAGGCCAAGCGCTCGGGCTGACCTTCGATCCGATTCTCCAGCAGGAGAACCCCTCGAGCGCCGGAGCGTGCAGCACCACAAATGCAGAAGAACCCACCGGCAGCGCCAGCTACAGCACGGAAAGTCAAGGATTCACGCTCATGGGCCTGCCGACCGTCATCGCCAACGTGTCGGTCAACGGCACCGCTGCTGGTGACGGACAGCTCGATGCACGACTGTGGGATGTGACGCCCGCCGGACAGCAGCTACTGGTCTCTCGTGGCGACTACCGCCTCGCAGAACCATCGCCGTCGCAGATCGTCTTTCAGCTACACGGCAACGGATACCACTTCGCCAAGGGAGATACCGTAAAGCTCGAATTGACCAGCAGCGACGCCCCCTACTACCGAGCATCCAACGGCGCCTTCGTAATCACCATCAAAAGCGCCCAAGTGGTGCTGCCAACCTCAGAAAAGCCCAACGGCGAACAGATTCAACCGCCTGAATCGGTCAATCTGCCACTGCCTGAAACCGTGTCCGTGCAGTCCCCCGGCACACCCTCTGCGATCTTTGGATCGGGATCAGTCCCCGCGCCCGCGACGATAGGGGTGAAGGCAGCACGGACTTCAAAGGCGACGACCTGCGCGAGCCGGCGGAGCATTCGCATCCATCTGCCGCACTACCGCAAGGCTCGTGTCAGCCAAGTGCTAGTTCTTCTGGATGGTCGACGCCTGTCGCGTATTCATGGACGCTCGCTACGAACTATCATCGTTTCCCTCAAGGGCCGCCCGGCGGGGAGCGACTCGGTCCTCCTACGGATTCGCGTCCTGAAGAGAGGGCACGCGAGCACGCATCTGATCAAGCGCCGTTACCGGCTGTGTGCGTAGCCACCGCCAAATCGAGATTCCCAAGGTGCGCGCGAGCAATCCGACTTGAGGTCGCTTCGATCACTAGGGCATCTGCTTTCGACGCTGGGGCTGACTCAGAGGGCCA
>DATBPE010000177.1:0-9231 GCA_036561505.1 Solirubrobacteraceae bacterium
CCACGACGACATCGCCTCGCCGCTGTTTCGCGCCAAGGAGCGTTTGAGTATCTTCGGTGGGCTGCGCATCGCCCCGGTCATCACCGTCGATCCTGGGGACGGTTCGCTGAGTTTCAGCTTCGACGGCGCCCGACGTGCCGCAGACCTCAACGCCACTCTGGAGCGTCTGCTCGAGCTACCTGGGGTGCTCGCCGGTGAGCGCAAACGACAAGTCGTGCTGATCCTCGACGAGTTCCAGGAGATCACCGACATAGATCCCGCTCTGCCGAAGCTCATGCGTTCGGTCTTCCAAGAGCAGCCCGAGGTCGCACACATCTATCTGGGCAGCAAGCGGCACATGATGGAGCGGCTCTTCAACGACGAGAACGAGCCCTTCTGGCGCAGCGCCAAGCAGCTCGAGCTCGACATCATCGATGCGCCGCTCTTTGGTGATTACATCCTCGGGCAGTTCAAACGCACGCGCCGCAAGATCTCCACAGAAGCTCTCGACGCCGTCCTAGACATCACTCGCGGGCACCCCTACGCCACTCAGGAGCTCTGCTATTTCCTGTGGGCACTCATCCCTGCGGCTGCCACGGCCGGCTCAGAGGATGTCGCTCGTGCGCTGGATGGCGTTCTGGACTCCGAGCATGCCCACTTCAGCCTGATTTGGCAGGGCGCCAGTGCTCATCAGCGCCAGGTGCTGCTCGCGCTGGCCCGGGAATCGGGGCATCCGTTCAGCGGCGAGTACCGCAGGCGCCATTCGCTGCCAGCGGTCTCCAGTGTTCAACGGGCTCTCATCGGTTTGGAGAAGGGCGAACTCGTCGACCGCAGAAAAGGCCTCACTTGGATCAGCGAGCCGTTCCTAGGTGAGTGGATCAGGCGCGATCAAGGCGCGTGATAATACGCAGCAACGCGTAACGCATGCGTGCGTAAGTGGCTCGGCCATGGCGCCAGCAACCAGAGGGCGGGGTCGAGTTGGTTCTGTGATGGCCGCCACGCTCACGCTGATCAGCGCAGCCCCGAAGCACGAGAGAATCAGCCGCGAGTCGTTGATGCTCAGCTGAGCAGCCGGGCCCCGAGACGGGACATCAAGAATCTACCCAGGCAGAGCAAGCTTCTAAAATCTACCCAGGCAGAGGCAAGCTTCTAAAGTCTCAGCACGCGCCTGCAGCGACGCCTTGCTGGCTGCCTGCAGAGGGGCTATCCTCTGATCATGGTCACGATGGTTCTCGACCCTCATGCTCCTGGGCTGGATCAGCTGAAGGAGCGTCGGCGGATCTCCGGTCTTGATCGTCTGGATGAGGTGTGGGAGGGTGTTCTGCACATGGTTCCCGCCCCGAGCTACGAGCACGCCCAGATCGCCCAGCAGCTGGCTGAGATCCTCGGTCCTCCCGCGCGTGCCGCTCGTTTGACGGCGGCCATGCACGAGTTCAACCTCGGCGACTCCGAAGACGACTACCGCATCCCTGATGGCGGTCTGCATCGCCCCGGCGCCGGTGGCGTCTGGCTGCCGACCGCGGCACTCGTGGTAGAGATCGTATCCCCGGCTGATGAGACCTGGCAGAAGCTCCCGTTCTATGCCGCCCACGAGGTCGACGAGGTGCTGATCGCCGATCCTGCCGAGCGGGCCATTCACTGGCTCGGGCTCGACGGCCCGGAGTATCACGCGATCGACCGCAGTGCCCTGATCGACCTCGGCCGCGACGATCTGGCTGCCCAGATCGACTGGCCATAATCGCCCTCTAGCCAACCACCCAACCAGCTGTCACCACCCGCCCGTCGGCGCAGCTCAAATGGGGCCGCTCAGCAGACGACAAGATCTTCGTTGCTTCTGCCGCGAGGTTGCTATGGGCGCCCACTAGGGTTCGATGCGTTCGACGGTTGCGACGCGGTCTATCGCACGGTCGAAGGAGATGACTGCGTTGACGCCGGTCGCTTCGGCGCTTGCGACTAGGTACGCCTCTGCGAAGTCGAGCCGGTCGATCTCGTAGAGCTCTAGGGAGCGAAGCAGCAGCCGCTCATCGATGATGGCGATCGAGGGGAGCGCGATCGCGGCGCGCATCAGCTCGGCGACGCGGGCACGCTCGACTTCATAGAAGGACTCGAGCACGTAGATGCACTCGGCAAGGATAAGGTCGGCCAGCAGCAGTTGGCGGCCGGGGTTGGCGAGGGTCGCGGTGGCGCGCAGGGCCATCTCGGGCGGGTCCCTGCGTCCGCGATCCGCATAAAACGGACGATCTGGACGCGGGCGGACCCATATTTCATGGGCGAAGGCTGTCACGCCGCGATCCGTGGGGGCCGCCGGCGGGTGCGCGCAGGGTGGCGGTCCCTACGACCGCCGTTGGGTGGCTGTTGTTGAGGTATTTGAGGTATTGGACCTCGAATTCGCCCGAGGTGCAGTTGAACAGCCCTGATGATTCGGTGCGGACCGTTTTCCCCTGCTGGATGTCTTGGGTGAACGACCAGCTGCTGGCGCGGGCGTGATTGCAGTTCGATTTGGCCTGCACGAAGTATTCGCTGCCGGCGCTGGTGACTGCGTAGGGCGCCTTGAATTCGATCTCGGCGCGGTAGCAGGGATCGACCAGGTAGGCCGCGGTGCAGCTGTCATGCGGCTGTGTTTTGAGCGTGACTTGCACGGGCTCGTTCAGGCTGCGGGTCAGCGCGAAGCGGCTTTCGGGGGTCGGGTGGTATGTCGGGCAGCGTGTGGCTACCGGTGCGCCGTGACCGATCGAGCAGGGGAACGAGCCGAACCGAAAGGTCATCGCGATCACTGAGCCGTCTATCCCGGTAGGGGATTGGGCGTCGACCGTGTGTCCCGAGGTCCGTCCCACGAATTCCGCGCCCCCGCCGATCGAGCGGGGTACGTGGCTGACTTCGCTTACGATCAGGTAGGCGCCGGTCCCGGGGGCCACCAGACGGGTCAGCACACCAGCGGCCGTGTGGTAGGTGATGCTCACTGCGTGTGGTCCCAGCAGCCCCCATGAGATCGATCGCAGATCCTTGGCTGTCGGCTTGAAGCCGGTTTCGTCTGGCCCGTTCGGGGCCGCGTTGCGGTCTCCGCTCGGCCAGATGCCGATCCTGATCGGCGCGGCGGGGTGGCAGCTGACGTCGCCGCTGTCGCTGGTTTCGGGGAGGATGTCCGACGCGAGCGGATGAAAGCGCCCGTCGTCGTGGAATGCCCCATCGATACCGAGCTGGCCGAGCTGGCCGTTGTCGAGGCGCCCGATCTGCACGCAGACCTCTCCACGCGTGGTGTGCACGACCCGCATGCCCCACGGCAGCCCGCCCTGCGGGTCGGTCGCGCGCAGTGCCAGCAGACGCGACTCTCCGGGGGCGGGGACGCCGATGCCCGCGTTCGGGGTCGCCGGCCCCTGTTGCTTCACAGGGCTGCCATTCAGCACGCCGGTGGCAGCCGCCGCGATCGCGCCGCCCGCCAGCACAAACGCCACCGCCATCACCGTCGCGTTCATCCGATGAGACAGCCATGACCGCACGCGGGCCGCAGCGTGCCGGTCGGCTTCTTGCTTGTACGCGACGGCGATCAGCTCGTCGCGGATCTCCTGCAAGATCGGTAGATGCTCGAACCGCTCGGCGGTGTTAGGCATGGTCGGTGCTCCTCTGGAGTGAGTTCTCGGCTGTTGCTGCATCGATGGCGACGCGAAGCGCCTGTAGCCCGCGACTGACGCGCGCGCGGGCGGTGTCCTGGCTGATGTCGAGCGCTTTGGAGAGCGTCTGGTAGCCCTGTTCCTCTACCACGCGCAGGCGCACCGCTTCGCGTTGGTCGAGGGGGAGCGACTCGAGCTTCTCGGCAACGTGGTCGCGCAGCTCCCGCGAACCCGCGAGGTCCTCGATGCGCTCGTACTCGATGTCCGTCAACGGGCGGCGCTCTATCCCGAGACGCGCGAGAGCACGCCGCTGCGTGCCGTCTCGCCGGAAATGGTCGGCCAGCTCGTGACGGGCGATGCCATACAGCCACGCTCGAGCAGCTTCGCCGTGACGGCCGCGGAAGCGATGACGGCCCGCGAGCGCTACAGCGAACGTCTCGGCCAGGATGTCCACCGCTACCTCCGGATCCCAGGTACGGCGGACCAGGAACGCCAGGATCGCCTCCGCATGACGGTCATACAGCTCCGCGACCTCATCGGCGCTCAACGCCACCGGAAGTCCTGACGGGATGGCTCAGTCATGTACAGGAGTCGGATCAGGCCCCTATTCTGTGACGAGCAAACATCGCGGCCGGCGATCGCGAGCTACGGATCCGACCCGACTCGGGCGTGGGCGTACGGAGGCTCGCGACAAAGTCGGCATATCAGCGGTGGTGGGTGTCGATCATGAAACGTCCGATCGTCTCGCCGTGGGTCGGGACGCTGGTATCGGTAAGTGCGTTCGGTGCGCTGGTTGCTGCCATGCTGAGCCCGGCCCAGATCATGATGTCCAAGCTGTCGGCGTGGTGAACCGTAGCTCTAGATCGGGGCACCGGTACGATCCGGCAACCGGCGTGCGTCTCTGTGTTCGCACGTGACATGACCAATCGCCGCCATCCAGATCCGCGAGCAGGTGCTCATATCGTGCGGAGTAGCGCTATCGCGTGATAGGAGTCGTCTCGTCCGGCGCTCATCAGGTGCCTCCTTTGGACGGTGGCTGTCGCACAAACCCCCGGCGATCTCGCTGGAGCCTTTCTAAGGGGTGGGTACCGAAAAGCTGCAACTCGATTGCTCGGTTCGTCACGCTCAGCCCGGCGTCCGTCCTCTCACCAGCTCCAAGGCACATCACAGCCACTGCGGCGTAGCTTTTCGCGGAAGGCTTTGTGCGGCAGCCTCGACGACGTCCCGGCGCGTCGCGTGAGGGTCGGTCCGTGGATGACGCACAGCAGCGCCCCGACCGCCAGCTCTCGCCGCTCTCCTGCAGAGCGAGCGCTTCACTGAGCCGTAGCCCTGCCCGCCAGAGTAGGACGACCAGTGCGCGAAGCCGCTGCCCGTGGGCGCGATCTGTGACGGCGCGCATCACCGCGACGATCTCCTCGACAGTTGGCGGGTCGGCTGGGTAGCGCTCGCCCTTGTTGCGTGGCGGGCGACCGCGGTGGTGGCCCGGCATGGTCGCCGGCGAGCGCCGGTGTCCGGCGGCATCGAGTAGAACGGGTTGCATGAGTCCTCCCTTGTCGTGGGATGCTTGACAAAACAACCCTGTACTGCCATCGTAAGTACATGTCAACGACCAAGGAAGAGCGCCTGCAGATCCGCGTCGGCCCGGCCGAGAAGGCACTGCTTGAGCGAGCGGCTGCCGCATCACATCTGAACATGTCGGCGTTCGTGGTCCAGGCCGCGGCATCCAAGGCTGAGGAGATCCTCGCTGAGCGCTCGAGTATTCGCCTCTCAGCGGAGGCTTCGGCCGCGTTCACTGAGGCACTCGAACGGCCTGCGCACGTCAACGACCGCCTGGCCAAGGCGCTGCGCCGCAAGCGCAAGTTCAGCTGGCTTGACTGAGCTGCGCCGCCCGGCGCTGCTCGATGCGCGCCAACACGACCGCGAGCAGTTCGACAGCGGCGAGCCGGTACTCGACCAGTGGCTACGCCGCTACGCCGGCCAGAACCGCCGCCGCGATACCGCCGCGACCTGGGTCATCGCCGACGCCAACGAAACCGTGGTGGCATACGCGAGCATCGCGATGACCGGCATCGACCGCTCAGCGGCCCCTGAGGTGCTCGCCAAAGGCTCTCCTGACCCTGTCCCGGCGCTGCTGCTAGGCCGGCTCGCGGTCGACCACCGATACTCGCGCCTGGGGGTCGGGACAATGCTGGTCGCGCACGTGCTCGCCACCGCCGTAGAACTCAACGACAAGGCGGCATGCCGGGCCGTAGTCGTGACCGCGCTCACCGACAACGCGCGCACCTGGTGGGAGCGACTCGGCTTCCATCGATTCGACCCCGATCACCCCGACCAGCTCGACCTCTACCTCCTTACCGCCGACATCGACGCGACGCTCCGGCGCCTGCGATAGCAGGCGGGCACCCGCTGCCCGCGGTGGGTGTCGCGCAAACGGGGGGTCCGTCCGAGCGGATTTAGGTCGCGACACCAGAATGAAACCGGGCTGGGTGCGTGAGGGCGCGTCTGGCGTTGATCGGTCCTCAGTGCGTCAAAGAGCGCCGGAATCGACAACTCAAACGAAGCGCCGGAGATAGCCAAGGATGCGCTTCTTCCCAGCTTCAGGATCTCGTCGCCTGCCTCCATTCCCACTTTTAGTATTCCGGTCGTGTGTCGCGCCTCGCCGGACCTCGAGCGACTGTCGTCGTCCGCCTATCGGCTGTGATGTTCTAGAGACGTTCCCGAGTGCTGGCCCATGCTGCGGCTATCTCTCCGGCGATGTCTCGCATCGTTCCTTACCCGAATGCGCAGGCCCGCACGCTTGTGTGCAGAAGCTTTGTGGGTGCCACCAGCCACATGATCGTCACAGCGCCGCGGTGTTCTTCCTTTACGCCAATGCGGATGTCGTTGTGCTTGTGCCGTTTGGCGTTCTGCGGATGGCGGTCGAACGCGATCAGGACGGTGGGGCTTGGGGGGTTGAGTGCGCTAACGACGTTGAGCACACCGTATGGACCGGTCGGCGGACCGGGCCCTTCGGGGCCGACGGGACCGCCTGTGACCTGGAGGCCGTGGTTGGTGAGGCACGTTCGTACCCTTGCCATTGCGGTGAGCACCGTCCTGGGTAGGACCGGAATCCCGATCCGGCTCAGAGGGACGCAGGCCTTGTCCTCTGCGAGTTCGCTCGCGCTCGGGTGCGATCCTTCAAACCGCCTACCCTGGCACTTGAACCGCCGTCCGTCCCTCAGCACGAATTCGCAATAGGTGACTTCGGGCGAGTTCCCCTGCTGTTCCCCCGTGCAGCTCCGCGATGTGCTTTCGGCGGCAGATTCACTAACACCCGCCAGGCGAGCAACTCCGGTCGCTGTTGGCTTTATCGCGCCACCACACCCCGCGGCGGAGAGCGCCACGGCGCTCGCGGCGAGCATCGCGACCAGGCGATCCTGTGGCTTTGCGCCAGCCGATCGCGGTAGGTGCATGAGGCTACTCTCGCATACGTGACCGGCCCCGGCACTAGATTGGCGTGCTCGCCGCGACGTCTACCAAGCCGCTGTTACGCTTTGCGCGACGAGCAGCACTCTCGCAATCGACCGTAGGAGACGATTGCTCTGGACGGTGGGTGTCGCATAAACCTTCGTTCTTGCAGGCGTGTGTCGACTGCCGGCAGCCCTGCTTACGTCCGCAGCGCCAGCAGCACGGCGATCCCGGCGAGGATGAGCGTCCACGGTGCGAGTCTCAGCCTCCGTGGTAGGGGAAGGCGCCCGCCTGGCACGTGTAGTTCGCCGGTCATCGGATCGACGAACTGCGAGAGCCGCGCGCGGTGCACGCGGGCGAAGTATCTGATGAGGCCCAACGTATAGACGATGCCCACGAGCGCGATGAGCACGGCTGCCGCCAATGAAACGCGCGCCGTTACATTCAGAAGCGCAGCGATGAGCAGCCAATATATGCCGCTGATTAGCAGGGTGACGCGGAGAATGCGGGACGACAGGTCGAAACGCTGAGCTTCATCCTGGTCTGTGATCGGCGAGGTCTTCTCGGAGGGTGGGCGCATCTCGACCGTAGGTATCGACACATCGAGCCGGGGCCACGAGCTGAGTGAGTGCCGTCCCGTCCTTGACGGAGACCGCCCAGCGAGGCTCCTTTCGACGGTGGGTGTCACGTGACCTGGCTCCGTCCGGGGTGTTCAAGACGATTCTGGTTATGCCCCAGAACTTTCTTGAGTGTGATCGTGAGCAGGTGTTCTTGATGCCGCCGGACCCGCGTGATTGGCGGCCGGGATGGGATGGCGGAAGGTACACAGCGATGCGCCAGGCACTTCAGACCAGCTACGGCGGCGGCCTATACAGACGACGAAAGGCGATGGTCGAGCCGGTATTCGCACAGACCAAGCACAACCGGCGCATCAACCAGTTCCAACGACGAGGCAGATCCGCCGCACGCTCCGAATGGCGGCTCATCACCGCCACCCACAACCCACTGAAGCTCCACAAGCACCAGATAGCCGCCGCAGCGGCCTGAAAGGCCCACCCGGGCAGCAACCGGGCCGCCCGCGCAGCACCTACGATCGAAGGAACACAGACCACAAGCCGGACGATCGCCGCCACAAACCTCACCACCACCGTGACCGCGACCCTTTGCGCGACACCCACCGTCCAAACCGACACTCTGCGGAGGGGCGATAGAGACGACTGCTTCGCCCACGCGAAGTAGCGGTGCGTTCCGATTCTGGCGGGCGTCTGGTCAACCGCCAACCAGAGTTGCGCTGCGGAGGACAGGCAGCGCCGGTGGCCGACCGACATTGACTATCAGGAAGCCGCCCGCGAGATCATCTGCGGGCGGCTTCGGCGCGCCTGCTCTTCCTTTCTGGTGTTAAGCTGTCTAATGCGCTTTTTTGTCGTTGTCGGTTTGTTGTGTGCATTGATTGCGGCTGTTCCAGCCACAGCGCTCGCTGGCTGGGGGCCGGCGGAACCGGTCGGCAGCAACATCAACCAGATCCTGCTCCCTCCCGGTGGCCCAGGGTTCGTCATTGGCTTTCCCGCCACGACTCCCTCGCGCCTGCGCTTCGCGTTTCGTCCCCTGGAAGGCGTGCTCGAAGGCCCGATGGAATTCCCCGCTGGGATCGGGCAGCACACGCTGCCGGTCTGGGGTTTTGACGCCGCGGGAGACGCGGTGGTGCTCGATGAAGAAATCCAGAAGGTGTACTGGCGCTCAGCCGACGGCGAAACGACCACCCCGCAGAAGCTCGAAGGGCATCTGTTGGCGCGCTGGCCGCGGCTCGTATCCGTGGCGCCGAACGGCGATGCGCTGATCGGCGTCAACGAATTACGCCCCGGCGGGAGCCCGGTCCAACTGGCTTTCAGGCCTGCCGGCAAGAGTGCGCAGGTGGACACGGCAAACACCGTCGACCTCACCGAATACGGAACCCTCATTGGTCTTCAGTTGCAGGCCGACGGCGGCGCGATCGCGGTGTACTCAGATGAAATGAGCCACAAACTGATGCAGGTAGTTCGCCGCTCAGGACAGACAGAATTCGACGCACCCACGGAAGTCGCCTCGCCGCCCGGCACTGAAGGTAAGTCCGAACTCACCTTCTCGGGTGATCCATCCGGCTGGGCGATGCTCGGCTGGAGCGGCAAATCCTCCTCGGGGAGCACCGTCAATCAGGCTG
>DATBPE010000178.1:0-5056 GCA_036561505.1 Solirubrobacteraceae bacterium
AGCTGATGCCCGGCATGACCGGCCACTGGCAGATCCTCGGACCCGCCAGAGTCCCACTCAGAGAGATGGTCGCAATCGACTACCTCTACGTAGCCAACTGGTCACTGTGGAGCGACATCAAGATCCTGTTGCGCACCGTCCCACACGTCGTCGCGCGACGCGGGCTATGAACCGCTCGTCGCGATGACCTGCTCGCGCTGAGCAGCACCACGCTGATCACGCAGGCCGAGCCTCGAGACCTCGTCGCTTTCAACGAAGATTCCGGCTTCGACCTCGATCAGATGAGCCTCGATCGGCGCAAGGTCACCGTGTGCGGCGACCTTGCATATCGCGAGGAACACAATCATCAGGGTCATCCAAGTCCCTGCAATCAGGATGATTAGCATGAGTCTCCAGCTATCGAGGGTTGCCTGTTGATCAGCACCTCGGAGCAACTTGCCATTCGCCTTAGCGTTGCGGCGGACAGATCGGTCAAACGTCCACTTTTCATGGTGGCGGCTCGCTGGTCCTCTGGGAGCTTTCGCCGAGCGGGCCGGCCCTAGCCAATAGCCGCCAGGTGGCTTTGGGGACGGTCCTGGCGCTCCTCATCGAGCAGAGCTAGCTGGCCACACTGGAAAGCGCGCCGCGCACATCCTGATCGTCCAGTTGCGGAAAATCTCCATACCAGGCCCCGACCGCGTGAAACGGATCGGGGTTGTGGATGCAGAGAACCTCCTGAACAATCCGGCGCAGCTCCTGGCAGATACCCGCCGGCGCGACTGGCACCGCCACCACGATCCGTCGAGGATGCCCGGCCCGCAACGCGGCGAGCGCGGCAAGCATCGAGCAGCCGGTGGCGAGACCGTCGTCGATGAGCACCACCGTGCGCCCACGCACCGCCAGCGCCTCCCGCCCGCCGCGGCAGGCGCTCTCGCACCGTTCTAGCTCCTGCGCGGCGCGTGCCGTGACACTGTCGATCTGGCGCTGCTCGAGATCCAGCAGGTCGATCACCTCGTGGTTGAGCACGCGCACTCCCGCGCCGGCGATCGCCCCCAGCGCAAGCTCCTCGTGACCGGGGACGCCGAGCTTGCGCACGACCAGCACGTCGAGTTCGAGCTCGAGCGTTCTGGCCACCTCCGCGGCGACCACCACGCCACCGCGCGCCAGTCCGAGCACAACGGTGTTGCGGTCCACTCCCCCGCGGGCGATCATTTCCCCCAGCTCCCTGCCGGCCTGGGCGCGATCGCTGAAACGAGGGGTCCTGGTGGGGCTCACACGATCGACCGCACCGGGCGTTTCATCACGGATAGGGCTCTGGGTCAGTCGCGGAGGGGCAGCTGCGCCACCGAGAAGCCGTTGCCGTCCGGGTCGCTGAAGAAGACGGACGATCCCCGGTCGAACACTTGGATCTCTGAGACCTGCACACCGCGCTTTGAGAGCTCGATGCGAGCAACCGCCACGAACTCGAGC
Source organism: Solirubrobacteraceae bacterium (assembly GCA_036561505.1). Classification (GTDB taxonomy): domain Bacteria; phylum Actinomycetota; class Thermoleophilia; order Solirubrobacterales; family Solirubrobacteraceae; genus Palsa-744. Next base: position 1,450 of record DATBPE010000178.1, read on the forward strand.
TTCCAGCCCATCCACGCCAGTCTACCCGCATGTCACCCCCTGGAGGAGGACCCTGGCCGCCTGGCGAGCGGTCATACCGATCACCCCGAGTCCGAGGAGCCGGGCTGCTCGCGCAGCGAGAGCGAACGCCAGCTGGACTGGTTCTCGAGCATCCAGCGCAGCAGCGTCGCTCCCTCGGCCGGCATACGTCCGCTGCCGGTCAGGCAATCGACGGCCGCCTGCGCCGGGGAGACATAGCGGATCCCGTCCTTTTCGCTAGTGCGCTCCCAGACCACCTCATCGAAGGGGCTCAGCAGTATTACGTTGACGCCCTTCTGGGCCCGCGTGAGCTCCAAGCTCGACACGGCGGCCTTGATGTCGCGGGTGTAGGCGAGCAGCATCGCGGGTACCGCAAGCGGCGCCAGGCGGGCGGCGGCGAAGGACCCGGTGATCGTCAGCGCCGCCGAGTCGGGCAGGTCGGGCAGCCTCGAGAGAACCTCCAGTGTCCCGCCGGAGGCGATGAACCGCCGGGCACGGTTGGTCTTGAAGATGTCATAGGACTCGGCGAAACGCCGTAGCAATCCGGAGATGTCGACATCGGACACCTTCCCGCGTCCGGAGCGCTCGATCAGCGTCTCGCGGTCCAGCGAATCGAGCAGTCCAGAGACATAGGCGGAGGTCAGTCCGGTGCTCGAGGCGATCTCCCCGACACGGTAGGGCGGCGTGACATCGACCAGCAGGCGAACCACCCTGGCAGCCTTTGATCCGCTGAGGCGGACTTTGGCGCGCGCGGCTGGCTGCGGGTCGCGTGCGGCGCCCAGCGACTTGATGAAGAGGGCGGGCTCCTCCAGGCTGATCAGCGCGTTGCCCGTGAGATCGAAGTAGCTCACCCCCCGCCCGGCGAGCAGCTCCTGGCTACGGGAGCTCAGCCACCCACAGATCAGCAGGATCGGTCTGCAGGCAACGGAGTCCGGCGCCTGCAGAAGCGCTTGCAGCAGCTGCTCGGCGGCGCGAGGACTGAACGAGCGCTCGGCCCGCAGAGCGATCTGCGTCGATGTCCCGTTGGCGGCGCGCAGATCGATGGTCCCGTCCAGGCGCAACGGCTCGATCGCGGGATCCTCACTCTTGGGTGTACCGTGGGATCGCTCGAGCACCCAGCTGGCGGGCAGCATCCGGCGCAACTGCGTGATGGCGGTGTCGACGAGTTCGATTTCGCGCATAGTTTTTCGGTTGCCAGTTCAGATCAGTGGATATCAGCCAGGTTCCTTATAGCCGCCCGGTCGGTGTCCAGGCAAGTGCCGATCGGGCGCGCCGAGCGATCCGCCACCCCCGGCCGCCGAGAAACACCGGGCCGCGAAAGGCAAAACGCCTCGCGCGCTCGAGCTTCGTATCCTCGCTAGCGTGGACGATCTCGCGATATCCCTGCGCGGGGTGCGCAAGCGCTTCGGTTCGATCACCGCTGTCGACGGCCTGGACCTCCAGGTGCCGACGGGGGTCTGCTTTGGCTTGCTCGGCCCCAACGGCGCCGGTAAGTCCACGACGATGCGGATGCTGACCGCGCAGACGCTGGCCGACGAGGGCGCCATATCGGTGCTGGGCTATGAGCTCCCGAAGGAATCCAAGCAGTCGCGCCTGGAGATGGGCGTGGTGCCCCAGCTGGACAACCTCGACGTGGAGTTGAGCTGCCGCCAGATCCTGACGGTGTTCGCCCGTCTCTACCGGATCCCGCGGGCCGAACGCGGCGAGGCGGTCGAGCGGGCACTGGGAATCGCCAACCTCGTACCCCGGGCGGACACGGTGGTCAGGGAGCTCTCCGGCGGGATGCGCCGGCGGCTGCTGGTCGCCCGCGGCCTGATCCACCGGCCCCACCTGCTGCTGCTGGACGAGCCCACCGTGGGACTCGATCCGCAGATCCGCCAGGAGCTGTGGTCGCTGATCGACGGGTTGCGCACGCAGGGGGTGACGGTTCTGATGAGCACCCACTACATCGAGGAGGCCGAGCGCCTGGCGGACACCGTGGCGGTGATGTCGGCTGGGCGGATCATCGCCCAGGGCACCCCAGCGCAGCTGGTGGGAGCCCACGCGGGCGAGCAGGTGCTGGAAGTCTACGGCCCGCCCGAGCACCTGGCCGAGGTCAGCCAGCTGGCCGCGAGCAACGGCTGGTCGAGCCGGCGCAGCGGTCCCGCGGTGGCGATCATGCGGGCGGAGACGCTCGACGGACTGGCCCCCGAAGGGGTACGGCGTCCCGCCAACCTGGAGGACGCCTTCGTGGCGCTGACCGGAGAGGAAATCGAGTGAGCGCAGAGATCGCGGCGACCGACCGACCGGCGGCGCAGAGACAGCGAGTTGGGCGCCTGGAACCGGCGGCGCTGGCAGGTGTGATGAGCCGAGACGTGGCGATCTTCGGGCGCTACTGGAAGGCCACGACCTTCTCCTCGATCGTGCAGCCGACGATCTACCTGCTGGCCTTTGGGCTGGGGCTCGGCTCATTCGTCCACGTCGCACACCTCAAGTACGTGCAGTACGTCGGCACGGGGGTGGTGGCGACCGCGGTGATCTTCTCCTCGGCCTTCCCGGGCATGTTCAACACCTTCATCCGCTGGCAGTTTCAGCGCACCTACGACGCGATCCTCGCCGCCCCGGTCGACGTGGAGGAGCTGATAACAGCGGAGGTGCTGTGGATCTCGATCCGTGCCGGCATCTACGGCCTGGCGCCGCTGCTGGTGGCGATCGCCTTCGGGCTGGAACCGGAAGTGGGAATGCTGCTGGTGCCACTCATCTGCTTCGTGACCGGCTTCGGCTTCGCGGCCTTCGGCGTCACGGTCGCGGCGGTCGCAAAGACGATCGACAACTTCAACTACGTAACGAGCGCGGTGCTGACGCCGTTGTTCCTGGTGGCGGGCACCTTCTTCCCGATCTCCAACCTGCCGGAGGGGATCCGCACGGTGGCCAAGTTCAACCCCCTCTACCACTGTGTGCAGCTGGTCCGCGACGCCTCGCTGGGTGGGTTGGGCACCGCCGATCTGGGGCACATGGCGATACTGGTCGCCTTCGCGCTACTGATGTGGCGGTTGGCCATCTCCCAGCTCGGTAAGCGCCTGATCGATTGAGCACCACGAAGCGGTAACTCGGTGGTCTTGGTGTTTTATAGGAGTGTTCTGATTGGGTAGAGGTTGATGAGGCTGTAGGTGAGGGTGATGGCCCAGCCGATGGTTGCTGCTGGGGGCGTCTTGGTGAACATGCGGGTGGTGAGGATGTAGATGCCTGGCATCACGATGACCATGTAGTAGATGTAGCTGATTCTTCCTGATAGGAGGCTCTCTAGCGCGAATATTGGGAAGGTTCCTAGGAGCCAGCACACTCCGATCGTCGCGAGCTCGTCGCTATCGCGCCACGCCGCTACGACACCCGTGAACAACGCCGGGACAGCCACAAAAATAATGAACGGATTGATGGCACCCTTGAAATACAGCGTCGGGTGGCTCGCCACGATCTTCCCATTTACAAGTGAATTGACCGCGACTTTGGCGTAGTTGATCGTGCGCTGGTCGAGTAGCCATTGCCAGGGGGTGGAGGTGATGCCTGTTTCGTTTGGTTTGGCTGTGAGGTGTTGCGCGTATTCATAGAT
>DATBPE010000179.1:0-5370 GCA_036561505.1 Solirubrobacteraceae bacterium
GGCGTCGAAGGCGTACTTCCAGTGCTCGAGATCCAGGCCAACCTACGAGGACCCTCGGGCCAGCAGGCGGTGGACTTGATCGGCACCGACCCCAGGCTCGTGCGTGAAAGCAGTCCGTTTTTGCGACGCTTCAGGAATCCGCATGTCGCAAACCAGCAGGCGCTCGCGCTGCCCACACCGGTCGCTAACGCGGTCGGCGTGCAGGCGTTGGAATCGGTCGAGATACAGATCGGAGCCCGCGACACCTCGGTCCTGGTCGGCACCGATCTGGACTCACCGGAGATCGGCACCCTCGTCCACAGTCCCGTAGCGCTCGCGCCGCTCTCCTACGCGCAGGCGCTCTCAGGCAATCAGGGCCGTGTCAGTCGCCTGTTCGTGAGAGCCCAACCAGCCATGAAACGCCAGGTTCACACTGCGCTGCTGCGTCTCGCGGCGGGCAGGCTGAATGTTCAACCCGCCGATTTCGACGCGTCGCTGTTCAAGGTTGCCGCGGCCCCCGCCAACCAGGGGCAGGGGCTGTTCTCCGGGATCAGCGCGCTCGTCGGGTTCATGTTCGCTATCAACGCAATGCTCTTGACCGGGCATCTGCGGCGCAGTCTCATTCGCGGTCTGCGTGTCAATGGCGCGACGCGGTCCACCGTGGTCAAGGCGCTGCTGCTAGACGCGCTCATACTCGGAACGATCGCCTCGGCGCTCGGCCTTGCACTGGGCGATCTGCTGTCACTGTCGGTTTTTCGCTCCGACCCCGGCTACCTGTCGCTGGCTTTTCCCGTGGGCTCGGAGCGGATCATCGACTGGCAGAGTGTCGCGCTTGCGATCGGCGCCGGCCTGCTCGCCGCGTGTGTCGGTGTACTGAGCTCGCTAACCGAGATCGTCTCCTGGCCGATACGCTCGCCGTTGCGCAATCCCAAGCGCTCGCGCGCCGTCCGGCGGATGCTTCTCGCTACCGCTGGAACGGCCTGTTTGGCCGTGACCACGATCATCCTGCTCGCCTCCCCGCAGTCGGCCGTGTTGGGCAGCGTGACGCTCGTGCTGGCGCTGCTGCTGTTCCTGCCGTTGCTGCTGGAGAGCATGATCGCCGCCTTTGACCATCTGCAGCGGCGCTTTGGCACCGGTGCTTCCCAGACAGCAGCTGTCGAGCTGCGCTCCCCAACGACCCGATCGCGATCGATCGCGATCGCCGCGACAGGCGCAATAGCGGTGTTTGGAAGCGTCTCGATCCAGGGCGCCCACTCCAATCTTCAGCATGGCCTCGACCGCCTGGTGGGCCAGCTCTCCACGACGAGCGACATGTGGGTGCTGCCTGCCGGCGAAGAGAATCTGCTCGCGACGACACCCTTCAACGACAGTGCCTACCCGGTGCTGAGGCGGCTGGCGGGCATCGCCAGTGTTGGGCGTTTCCGGGCGAGCTTTCTGGACTATGGTGATCGCAAGCTCTGGGTGCTGGCACCGCCGAGTAACGCGGCGCGGCCGATACCGCCAAGCCAATTGGTAAAGGGCAGCCTGTCGATCGCTCTATCGCGACTGCACCACGGCGGCTGGGCTGTCGTATCCCAAGCACTGGCCGCTGAACACGACCTTCACATCGGTCAGCGCTTCACGCTGCCCTCCCCAAGACCGACCACGTTTCGCGTCGCGGCGCTCACCACCAACCTCGGCTGGCCGCCCGGGGCGATCATCCTCAACCCAGCCGACTACATCCGCGCGTGGGGAGCGGGCGGCCCCACCGCCTACAACATCACCCTGGCCCCGGGCACACCCTTTGAGCAGGCGCGTACCGAGGTGCGCCAAGCGCTTGGGGTTTCCTCGGCGCTGGTCATACAGAGCGCCGCGGAGCGGGACGCGCTGCAACGCGCCGCGAGCCGCCAAGGACTCTCGCGCTTGACTGAGATCGCCACACTGGTCTTGATCGCCACGGTGCTGGCCATGTCGATCGCGATGGGCACGATGGTCTGGCAGCGCCGGCCGCGGTTGGCACGTCTGAAGGCCCAAGGCTTCACCAGAGGCATTCTGTGGCGTGCGCTGCTTTGGGAGAGCGTCGTGCTGCTGGGCGCCGGCTGCTTGATCGGAGCGATCTTCGGTATCTACGGCCAACTGCTGATTAGTCACGCACTGGCGAGCGTCACCGGATTTCCAGTCATCCTCGCGGTTGGAGCGCTGGGCGCCGCCGCCAGCTCAGCGCTGGTCAGCGTCGTCGCGGTGGCCATCGTGGCTGTTCCAGGCCACCGTGCCGCCAGTGTGAAGCCGTATCTATGATCGCCGTGAGCAGCAGGCTAGTTCGATCATGTGCATGAGGCCATGCGCCGCTCGCATTTCCCCGGACCAATCGTGAAAGGCTAGAGCCGACACGAATCTGGCTGAGGAGCGGTGGATCCGACGCCTCTGTCACTCAGGCAGCTGTGGGCGCTTGCCACAGCCGCCAGCCGTGAGCTGACCTGGGGACTGGGCGCAGTCTCACGCGAGGTCGAGGACTGGCGGCGGCGAGCAGCGGCAATCCCCGACGAGGCGATTCGCTCGGACGCGATCTCCTCGCTTCAGAGCAAGCGGCCGCATCTGGACGGGGCGGGGCTGTTCTGCATCCTTCCCGACCGGCGCGATCCGAATCTGCTCCGGGCGCTCGTGACCTACGAGATGATCCTGGAGTTCCTGGATGACCTCGATGAGCGGGCCGTGGAGGCCGATCGAGGTCACGGCCAGCGGCTGCACCTCGCGCTAGTTCACGCGGTCGACTCACAGGCGCTTGGCTTCGATTACAGCCACTGCGACTCATACGGCGACGACGGCGGATACCTGCAGGCGCTAGTGCGGTCGTGCCGGCGCTGCTGCAGCGCGCTGCCGGCCTATCCGGTGGTCCGCGCGGCGCTGATCCGCGAAGCGACCCGCGCCCAGGTTCTCCCACTGAACCATCACCGCGACCCTCTCCTACGCGAGGCGGCACTGAAGGACTGGGTAGAGCGCGAGTTTCCCGGCGAGCGAGAAGAGAGCTGGTTTGAGCTGACCGGCGCGGCGACCGCTTCGCTTCCGGTCCATGTCCTACTGGCGCTGGCGGCCGACCCAAAGACCACCCAGGACACCGTTGAGCGCACGCTGGAGGTCTATTTCCCGGGCGTATCGATCCTGGCCACGATGCTCGACAGCTACGTCGACCGCATCGACGACGCGGCCGAGACCAATCAGAGCTACATCTCCTACTACCGAGACGACCAAGTCGCCCTCGCGCGCCTGTGCGAGCTGATCCACACCTCGATATCGCGGGCGCGGGATCTGCCCAACGGCGAGCGCCATGCGGTCATTGCCGCCTGCATGGTCGCGATGTACCTCTCCAGAGACAGCGCCCGCGAGGCACACAGCCGCGCTGCCTCAGCACAGCTTCTGAGAGCCGGCGGATCTCTGTCCAGGTCGCTCTGGCCAGTCCTCCGTATCTGGCGAACCGTCTACTCACTACGAACAGCCTGAGGAGGCTAGACATGTCATTAACCAAAAAGACACTACCCGCGGGGCCGTCGTGGCCAATCACCGCTCAGACACTGGCGTTCTGGCTACGGCCATTCAGTCACTTGGAACGGTGTCGTAGCCGTTACGGACAGTCTTTCACTGTGCGTGCCACCGGGTTTCCCCCGCTTGTGTTTCTGGCAAACCCAGATGATGTAAGGGTCGCGATAACAGCCAAGGCTGACGTGCTGCACCCCGGGGAGGGTGCTCGCACGATCGAGCCGCTCGTGGGCGGGGCGTCGTTCATGCTCCGTGAGGAGGATGAGCACCTGGTCGGTCGCCGGGCGATCCTGCCCTGTTTTCACCAGAAGGTCATCGAGCGCCACGCACAGATGGTCAGTGCCGTAGCCGAACGGGCGAGCGCGCTCTGGCCGCTGGATGAGACAGTCGCGTTGCATCGGCATCTGCGTGCGATGACACTCGAGGTGATCCTACGGACCGTGTTTGGATCCTCGGATATCCCAGATGATCGCCTGTATCGACTGCGTGAGCAGCTGTTGAGAATGTTGGAGATAACAGCCAGCCCAGTCTTTCCTGAGCCGGCTTTGCGACACGGTCCGGGGCTGCGCATCTGGCAGCGTTTCCTTGAAGACAGGAACCAAGTCGCGGATCTCATCCACGCGTTGATCGACGAGCGCGCCGGCACTCTCACCGGTCCGCTAGATGGCGCTCAGCCCAACACGCTCGACATGTTGCTCGACGCGTCCAATCCAGACGGCGGACCGATGACGCGTTGTCAGATTCACGACAACATCATGTCGGTCATTCTCGCCGGTCACGAGACCACGGCCTCACAGCTCGCCTGGGCGCTGCAGCTACTGGCGCACAACCCGAAGGTCCTCGGACGGTTGCACGCCGAGATCGATCGCGGTGAAGAGGAGCGCTACCTAGTCGCAACCGTCCAGGAGGTTCTGCGTCACCGGCCGGTGTTCCTGTTCACGATCCCCAGAGCGGTCATCCAGCCGATCGAGATCGGGGGCTTCACGTTCCACCCGCCGGCTCATCTGCTGGGAGGCATCTATCTGATCCACCACGATCCCGCGTTCTACCCCAAACCGCAGGCGTTCCGGCCCGAGCGCTTCCTTCAGTCTCCGCCTCAGCCACACATCTGGCTGCCCTGGGGCGGGGGGCGAAAGCGCTGTCCCGGCCTTCATCTGGCGACATTGGAGATGAAGAGCGCACTGCGCACGATCCTCTCGCGGATCACGCTCGAGCCTGCCGGCAAACGCATCGAGCACCCAGCCTGGCGCAGCGTGATCGTGACCCCGGGCCGCGGCGGACGCGTCGTCCTGCATGCCCGCCGGCGCAGTGCCCGCCCGACCCCAGGAAAGCCCCGCTCGGCCGAGCGGATCCGATCCAGACCGCTGGTGCGTTAGACCATTTCTGGGACTCTTGTCAAATAATCCCTAACTAGTTAGTAGGCGCACTGAGGCTCAGGCGTGATGATCCACGCGCATGGACGCTGCCGATTTCTGCACCGCGCATACCGATCACGGGTTGTGTGAGCGCCCAGATACCTGTGGTCGCTCAGAAGGTGCCTCGCGGTGAGCGACCGCGGCTGTCGATGAAGCGCTGCCATTCCGCAGCGGGCGGATCGAGAAGCTCTTCTACCAGGCGGGGTTCTAGGACTGACCCCGATTGCTCGCCACGATGCCGACCCAAGCACGGGGGAGGATAGCTAGTGGCTATGGCCAAGGAAGACATTGGCGTGGGCAGCGGACCACGCGGCAAAAAGAAAACGCCACCAAACGCGACTGATCCCAGGTTTTCGCAGTCTTTGGCTCGTGGGTTGGCTGTGCTGAGGTGTTTTTCGGTGGATCGGCCTGTGATTGGTATTGCTGATTTGGCGGATCTCGTGGGGTTGAGTCGTTCGACGAC
>DATBPE010000180.1:0-4133 GCA_036561505.1 Solirubrobacteraceae bacterium
ACCGAGCAGCACGCCGATACGTTCTCGGTGCTAGAGCAGATGGATGCCGCTCATCCCAAGGATCTGCACTGGTACCTGCCATGGCTGGGTGTCGACAGTGCTCGGCAGGGAGTTGGCCTCGGAGCGGAGCTACTGAAGCAGTGTCTTGCCCGAGTGGACACCGATCACCTACCGGCGTTCCTAGAAACGCCGAACCCGCGGACTGTGCCGTTCTATGAGCGCCACGGATTCGTTGTGACCAGCGTTTCGCAAGCCGGAGCGTGCCCGCCGGTGACGAGCATGCGGCGCCCGGCAGGCTGAGCCGTCGAGCGCCTTCCCTTGCGCAGGCAGGGCTCGCCGCAGAAGCCGATCGCTCAGCGGACGCTCCCGACCTTCGCTTTTGGGCGTCGGGCGCCGGAGCGCGACTCTCTTCGTGCGGCGAACCAGCCTCAGCTGGCGTGCGGATTATCGGGCGGCGAAGTGGCCAGGGAAGAAGGGGTTCGCTGCGACCACGGCTGAACCCAGTGCCAGGCTCCTCCAACCAGGACGTGCAGCACTTGGTAGCCGGAGCCGAGCTCCTGCTGGACGCGCCGGGCGAGTTCGGCCCCGCGCTGACGAAACGCTTCGAGCTCGAGGTTCGTGGCTCCTCGGCGACCCAGCGTCTCTCCGTCGTGATTCCAGCCATCAAGGGCGTCCAGCAGAGCGCCCGGGAGCAGATCGCTCCACGGTCGAGGACGATCCCGCGGAAGCTCATATGTCTCCCACTTTCCTCGGGACAGAGAAGCCGATAACTGCTCAGGCGAGTGAATCGTCCAGATCCCGTGCGCTCCGAAGTCCCAATCGATCAGCACCCGTCGAGGCGATGTCACGACGCCAAACGGTAACGACGCGGGCCAGATGGCCTTAGTTCATTTCCGGCGGAGCCGCTTCGACGGAGTCGGCGTCTCACGCGGGATCCCGTTGTGCGATTGCTCAGCCATCGTCAGCTTCTGAGTCGGCCGTGATCTGCCGCAGATACCGGTCGGGAGCGTCGAGGAACCCGCGCGTCAGCCGTACGGCTTGCAGATCGTCGTAATCGGTGATGTTGATGCCGTCTTCGTCGAGCTCGTAGATCCGGGCGCCCGGCGCAGCCAGCAGGATCGGCGAGTGGGTGGCGATGACGAACTGCGCGCCCGACTTGGCGGCGCGTGCCACCACCGCGAGAAGCGCGAGTGCCCCGGTGACCGACAGGGCTGCTTCTGGCTCGTCGAGCAGGTAGACACCGTCCGCCCCGAACCGGTTCGCGGCCAGCGCGAGGAACGACTCGCCGTGCGATTGCTCGTGGAGCGGAACGTCGCCATACAACGACAGGTCGGGCGCGAACCGGTCGCCGCTGTCGATGAACTCCGCGACGTTGAAGAAGCTCTCAGCTCGCAGGAAGTAGCCGTTTCGCGGCTTGGTGGCGCTCAGCACTGGCGCCAGCAGCGCAATGTCCACATCATCGACCACGTTGCCAGGCACAGCCGGCAGCTCACCGAGGCGGTCGAGCTCGCCACCTTGCTGCCCAAAGCCGATCGCCGCTGCGATCGCCTCGAGGATCGTCGACTTGCCGCTCCCGTTTTCGCCAGCCAGCAACGTCACCGACTGGCCGAGTCCAAGCCGCTCGATCGTCGCGATCGCCGGCACGCTGAACGGGAACTCCTCGCCCCAGTGCAAGCGCTGGAATCCGAGCACGTACGGGCCTGGCCCGAACTGTCGCGTATCCCTCGCTCTCGCCACCCGATAACCGTAGCTACGCGGACGGCCGCCCAATCGGTTGGATCCCAATGTCGACAGCATCCTGCCGCCGGGTGCGGGTCCGGTCACTCGCTCGTCGCGGGCTCCCGCGAGGAGCGCTCCTGACCTGCACCAAGTTCGAACCTCTTCGCAGGCGTTGCGCGACTGAAACGGCCGGCGCCGGCGCGCCGAAAGCGTTCGCTAGTCGATCGACAACCGGACGCCGCCAACGCCGCTGAGCGTCTCCGCCGCGGCGCTGGCGGCGTCGCATAGCCGAACGCTCTACGTGTCAAGGCCGCTTGAAATCTGACCCCTTGGCGCCGGTTGAAGGCTGACCCCCCTTGGAGGGTTGCGCGGCGGGGGTTGCGGAGGGGAGCCCGTAGGGCGAGCCGGAGCGGCGCTCGCGAGCTTTGGTCAATCGGTCGTGCGATCGTGTCTGCTCTGGTCGCCGCGGCCTCCGGCGATCAGGTCGAGTCGTTCGATGATCTGATCGAGCTTCGCGGAGAGTTCATCGGTCGCGGTTGCCTCAGTGCGCCCACGTGACTGCGCGATCAACGTGGAGGTGATGGTCGCCGTGATAACGGTCAGGAAGCCGATGCCGGTGATCATCACCACCGTGCCGACGAGTCGGCCGAGCGTGTTGGTCGGGACTAGGTCTCCGTATCCGACCGTCGTGACGGTTTGCACGGCCCACCACAGGCCCTGGCCGATGTCGGAGAAGTTCCTGTGGTCGGCGAAGCGGATCACCGTGCCCCCCAGCAGTGTTATGGCCACGGTCGCGAGCCCGATGATGCGGGCTGCACGGCCTGCAGTGAGCGGCTTGCGCTCGATGAACTTCCAGGCGCGCGGGTGCACGGGTGGTGCGGGCTGGGGGCTGATCTGAGGGCTGGTCATCGTGGTGTCCTCGCTTGCGGTCGGCTGGATGAGGGCTGGCGTCGTATCGGATCACATCGCCCCCGAGCATCGGACGACATCGCCGCCTCAGCGGTCAGCCTGTTCGCGCATTGCGAGCACTGGCGGCGATGCATCCTCGAACCCGGGTGCGACCGTCCATGCTGCCGTGCGCCGTGGCGCTGCCATGCGCCCGATAGCAATCGTCTTCGAGCTGTACGGATTAGTACGCCGGCGCTCCGTGGTCGCTCACCGCCTCCAGTTCGCTTCCGGACGCGCGAGTGCTGTTCTCGCCTGAGGCCAAGGTGGCACTGAGGTCTGCGAATCGGATAGGCATGGGCGCGCCGGTGGTTTGGTGTCAATCCCACTTATCGACGCAGCGTGTCGTGTTGGCTACGCCGGTGTTGGCGGGTTGCGCGACGGAGCCCTACGCTCGTAGGTCCGCCCACACGGTCTTGCCCTCGGGTGTGACTTCAACACCCCAATCGTTGGAGAGCGCCTCGACGAGCTGCAGCCCACGGCCTGATACTGCGAGTGGGTGACTGGCACGGATGGCGGGCCGAACCGGGCTGTTGTCGCTGACCGAGACGCGCACGCCGGAGTCGTCGACGTGGGCCAGCACCGAAAATGGCGAGCAGGCATGAACGATGGCATTGGTTGCCAACTCCGTGACGACGAGGCGAGCGTCGTCTAGCAACCTGCTGTCCAGACCAGTATCGGCGAGGCTGTCGCTGATGAACTGACGCGCAGCTCTGGCTGCGGTGGGGTCGGCGGGGAAGTCTGCCGAGACCTCAGCGCCTGCTGACGATCGTGCGTCGAGGCCGTCGCGGCCTACTGCCTGCACGACAGAGGAGTGGAGCAGGCAGATCTGTTGCAGAGCATCCTTGTGTTCGTCTACGTTGACCGACTCGCCGCGATAGCCGCACAACAGCGTGAGCTGACGCTCACGTCCGAGCTCGTTCCAGAGTTCCTCGAGCTCGATCGCTGCCAGCACGTTCCCCTCGTCCCAGAGGAGCGCGACCATCTCACCGTAGGCACAGACTGGCCTGCCCATGTCACCGGCTTGGCGTACGACGGATCCGATCACGTGTCGAAACGCATCGCGGTCGATGCGCCCGCCGGTCATGAAGCGAGCCAATGTGGCCGCAGCGTCGAGCAGCGTCAGCGTGCCGGTGGAGCGTCCTTTCGAGGGGTCCACGCCAGCAGCGTCCAATTCAGCCTCAAACGCGCGGCGGTGGCCCTCGGTTGCGATCACGATCCCTGCCGCGCCAGCCTGAGCAGCGCGAGTGAGATACCTCCCGACCGTCTCGACGAGATCTGACTCGCAGTCGTAGAAGTGGACGAGATGATCGCTTGCCTCAAGCGCGATGTCCTCTACCTCGACCACGATATCTGCCTCTCGGTCAGTCGGTATCCCCTCGGACCCATCATCGTAACTTCCGAGCCCGCGCCTGGCGACCCCCTCGACTACGAAGACTGATCGCAGACGACGCCAGCCCGAAGATCTA
>DATBPE010000181.1:0-8585 GCA_036561505.1 Solirubrobacteraceae bacterium
AGTGCTCTACTCACGCCCTACTGTTCCACGCTTCTAAACAGTTACTATTTGCCATCGGCCGATGAGCCCAAATTTCGAGGAGCCGTCGATTCGTCGCCTACTGGAGATGGGGCGTGCGTTGACGACCGAGCTCGATCAGCAGGTTCTCCTGGACCGCATCCTGGAGACAGCGCGGGAGATCACCGGGGCACGCTACGCCGCGTTGGGTATCTTGAACGAGCAGCACTCAGGACTCGAGCAGTTCTTGACCCTGGGGGTCGATGACGCCACCCATCAGGCGATCGGAGACTTGCCACGCGGCCGAGGGGTGCTGGGCGAGCTGATCCAGCATCCAGCACCGTTGCGCCTGTCAGATGTCGGCGAACATCCCAGCAGCTACGGGTTTCCCGCTGGTCACCCACCCATGCACAGCTTTCTGGGAGTTCCGATCGTGATCTGGGGGCAGGTGTGGGGGAACCTGTACCTGACAGAGAAGCAGGGTGGCGCGTTCACCGCCGAGGATGAGGAGGCTGCGGTGATACTCGCCGATTGGGCGGCGATCGCGATCGGTAACGCGAAGCTGTACGAGTCGAGCGAGCACCGTCGCGAGCAGGCCGAGAAGGCCTTCCGGGGTCTGGAGGCAACCCGTGATGTGGCGATCGCTATCGGCGACGAGATCGCGCTCGAGCACGTGCTGGAGCTGATCGTCAAGCGCGGGCGTGCGCTCGTGGACGCGCGTAGCGTGGTGATCATGCTGCGCGACGGCGAGGAGCTCGTCGTGCACACGAGCGCCGGTCATGTCGAAGAGATGCCCGGGGTACGCCTGCCAATTGCCGGCTCCACATCCGGAGAGGTGCTCAAGCGCCGCCAACCGGAGCGGATCACCGATGTCGCCACTAGGCTGCGGATCGCCCCCAGCGAGTTTGGAGTGCCCGACGCACAGACCGCGCTGCTCGTGCCGATGGTCTATCGCGGACAGGCGGTGGGTGTGCTGGCGGCGTTTGACCGCGGTGAGAACGGCGGCGCGTTCGGTGAGGATGACGAGCAGATGCTGCGCACATTTGCGGCGAGTGCCGCCACGGCTGTCGCTATGGCCCAGAGCGTGCTTGCCGACCGGTTGCGCAGCTCCCTGGCTGCCGCGGACGCCGAGCGTCGTCGTTGGGCACGCGAGCTGCACGACGAGACGTTGCAGGGGCTGGGTGGGCTGCGGCTGCTTCTCGCCGCCGCGCTGCGCAACGATGACCTACCACGAGCACAGAAGGCGATGCGCGAGGCGGTGGAGCACATCGAGCGTGAGATTTCAAACCTGAGGGCGATCATCACCGAGCTGCGACCGGCGGCGCTCGATGAGCTCGGGTTGCGAACCGCGATCGAGGCGCTGCTCGATCACCACCGCGAGCAGAGCGGGTTTCAGATCGACAGCGAGCTGGAGCTGCCCGGCCCGTCGAAGGCACAGGACCGCCTCGAGGAGAATCTCGAGACCACCGTGTATCGACTGGTGCAGGAGGCCCTTACGAACGTCGCCAAGCACGCTCGCGCCAACCGGGTGCGCGTCGCAGTGGGGGAATCTGACGAGCACCTGCTGGTCGAAATAAAGGACGACGGCAGAGGCTTTGACTCAACCGATCACAGTCAGGGCTTTGGACTGGTGGGGATACGCGAGCGAGTGAGTCTCGCCGAGGGCACGCTGCATCTGGACTCTGGCGAGGATGGCACGCTACTGAGAGCCACTCTGCCGGTTCGTCGACGCGGGCAGAGGGGCGATAGCGCGACGCCTTCAGCTTCCGAGCAGGCCGCGTCGTAGCGCGTAGCGGACCAGCTCAGCACGGGTTCCGAGCCCGAGCTTTCTGTGTACGCGCGCGCGGTGGGTCTCCACCGTCCGGGGAGAGAGATGCAGCTTGCGTGCGATCTCGACGCTCGTGTGGCCGAGTGCGATCAGCCCCAGCACCTCCACCTCCCGCGCGGTCAACCGATCCTCGGTGAGTGCACGCTGAAGGGCAGCCAGCCTGGCTGCCACGCGCGGGCTGATGTACTGCTCACCACGCATAGCGGCGCGTATCGCCCCTGGCAGCTCGGTGTCCGCTAGCTCCTTCAGCAGGAACCCGACCGCACCAGCGGTAAGCGCGCGCAGCGCGAACACCGGGTCCTCGTTCATCGTCATCACGACGATCTGGGTCTCCGGCACCCGCTCGCGCAGCCGCCCGATCGCTTCGATGCTCGACCCACCGGGCATGTTCAAGTCCAATACGAGCACATGCGGCTGATGGCCCTGGACATGACGCGCGGCAGACGCGAGGTCACCGGCCTCGCCGATTACCTGCACGTCGCACTCGCCGTCGAGCAGCGTGCGCACGCTGCGGCGCATCAGAGCGTGGTCATCCGCCAGCACAACACGGATCGGCGACACCACAGGGATAGGTAGCCGTGCCGCTGGGGGACCGGGCGCCAAATACAGATGAGAGGCCATAGCCCAAACTAACCCTTGGCATCGTTGTTAGCGACCGGGGTAAACCCTGCGACTGGCTGTGGTAAAGCACGGATCTCTGCGATCGGCATCGTCTACCGGCGGGTGGCGGTCACAGCCTCCGAGAACTCAGCGGCGAAAGTCTCCAAGCCGGTTACTGGCAACCCAGCGCAGAACTGCCAGCGGATAGATCGGGCGGAGCCTGCACGCGATCCGTTCTCACACATAGCTTCACTCTGGTTAGACAGCCGCGGTGCGATCGCCCAGGGACCCGCAGCTCAGGCGATCGCGACGCTGCGCTGACTGTCGGTGAGCGCCGTGGCGCTGTCCTGGCCCTGGAGCACGACCTTCAGGGCGCCTGAGTTCGCGGCGTCCGCGAACGTGTCGTAGGCGCTCATCGTGTCCTCGAGTGCGAGGTGATGTGTGGCGAACACAGTTGGGTCGAGGCGGCCGCTGGCCACAAGGTTCAGCAGCTGTGGGATCGTCCGGGTGTCCACGAGACCTGTGGTGATCGTGACGTCGCGGGTCCAAAGTCTCTCGAGGTGCAGTGTTGCGGAATGGCCGTGCACGCCGATGTTCGCCACCCGTCCTCCGGGTCGGATCAGTTCGGTCGCCAGCTCAAACGTGGCGGGTAGGCCGACAGCCTCGAAGGAGACGTCAGCTCCGAGGCCGTCGGTGAGCTCCATGACCTGGGCGAAGGCATCCGAGCGACCGTTGTTGATCGTAACGTCGGCTCCGAAGCGCCGAGCGCTTTCCAGGCGGCTGTCGGCGAGATCGATTGCAACGATCCGTCCGGGCGTGTACAGGCTTGCGGTGAGCATCGCCGCGAGACCGATCGGGCCGGCGCCGATGACCGCCACAACGTCGCCGGGTGAGACTTTGCCGTTCAGGACGCCTACCTCGTAGGCCGTCGGCAGGATGTCGGAGAGGAACAGAACCTGCTCGTCGCTGAGATGCTCGGGGACCTTGTAGACGGAGTTCTCGGCAAACGGCACCCGTGCGTACTCGGCCTGTAGTCCGTTGATCAGATGCCCGAAGATCCAGCCGCCGCCACCGAGGCATTGTCCGTAGCGGGCTTCCTTGCAGAAGCGGCAGCGCCCGCAGGAGCTTATGCAGGACAGCAGCACGCGGTCGCCGACCGCCAGAGTGCTCACGCTGGAGCCGATCTCCTGCACGGTGCCGACGGCCTCGTGTCCGAGTACCGTGCCTGGAGTCGTCTCAGGCACGTCGCCCTTGAGAATGTGCAGGTCGCTGCCGCAGATCGTCGAGGTGTCGATTCGCACGACGATGTCGGTCTGATCGATGATCGTGGGGTCATCAACGGTGTCCCAGCCTCGCTGCCCGGGTCCGTGGTAAACGAGAGCCTTCATTTCCTGCTCCTACCTTTTCTGGGTGTGCGAATGGCTTGGGTTA
Source organism: Solirubrobacteraceae bacterium (assembly GCA_036561505.1). Classification (GTDB taxonomy): domain Bacteria; phylum Actinomycetota; class Thermoleophilia; order Solirubrobacterales; family Solirubrobacteraceae; genus Palsa-744. Next base: position 3,857 of record DATBPE010000181.1, read on the forward strand.
CCTGCACACACAAACTAAATTCGGGCAGCGGGCGGCACATCCGGAACTACCCCCAGTCCGGGTGCGCATTTCTACTTACCCGATCACCCCTCTCAGACGGTGCCACGGCGCTGTCCATCGCACGGGCGACGTCGGCAACCTGAGCGTCGGACCGTGGGTCGTGTCGAGCTCAGCACGCCCCGCGGGGAAGTTCGTCGAGCCCCTCAGCGATCTGCGGTGCCGCGTCAGATATGCGCTCGGCGCTGTGCATCGGTCCCGTGGACGCGCTTGAAGATAGTCGCCCAACGGGGCGGTGACATGCGTGCCTAACCGGCCCAATCACTACGGAGAAATACGTGTTTGAACTGCTCTGCGCGCTGTGCCCTGCGACCCATGAACAGTGTGCAACACGACAATGTCGCGGTGAACTACGGAGTGCTCGAGCGCCTCGAGTGCCGTTGATGAACTAGATGCCATGCCTCATCCACACGCAGTCGTTCACTCGCGCCGCGCGCCTTGTCCGGGCTGGCCGAGCGCTGGGCGCCCGACACCGCACCGACACGTGGCGAGTTCTTTCCGAGCTAGAAGGGATCTCATAACTGATGCAAGCAACCCTCGCGGTACACAAACCGAACGATGAGCGCCGTGCAGCCCGGAAGCGCCAAGCAGGAGCATCCCCGGTCCGCTCCAGCGAGCGCCAACAAGCCGTGGGGCACGGCAGACGCCTGGCCATGGCATTCGACGCACTGGATGCGTTCCCGGCTTTGAGCGAGTCGCGCAACCGCGTGCTGGCGGCGACCGCCAAGGATGCCGCCAGCACCGACATCGTCTCGGCCGTCGAGTCCGACGTTTCCCTCGTCCTTGCCGTGCTGCGCTTGGCCAACGCCGGCCGGCGAACCAGCGAGCGTGTCGACACCGTAATGGGCGCTGTGGAGCTGCTGCGCCCTGAGGCCGTCCAGGCGCTAGCCAGCCGCGTGCAGACTTTCGACTTCTTCGAGCGCCCCGGATTGTGGGGCTCCGCACCGGAGCACTTCCGTCTGCACGCTCTGGCCACCCAGCGCGTCGCCGACAGGATCGCCTCGGAGGTCATCTATCAGAAGCGTGACAGCCTCGCCGTGACAAGCCTGCTGCACGACATCGGCAAGCTGGTGCTGATCCAGGCTTATCCCGATTACCCCTCACAGGTTCACGATGGGGCCCAGACACCAGAGGACCGTATCCATGCCGAGCGCATACAGCTCGGCGTCGACCACGCTCTTGTCGGGAGCGTGCTGGTCCGCCGCTGGGGGCTACCCGGGTCGCTGGCCACCCCGATCGAGCACCACCACGACCCCGAGGCCGAGGGCGAGGCGGCAATCGTGCGCCTCGCGGACATGCTCGCCCACTACGAGCACGGCGCGTCGGTGTCCCCTGGCGAGATGCTCCAGAGCGCTCGCGCCGCCGGGCTCGCAACTGAGCAGCTGCGGGGGCTGCTCTATGGACTGGCGAGCGCAAAGCAGCGCCCACGTCGCCTCGAGAAGTGCCCGCTCTCCCAGCAGGAGCTCCGGGTGCTCCAGCGACTAGCTCAAGGCCGGGTCTACAAGGAGATCGCACACGAGCTGGCCCTGTCCGTCAGCACCATTCGCACCCACCTTCACAACGCCTACCGCAAGCTCGGCGTGCCTGGCGGCGCCCAGGCGGTAATCCTCGCCAACCGACGCGGCTGGCTGTAGGGGCCATCTCAGATCAGGTTTTTACTGCCTTCGCGCTGAGCCGGCGAGCGCCGAGCGCGTCTGGTGGGCGATCTCGATGTCCTCTCTCGCGGTGAGTACCAGCGTGCGAACCGGCGCACCGTCGATCCCGATATCTCCATCGCCGTGCGTATCGCGGTTGCGCTGCTCGTCTACCGCCACGCCGAGGAACGCGAGCCCCGCCGCCGCCTGTCCTCGCAGCTCACTGGCGTGCTCACCGACGCCGCCGGTGAACACCAGTGCGTCGAGCCCTCCTAGCGAGGCGACCATCGCGGCAATCGCGGCGCGTAGCCGGTGGACGTACACCTCCAGGGCAAAGGCCGCGAGGTCCTCACCCGCACTGGCCCGCGCGAGGATCTCGCGCATGTCGGCGCTGCCGGCGAGCCCCAACAATCCGGATCTGTGCTCCAGCACGTCCGCCAACTCGGGCGCAGAGATCTTCTCGTGCTCCAGCAACCACAGCAGCATCCCGGGGTCCACGCTGCCCGAGCGAGTGGCCATCACCAAGCCCTCCAGCGGCGTGAAACCCATCGTGGTGTCCAGGGACTTGCCGTCCTTGATCGCGCACAGCGAGGCGCCCGCGCCCAGGTGGCAGCTCACTATCCGCAGTCCCGAAGCCTCCCCTCCCAGCAACTGGGGTACTCGCCGGGCGACCCAGGCATGCGACAGTCCGTGAAAGCCGTAGCGGCGCAGACCCCAGCGCTCACGCCACTGGGCGGGCAGTGCGTAGGTGGTGGCCGCCGCCGGCATGGTGGCGTGAAAGGCGGTATCGAAGCATGCGACCGCGGGCAGACGCGGCAGGGCTTCGCTGACGGCGTCGAGGGCCGCCAGCGACTTGGGTTGATGAAGCGGCGCCAGGTCAGCAAGCTCGCGGATGGCCGCCTCGCTCTGAACATCTATTCTCACGGCCCCGCGGAAGCGCTCGCCTCCGTGGACGATCCGATGACCCACCGCTTGCGCTTGCCCCATCGGTGAGTCCAGGGCGCCACGCAGCTGATCCGGGTCCACTTGTGCTCGAGGGGCCGCTAGCTCCCGTGCAGCGATCGTCGTGTCATCGCCGTCGAGCAGCGTTAGCTTGAGGCTGCTGGAGCCGGCGTTGACGACCAGTACCCGCATCGCTTAGCTATATCCAAGTGTGGTGCTCTGGGCCCTCACTCGGGCGAAGCCAAGACCAGTGACCGATGTCGGGCGAGTCCGTGCCGTGCTCGCGCGTGTAGGCGCGGTGGCGCAGCCGCTCGTCGGCCATGTGCTGGCGCACTGGAGCGGCGCGCTCGGCCAGGCCAGGAACGCGGTCGATGACGTCCATCACGAGATGGAAGCGGTCGAGATCGTTGAGCATCACCATGTCGAACGGGGTCGTGGTGGTGCCCTCCTCCTTGTAGCCGCGCACGTGCATGTTTGAGTGGTTGGTGCGGCGGTATGTGAGGCGGTGAATCAGCCATGGGTAGCCGTGGTAGGCGAAGATCACCGGCTGGGAAGCGGTGAACAGCGCGTCGAACTCTGGGTCTGAGAGCCCATGGGGATGCTCGCTCTGTGGCTGCAGACGCATCAGGTCCACGACGTTGACCACCCTGACCTTCAGCTCCGGCAGATGCTCGCCTAGGAGCGCCGCGGCCGCCACGATCTCGAGCGTCGGGGCGTCGCCGGCACAACCGAGCACCACGTCGGGCTCCTCCTCGCCGGCACTGGAGAAGCGATCCCAGATGCCGATGCCGCGAGCGCAGTGCGCCACCGCCTCATCCATCGATAGATAGTTGAGCGAGGGCTGCTTGCCGGCCACGATCACGTTGACGTAGTCGTGGCTGCGCAGACAGTGATCGGCGACTGACAACAGACAGTTGGCGTCCGGCGGCAGATACACGCGCACGATCTCAGCCTTCTTGTTGACGACGTGGTCGATGAACCCGGGGTCCTGGTGGGAGAACCCGTTGTGGTCCTGGTGCCACACGTGCGAAGAGAGCAGGTAGTTCAGCGAGGAGATCGGTCGCCGCCAAGGGATGTGGCGGCTCACCTTCAACCACTTGGCGTGCTGGTTGAACATCGAGTCCACGATGTGAATGAACGCCTCGTAGCTGTTGAACAGGCCGTGACGGCCCGTCAACAGGTAGCCCTCCAGCCACCCCTGGCAGAGGTGCTCGCTCAAGATCTCCATCACCCGACCATCCGGCGCGAGGTGATCGTCACTTGAGAGTCGCTGCGCCTCCCAGGCGCGATCGGTGACCTCAAATACAGCACTCAGGCGGTTGGATGCCGTCTCGTCGGGGCCCATGATCCGGAAGTTCTGAGGATTGCGCACGATCACGTCACGCAGGAACTCGCCCAGCACCCTGGTGGGCTCGCTGACGCTCGCCGTCGGCGCGGGCACCTCGACCGCGTAATCGCGAAAATCTGGCAGCTCCAGCTCGCGAAGCAACAAGCCACCGTTGGCGTGTGGGTTTGCACCCATCCGCCGCTGCCCTTCCGGCGCGAGCGCAGCCAGCTCCTCGCGCAGCGTGCCGTGCTCGTCGAACAGCTCCTCGGGACGGTAGGAGCGCATCCACGCCTCCAATTGCGCCAGATGCTCGGGGTTTGAAGCCAGGTCGGTGAGCGGCACCTGGTGGGAGCGAAACGATCCCTCGGTCGGCAGCCCATCGACCATCTTCGGACCGGTCCACCCCTTGGGGGTGCGCAGCACGATCATCGGCCAACGCGGGCGCTCGTGCGGGTGGTTGGGGTCTGCGTCGCGCGCCCCTCGCTGGATTTCAGCAATCTGCGTTGTGAGCTCATCGAGCGTGGCGGCCATCAGCTGGTGCATTCTCTGCGGGTCGTCTCCCTCGACGAAATGCGGCGCGTACCCGTAGCCCTCGAGCAGCGCCCGCAGCTCGGTTGGGGGTATACGCGAGAGGACTGTCGGGTTGGCGATCTTGTAGCCGTTGAGATGAAGAACGGGCAGCACCGCCCCGTCGTGGACCGGATCGAGGAACTTGTTGGAGTGCCAACTGGTCGCGAGCGGCCCGGTCTCCGCCTCGCCGTCGCCCACC
>DATBPE010000182.1:0-8576 GCA_036561505.1 Solirubrobacteraceae bacterium
ATGCGGGCACAACGGCCCCGCGACCGGACATGTGCTCCTCTTCCTCCGCCAGCATGAAAGAGCTCTTGCCGACGAGCGGCGCGATCACGGCTGCGCCGGCGCCTGGGTGGAGCACTTCCGGAGATGCCTTCAGGACCGCTCGGATGTCATCGAGGTCTGAGAGGAACACAAGCGGTGGCATGTCGAGCGGGTAGGCGGTAAAGGTATTTCCGTAACGTGCACGGCAGCGTTCGAGGTAAGTCAGGGGCCAGCGCTGGCAACCCAGCGTCTGTAGCAGCGCTGGCAGTGGTGGTGTTGGCGGGAGCTCTCGGCTCAGACGTGCATGCAACGAATTCGTTTTGGTTAGGGACATATGCGGTCTCCTTGTTGGGTGGTTTACGTGGAGCGCTGGGCGTTCAGAATTCGCCACAAGCGCAGGATTGGGAGCAGAAATCTGGTGAGCTGACCGCCGGCGGCCACGAGGCTCGCGGTCATTGCGCGCATCGCCTCGGTGCGTGCGCTGTCCTTTGAGAGGTACATCGCGACCATGCAGGCGGCGATTAGCGTGTGGCCCTCGCCGTTTCGCAGGTGGTGTGTTTCGTGCAGGCATCGCCGCACGAGCCGGGCGATGGAATCCGTTGCCTGCTCGGGCGTTTGGTAATAGGCGACGTAGCAGTGATCGCCGTTTGCGAGGTCCTCTACCTGATCGACGAAGCTGTCGAGCATCGTCGCCACCGCCGAGGTCCACGGAAAGTAGGCGCTGTAGACGCGGCTGATGTCTGTGTCGCTGCACTCAGGTTCTGAGGCAAGGGCGAACAGCGCGTAGATCGCAAGCCCGGCACCGGCGGCTCCGGTCAGCTCAAACCAGGTTGCCTGATTGTTGTTTGGGTACTCACGCGCGACCCACTTTCGTAGTCCCGCTTCCCTGGCTAGGGGGTCGAGGTCGTGATTTATCGCCTGGACGTTGGCGCGCATCGCCTCTCGCAAGAGGACGGGACGAACTTTCTGAAACGAAGGCAGTTCGCGGCAGCATTGGCGGCAGACCTCCACGAGGGCACGTAGGTAGTCGCCGTCTTGCCGCCAAGGGTGCAGGGCGTAGTAATCAGAGATCGGCCGTGAGGGATCTAGCGCGTCAACGAGCGCCAGATGCAATTGCACACCGTTGGCCTGACCGGCACCGGCACCGCTCTCACTGATGCAGTCCAGGAAGTCCCACATCACCTGGTAGGTGACGAGCAGGCGCAGCAGGCACAGGTTGCGAGCACGCGGGAGGACCCAGAACAGCGCGGCCCCATGGGTGTTGCCGCGCTTTCGCTCTAGCGCGCTCAGTGCGTCTTGGCGAATTCCCTGATCGGGGATCTCGATCGCCCGGGACCGCCACTGGCCCAGCTCACGGAGGACGGCAGGCAGCCCCCAAACGAGCTCGCGCGTGACCGCGCCGGCCAGGACTCGCAACTGGCGATAGGAGATCGGCGCCGGATCACCGGTGCCCCCAGAGCCGCCTACCGAGCGTACGTCAGTACGCTGGGCTGGCTGTCCTTGGAGGCACACGCACCACCAGAAAGCCCGTCATGGCAACAATTGCGAGGGCAACCGCGCTGACCAGAGTAAAGCTGGTGAGCGCTATCAGAGCTTCGATGTTGAAGAACACTGGGAAGCCAGTCACGCTCGCCAGCGCATGGCTGATCAGGAGCTGACCGTACAGCCCGAAAACGGCGCCGATTGAGCAGCCCGCACCGAGCAGCAGCGCACCCTCGCACAAGAGCCACCGCCACAGCACACCCCTGGCATAGCCCTGACACTTGATGAAGGACACGAGATCGCGACGCTGCCACATCATCGCTCCCATTGCGCCCGCGACAGCGAGAATGGCGGCGATCAGCACGAGCAGCCGGATCTGTGTCAGCCGCGAGAGGCCTTGACTGACGAAGGCGGCGTGGCGGCGCTCCCGTTCGGGGGCGGTTTCGATCGTCAGCCCAGTTTGTGATCCGAGCGTGCGCTGAATCTCACGGCGGACGCTCACGGCCGAAGTCCCAGGCGTGGTTTGGACCTCATAGGCGCTTGGGTCGCTGCTCGCCCAAGCGCGTGCGTAGTCGCCGGAGCTCAGGATGATCGCTCCTGGCGGCCATCCGAGGTTGGTTGACAGCGCGGCGACCCGCAGGCTGATTGCTCGTGGCGCTGGCAGCATGAAGCTCTGGCCCACGCGCAGGTGGTGTTGGGAAGCAAGCGCCTGCGAGAGAACCGCCCAGCCACCCTGGCGTACCCTGGCCGCGGCTAGCGTGAGGCCACCGCTGAGCAGCTGGGTCGGCGGGATCGGCTCGTCGGTACTCATCGGTGGCGCAAGCACCCACAGCCGGCGCTCGCCCCAGTCCAGGAAGCTCCCCCTATACAGACCAACACTGCTGACACCCGCCAGATGAGTCAGGGAACGCAAAGCGGTTGCCCGGAACGGTGTTGTCGTCAACAGGCTGGATTCTCCCTTGGGCGTGACCCACACATCGGCGCTTGAGTCGATCCCACGTATGGAAGCCTCCAGACCATGCTGGAGGTTGCGCTGCGCCCCATCGATCGCGACGATCCCGAACACGGCAACTGCAGCGGTAGCGACGATCGCCAACGAGCGAACTCGGTTCGGTGGAGTCCGCAACTGGGTGACGGCAAGGATCGTCGATGCACCGTCAAAGAGGCGCTGCACTCGCTCGAAGGCGATCACGATGCCGTTGAAGAGATACGGCAGCACACACACAAGCGCGACTACCAGCGTGAAGTTTCCGAAGACCGCGTCCTGCGGACGGTCCACCACGATGATCGTTGTCACGACGAGACACAAGAGTCCGCCGGTCAGCCGCACGGCGACCCAGACCCGACCCAGACGCAATGAGGTCTCTTCGGACTGTAGGGGGCGCGCAAGAATGTTCCGCAGCGGCCACAGTACGCCCAAGATCGCGGCGACAAGCCCGGCACCAGTCGCAAATGCCACGCTCTGCCACGTGACGATGCGGTCATTACCGACGGGAAACGCGGAGGAGAGATAGCCGGGGGTCGACTGAAACACCGCGACAGACAGCAGGTCACCGATCACTAGGCCGATGACGCAGGCGAGCACGCCGAGGACCGCCGCGTCGAACAGCAGGATCTGAACAGTCATCAGGCGGCTCGCGCCCTGTTGACGGATGTCTTCGATCAGCTTGCGCCGCGCGGGTACGGTGATCAGCATCGCGTTCAGCGCAAACATGAAGCCGACGAGCGCGCTGATGACAGAGAACAGCGCCTCTCCTTGGTTCTCGGGGCTGGAGGCGACGGCGAACAGCTTGGAGTCGAAGTTGGCCGGCTCGACGTTCGCTCCGACCCGCGCGGCGAGCCTCGAGAGCCCCGCCTTCACTTCGTTCTCGCGCTGCGGCTCGGCCTGGACGAAGATTCGGCTGATCCGGCCGCTCATGCCGGCGAGCTGCTGCGCATAGGAGATGGGTGCGAGCGCGATGGGGCTGTGGACCAGCCCACCGATGTCCGCTTGCTGGAGCGTGGCGCCGAGCAGCGTCTGCACGATGCTCGCGCCTACCTGGAGCTTGATCGCCTCGAGGGGCCCGACGCCGATCTCCTTTGCCAGCGGAGCAGGCAGCGCGATCGCCCGCTGCTCGGCGAGTTGCGCCGCCGAGAACCGTCGCAACAGGGGCCCGGCCGAGCGCGTGAAGCGAGGGTCAGTGCCGATCAGATCAACCGAAGCACGGCCCGCTGGCCCAATCACATCGGCCTGCTGCTCGAGTATCCCCACCGCGCCCTGCACACCGGGCAAGCGGCGCACCGACCCGAGCAGGCTTTCGTCAAAGCCGCGAGCGCCTCTCGCCTGTAGCTGTAGCTGCTGCTTGGTGCCAACGACCTGGTTTGTGAGCTGCGCGACCGAGTGGTCGAGACTTGTGCTGGCGACCTGGGAGGCGAACAGCAGCGCCACACCGATCGATAGCCCGAGAATCGCAATGAGCTCCTGTATAAGTACGGCCCGCGCCCGCAGCCGTGCGCGGTACAGCGTGAGGATGTCCGTCAGGCGCATCCCCGCCATTCTCAGAGCTCCGGCGAGGAGGACTCGCGGTCCACTTGCACATGGTGTGGCGCGATGTATTGCTCGAGGCGCCCGTCGCGCATCTCGTGTACCTCATCGGCGAACGCGGCCGCCTGTGGGTCGTGCGTGACGAGCAGGATCGCCATCCCCCGCTGCACGCACAGCCCGCGCAGCAGCTCGAGCACTTCCTGGGTGCGCTGGGTGTCGAGGTTTCCCGTCGGCTCGTCCGCGAGCACGAGCTTGGGATCGGTGGCCAGCGCCTGAGCGATCAGGACTCGCTGGCGCTCACCCATCGAGAGCTGCTCGGTGCGGTGCAGAAGCCGCTGAGAGAGCCCGAGCTGATCCAGCAGCGGTTCGATCTTGCGCTTCGCCTCGCGGGCGCTCGCCAGCCACAGCTTCAGCGAAGCGTTCTCAATCGCGCGCGCCCCGGGGATCAGGTTGTGTGGCTGGCCGATGATCCCGAGATCCTGCAGACGGTAGGCGTCACTCTCCTTCGCGGACATGGCGATGACTTCTCGCCCAGCAACGATCACAGTGCCGCTGTCGGGTCTCTGTAGTCCGGCGATCAGCTCCAGCAGCGTTGTCTTGCCGGAGCCACTGGGGCCGTAGAGCACAACGAACTCCCCCGCCGCGATGCTCATCGACACACCATCCACGGCACGGATCGGCTCATCCCCACCGACGCGGTAATGCTTGTGCAGGGATCGAAGCTCGAGCACTACGAGCCCGCGCCGTGCGAGTCTCGGCTCTGGCGGGCGTCGCTGGGAAAGTCGATTATGTTGGCCTCGGCTCTGGCCTGGTCGGACATCAGCGTCAGGCGCCCACGCGAGAACGACCACACACGTTCGGCGATCAGTGCCGTCTCGAGATCGCTTGCGCTCATCAACACGCCACAGCCCAACTCGTCCACCAGCGAACGCAGCATCTCCCCAGCCTCCTGGGTCCTGCGCATCCCCAGGCCGTCGAGCAGATCGTCGATAACCATCAGCCGCGGGCGGCTCACGATCGCCCGCGCCAACGCAACCAGCACCCGCTCCCAACTGGACAGGTCCTCCCACCGCTGCCGCGCACAGCCAGACACGCCCACCCGCTCGAGCGCCTGTGTCGCTCGACCGCGAACCTCACGGCGTCCACGGCCGCGTCCCATCACCAGCGGCAGGCCGACGTAGTCCCACACCTCCAACCGCACACCGGGGCCCTCGCGGCTAGTCCAGGTGACCTCATCACCCAGCAGCCTCGAGCGCTCCCGATCGGTGCATCGCGTCAAATCCAGATCCCCCAGCCACACCTCTCCCTGGTCGGCTTCCTCGATACCGCTAGCCACCTTCAGCAATGTCGTCTTGCCCTCGTCACGCGAGCCGACTACCGCGACGATCTCTCCCCGGTCCACCCGCAGGGACACGTCCACCAACACCCGCAGGCGGCCCTCTCCCCGCACGTAGCTCTTACTGACAGCAACCAGCGACGACAACTCAGCCATCGCCAGCACCGCCCCGGGTCCTCTGGAGCTCGTCGCGGATGTCTTCGAGCTCCTCGCGTAGGCGCTGCAGCCGCTTGGTTCTCATGCCCCACATCATTGCTTCGTCGGTGATCAGGGTGCCTTGCAATCTGGCTGCCCAGGCGGTGTCTCTTGTGCGAGTGCCCTCGAAATGCCTTCTCGCGATCAGGCGCCCGTGAGCAGCCGCATACACCTGCTGGCAGGCCTTCTCCTCCTCGCCGATGACCTCTATCAGCCCAAGCAGATCCTCCTCCTCGCAGAGCTCGAGCTTCGCGTGCAACGGGTCGCGCAGTGCCGGTGGCTCCGGGGAGGATTCACGCAGCCATTCCCGGAAGCGGGCCGTCCCCTGCGGTGTGGCTTCATAGCGATCCAGCGAACGCTTGGAGCCCTGCTCTACGACGCGCAGAAGTCCCTGTCGCGCAAGGCTCGGCAGATTGTTGTGCGCGGAGCTTCTCGGGAAACGCGCGGAGGCAAACTGATCGGCCAGACGACGCCCAACGCCCGCGGCCGTGTCCTGCTGCTGGATCACCAGACCGAGGACCATCATCCTCGGAGTCAGATCACCAGAGCCAGAACTCGACATCCCCGGGGATGCTAACCCAACCCGGGGGAGATGTACGGTCTACCGGAACGATCCGGTGTGCTAGACGCCAGTACGTCCCCGCGGAACTGATCGGCGGACGCCCTCGTGGCCGCGAGCCGCAACGAAGGCCCACCGCACTGCTGCCCTGGCGGTCGGGGCGGCACTGGCCGCGCGGATGAGGCTCGGCTCGGCTGTTGAGATCATGCCATCGGGGGCTGACTGGCAGCACATATGGGCAGCCACTGTATAAACTGAGGAAGCGATGCAAGTTCAAGCGGAGCCATTCGCGACGCGGCATATCCTCGGCGTACAGCTTGCTCTCACCCGAGCAGACCTCCGCCCAAACCAGAAGTCGCCGTCGCTCGTCCTCGGTCAGATCGATGCGGCGCTCCTCATGAAGCTCGGTGGCGTCGTAGACGAGCTAAGTTGCGTCCACGACACGATACGTAGCTAGGTTAGGTCAGACCCGAAGTGCTTCTCCAGTGCTCGGATGGCCTCGTGGGCGATCTGGCGCATAGACGCCTCGACGACGTTTGTCTCCGGCGGCTGCATGGCCTCCAGATCAATCTTCTCCGGGAAACCCCCTCCCGGCGCGGGCGTGAAGGGACCGCTGAGTACACCTAGCGTATCTCCGCGAAGTTGGGTGTAACTGATCTCGACCGTGGGGTCGAGGTGCGCGCCACCCTCCTGATTGGCGAGGACTCGGATGAAGTCCCATCGGCTATGCGTAACGTCGGTGCTGCTGCGGACCGCGACGGAAGACAGCCACGCGGACAGCTTCATCCATCGCGCCTGCGGCATTCGGGTGTCGAGCGGCGCGGTCCAACGCATCCCTCCCCTTGGACCGTTCGTGAGTTCGGTTAGGCCGCCGCACGACTCATCATTCACGACACCCTCGTTGCCTTCCGCGTCAGTGCCGATGAGCTGGATGCTGATGCCGGGCGCGATCGGCTGTGCGTCGAAAACCGCTGTATCGGGCAGCGTGATCGTCTTGTGGGCTCCGAGTTGTTGCATGAGCGATTTTCCACCGCTCTCGCTGAACAGCACACGGCAGATGATCGCGAGTCGCACGGCCTCATCCTCCGCCCCCTCGTCAAATGCCCAAGCGGAGCGAACTAGGAAGCCGTATTGGCTCCGCAGGCTCTTGACAAGTTCACCGGCGGGGCGCGGAGCGCGGGGGGAATGGGGGACCATGAGCACCCAAGTCTAAGCCCCCTCGGTTTGTTGGCGAGCACTGGCTGGCTTTCCCAAAAAGGGTTTATGGGTCCGTTTCGGCGGGCCCCTCCCGCACGAGTGGCACCCCACGGAGGTGGACATGAAGCGATGCTTTCCCCTCCAAGTAGCGTTCGGCGAGCCCAGCCCCTTTCAAGGCGTACTCGAAGTACTGCCGCTGTGCCTCTGGGGCGCGGAGTCCGTGCTCACCATCTTCGAGCCCGTCTTCCGGTCGGTGCCTAAGCCACCCCTTCCGGCGACGGCCATAAAGGAGCCAAGGATGTAGCTCCAAGCACCTTGGATCGCTATTTATACAGTGGCTGCCCATATGTGACTGGCAGAGCCCCCCGATCTGACCGTCGGCGCGCTCCAGGGACCAGATCCACCTCGTCGTAGTTGCTCTGGTAGAGCGTCACGACTTACTTGTGTGTTACAGTGTCTTACATGGCTGGGGCCCGTCAATTCTCGGCTCGTATTGATTCCTCGGTGCTCGACCGTCTGGAGCGTCGCGGGGAACGCGCGGGCCTGAACAAGTCTCGCCTTGCGGAGCGCTACATCGACGAGGGAATCCGTGTTGATGATCATCCGGGGATCGTGTTCCGCGATGGGCCCGCCGGTCGTCGCCCCGGGCTTGCCGCCGGCCCGGATGTGTGGGAGGTCATCGGTGTTCTCAATGGAGCTCCCGAACGCGGCGAGGCGGCAATCCTCTACACGGCCGACTATCTGAATCTCCCGCCCACCAGTGTGCGCTCGGCCGTCAGCTACTACGCCGCCTACCCCGCTGAGATCGACGAGTGGATAGCTCGCAACGATGAGGAAGCCGAGGTCGCGCAGGCCGCGTGGCACCGTGAACAAGCAGCGATTGCTTGAAGCTGCTGCTCGACGAGATGTATGCGGCGGCGGTTGCTGAGCAGCTCCGCGCGCGCGATCGGGATGTCATCGCCGTCGCCGAGCGTGCCGACCTCCGCGGTACACCCGATGAGGATCTCATTGCCTGGGCGCGCAGCGAGGATCGTGCACTGGTCACCGACAACCAGCGTGACTTCATCCCAATTCACCAGCGCGCCATCGCCAGCGGCGTTGACCACAAGGGTCTGATCTTGACAACCAACCGGCGCTTCCCACGCGGCCAGCCAGCGACCATCGGCAAGCTCGTCTTGGCTCTCGAGGAGTTCCTTCACACCATCGCGCCTTCCGTCGCACACAATCCCAGCTTCATTTACTGGCCCCAGTAGCTATCACGACAG
>DATBPE010000183.1:0-14363 GCA_036561505.1 Solirubrobacteraceae bacterium
AGCCCCGAGGCAGCAATCAGCTCGGGGAGCAGATCGCCAAACAGCTCGCCGCGGGCGATCGCCGGGTCGAGCCCCAGCATCGCCACCTGCTGCTCGACCTCGCTGTTGCCGCACAGCACGGTTAGGCTGGGCCGTCCGGCGGCCTGCTCGAGCACTTGCTCGACCTCGCTGAGCACCTCCTCGCGGAATTGCTCATCGGCGATTGGATAGTCCATGTTGGCGAACATGAAGTCCTGCCAGACCAGCAGTCCCAGCTCGTCACACAGATCGTGAAATGCGGGTGTCTCATAGGCGCTCGTGCCAGGGATTCGCAGCATGTTCATCCCTGCTTCGCACACCTGTTCAAGCGCTGATCGCAGAGCGGCTTCAGAGGCCTCCGGGGCGGCTAGATCAAGCGGCGTCCAGACCGCCCCACGGGCAAATATCCTGACCCCGTTCAGATGCAGATCGAGCCCGTCGGCCTCGATCCGGTGAGCGGGATCGCTGCCGGGCGCAAGTTCACGAAAACCCACCCGTCCGGCGGGGATCGTGATCTGCCCGTGCGGGCCGCTGACGTGCAGGTGAACGTCGTGCAGAGCCGGGTCTCCGTGCGTGTGTGGCCACCAGCGCGCGACCGCCGGTATCACCAGTTCCCCGCTGGCACTGCCCTCCTGGGCGGCCAGCTCGAGTACGCAACGGTGGCTGCCCGACGGTCCGCTGAGCTCGAGGGTCACCTCATTTACGGCGTCCTTGCTAAGCGTACGCATGCCCATCTGCACTTCGAGCACCCCGTCCGCACCGCATAGGCGCGTGCGCAGCGCCAACCTGTCGATCCTCACCTCACTGCGGCGCTCCAGGCGCACCGGGCGCCACGGTCCGACGGCGGCCGGAGCGGGGGCGAATCCGGGCGCGCGGCCGAGCAGCATCGTGCGGAAGAAGCGCAGGTTTCCATTGGCGACCAGGCGCGTGCGCCAGCGTGCGCGCGGTGTCCGGCGCGCACGCAGCAGCTCTCCCAGCGCGCGGCAGTGGATCAGCAGCTCATTCTCGGGCAGCAGCCTTTTTGTGACGTCGATCTCGTGGGCCTTGAACATCGATGCGCTGTCGAGCAGCCGCTCGCCGTTGAGATACACCTCGGCGACGCTCGCCAACCCGTCCAGGCACAGGGCCACCTCCTCGCCAGGCCTGGCCGGCAAAGCTTGAAAGCGTGTGCGAAACCACCAGTCGTGCGCGTCGAAGTCCTCGCTGTCGCCGAGCTGCCAGCGCCCCAGCTGGCGCAGCGCCTGTGCGACGGTGCTGGGCGCGGGGATCGCCTGCCATTGCAGTCGCTCGAGCTCGCTCGGGCCGCAGGCGTCGGGTGCGCAGCGGGCCAGCTCCCAGCCGTCCTCGAGCGTCAGGTGCTCGTGACCCGGGACACGGGGCGGCCGGGCGGCTCTCCTGGTTTGGTCTGGCTCAGGGGAGTGCATCCGCGAGCGCCTCGAAACACCGCTCCCAGGCACCGGCGAGCCCGGCGAGCATCGGCTCGGTGTCAAACGCGCGGCGTCTGGCGAGCTTGAACGAAAGCGCCTTGCAGCCACCCACGATCTCGCCCAGCTCGGCGCAAGACGCACCGGCGGCCTGCCCGAGCAGCCAATCCAAGTAGGAAGCGCACACCTCGAATGCCGATCCAGCCATACGCACGGTCGCAAACGCGTAGTCGTGGTAGACACTCTGATCGCCCTCGAGCAGCAGCGGCAGCTGGATCGCGAGCTGCTCGCCGAAGCGCAGGAACGGATTGCTCGGCGGCCGATGCTCCAAATGCGCTCCCAGCAACTCGAGTGCCGCGGCCTTCAACTCTGCTCCCCGCAGCGCCTCGCCGGCGTCGAAGCGCACGAGCTCGGTGTACGGAGGGAGCACATCCTCAGAAAACTCCCCCAGCCTGAAGACACCCCGGTAGTCCTCGCCGGAAAGCTCGTGCAGCGAGGCGGCGTGAAAGTAGCGAAGCAGCTGCTGGTCTTGGTCGATCGCCTCCGCGACCACCGAGGTCTTGACGTGCTCGGCGCGGTAGCTGGTGGTCTCGGTATCCGGCAGATACCAGGAATCGAGCTCGACGATCACGGTCCGGTCCTGCCCGAGCTGCTCTGCGATCTGCTGGGGCAGTGGCCGGTAGGGCTGCATCTCGTGGATGTCGATCCCATACAGAAGCTCGAGGTCTTCAGGCGCCGGCTTGAAGAAGGTCCACTGGTCGCCCTCGAAATCCATCCGTACGGTCACCCCCATCGCCGCCAGCGGCTCCTCGCCGCGGGCGTGCAGCAGCTCGATCACGATGTCGGTGTAGCAGTTGGTTTCCAGGTATGTCCGCTCGGCGCCGTGCAGCGCGTGCGGACTGTAGCTCTCCGGATCCAGACCGAAGAGACTCACCATCGAGGCTCCCGCCCCGGTGCTCATGCCGGCCACAGCCTCCCGCGGACCGCCTGCGGCCAGGCGGCGAGATCCAGGCCGTGAGCGCGCAGCAGCGCCAGTGTGATTCGCTCCAGCCCAAAGCCCAGGCAGGCGGTGTGCGCACCGTTGCCGTCGTGCAGCACGATCCCGTAGGTCTCGGCGAAGTGGCTCTGGTGGTAGTTGAACGAGGCGACCGCGGTCGCCTGCGGTTCGGTGATCGAAACCAGGATCTCGAACTTGAGCGCCTGCTCGCGCTGGTTGGCGGCGAGCATCCGGCCGCTGCGGCCGAAGAATGGGTCAGAAGCCACATCCAAGCGGGCGTCCAGGCCGATCCCACTGAGCAGCTCGACAGCTCTGTCACGCCACTCATCGCGCCAGGCGGTGACCGTCTCGGGCTCACCGATTCTCACGATCTCGCGCTGGTGAAAGAACTGCAGCCGTGCCGGGTCGCCCGAGGGCTCGTGGCGAAAGACATAGGAGCCACCGGCATCGACGGTGGCGCCCCCCGCCGCCAGCGGGCCGCGTGCGGCGATCACCGGGTAGACCGGGTAGCAGGCCGCCGGGGTCAGAGCCAGCTCGCTCATCGACTGGAACTCGCTCCAGTCCTCGTGGCGGCTGGCGCGCTCGTGTTGATCGGCCGCCTGCGCCTCGGAGCCCTCGAAGGAGAAGATCGTCCCGGCCAGGTGTGGGAAGGAGGACAGGTAGCCGATCCGCTCGAGCTCGTGGCGAGCCAGCGCCGGCGGGAAAGCCATCCGCTCCGGGCGATCCGCCGCGCCAGCGCGCGTTATCAGCTCATCGACGGCCAGGCGAATCAGCTCGAATTGCTCGCCGCGCCCATACACCCCGGGGACGCCGCTCGAGAACAGCAGTCCATCTGAGAGCAGCTGTGACAAAAACTCCGCCTGGTCGGCGCTAGCCGGACGGAACTCCGCCATCTAGACCTCCTTTGCGATCAGCAAGAGGCTCGCGTTGGTCTGATGGATACGCTCGTTGGCGACCATCAGCGAGGCGGACATCGTGTCGCGCAGGTGACGACCGATGCTGAACGGCGTGTCGTTCTTGAAGCCCATGATCCCGCACACTCCGAGCGCCCCCTGGCAGATGCGCGGCGCCTGCTCGGATGCCGCGATCTTGAGGTTGTTGTAACGCAGGGCCGAGGCCATCGTGGACAGGCGCTCCCGGCCCGGCTCTTCAGAGGCCTCCACGAACTCCCGCAGTGCGAGGCGGACCTCGGCGCGCAGCAGTGAGAGCTCGCTCATCAGATGAGACAGACGCTGGGCGGATGCGGGAACCTCCCCCGGGGTGCGCTTGGCGGCCGCGCGCACGAACGCCCTGGCGCGAGCGAACGCGTCTGTCGCTATACCGAGCCACAGATGCGACCACAGGATGTGTGAGATCGGGACCATCGACTCGCTGGAAACAACCGCAAACGGGGTGTCGAGCACCTGCTCTGGAGAGAATTGTGCTCGCACGACATATCCGGGGGAGCAGGTTCCACGCATGCCCAGCGGATCCCAGCTGCCGGTCTGCTCGAGCGTTGTCTGCTGCTTGTGCACGAGCGCGAGGACCTGATCCCCGGGCTCTGCTTGCTCTGCGCGTCGAAGCGTCACGAGCAGATCGTCAGCGTGAGCACCGTAGCTGACGGTCGGAGCCTGCTTCTCAAAGCTACAGCCACCATCGCCGGCGTCACTCACCGCCGCGATCGAACGGCTCATGTCGCCTCCGGTACCAATCTCGGAGGTGACCGAGGCGACCAGGCGCTGCTCGCCGACCAGCGCGCGCAGATAATCCTCAAACCAGGAGCCCTCCTTGAGGTGGCGCACGATCGTCGCCACTTGGATCTGGTGCATCGCAAAGACCATCGCGCTGGCACCACAGCGTTGGCCGAGCTCAAAGCAGGCCTGGGCGATCGTAGAGAAGCTGACATTCGTGCCGCCCAGCTCGGCCGGCACGAAGGCCGAAAGCGCCCCCAGCTCACGCAGCGCGCTCAGCGACTCAGTGGGAAAGCGGGCCTCGCGGTCGACCTCGCCGGCGTACTTGGCGGCCACCTCGTCGGCGATCCGCCGGATGTCGGCCAAAAACGCCTCGTCGCGTGAGACGGTCACACTCATTGATTCTGCACCCGTAGCTCGCTGAGCGCCGCGCCGATCGAGGCGATGCTCTCGAACACGCTGCGCTTGAGCATCTCGTCGGGGAACTCCACGTCGAAAGCATCCTCCAGACCCAGCATCACGTTGACGCTGGCATGAGAGGTCATACCGGCCTGAAAGAGATCGGCATCCACCGGCAGAGAATCGACCTCGACCCGCAGACGGGCGTGCTGTTCGATGACACGGCGTATATCGCTATCCATGATCTGTGTATTCACGATTTCTTTATCGGCAGCCATCAGACAATTCTGCAATCACCACGGCGCAAGCCTGCAACCCCTCGTGCGTGAGGCTCAGCTGCAGACCCTCGACGCCGGCCGCCTCGGCCAGCTCGGCGGCGGGACCGTTCAGATGCAGGCAGGCCAAACCGTCGCGGTCGCTGAGCACCTCGATCGACGTCCACGGCAGCGCGTCCCGCGAGCTCGGGCGCAACACCTTCATCGCGGCCTCCTTGGCGGCGAACCGAGCCGCCAGGCGCTCGGGGGCTACCCCTCCAGGTCCCTCGCAATCACGCACCTCGCGCTCGGTGTAGACGCGCTTGAGATAGTGCTCCGCGTGGCTGCTCAGAGAGTCCCTGACTGAGTCCACACAAACCAGATCGATCCCGACGCGCAGTGACACTCGCCTATTCTCGCAAACCGTCGCCGGCCTTCGCTCGCGTGCGGCGTGGCGAGGACCGAGCGCTGCTCAGGTGGTGCGAATGATCATCACCGAGCAGGGCGCGTGATGAGAGACCTTGTTGGGCACCGAACCCAGCAGAAAGCGCTTGGCCCCGGTCATTCCCTTGTTGCCCACGATAATCAGATCGGCCTCCTGCTCCTCGGCGACATCGAGGATCGCGTCGGCGGGGTCGCCTTGGCGAGCGTAGGTGTTGACCGGCACCCCGGCCTCACGAGCGAGCGCCGCGGCGGCCTCCAGAGTCGAGTCGACGTCCTCGCGGGGGTTGATCGCCCATTGCAGATCCTCTGGAGCGTCGCGTCGTTCCTGCTGCAGCCGCTGCGCCGGAACTGGCTCATAGGCGCTCACCAGCTCGAGCGTGGCGCCGACGGCCTTAGCCAGATCCACCGCTTGGCGTACGGCCTGATTGGCCGTATCCGAACCGTCAGTTCCCAGCACGATCGATCTGAACATGACTCTCCCTTAGCTTGGTAGGCGGACTAGCCACTGAAAACCGGCCGGGCGATCATAACCGCCCCGGGCCGCCTGACACGAGCGGGCCACAGCGCCTGCGCCGCCAGCGCACCCTCGACGTTCGAGCTGGCCTGGCCTCTAACGTTCAACGTGATCATGATCGACATGCACTGTCACCTGCTGGCGGGAATCGACGACGGGCCCGCGAGCGTCGAGGACTCCCTGCAACTGGCCCGCGCGTTGGTGGACAGCGGCATCAGCAAGGTTCTCGCCACCCCGCACGTGAGCTGGCACTACCAGAACGACGCGGCGACGATCGCCCGCTTGAGAGCCCAATTGAGCGATCTGTTGCTCGAGCAGAAGATCGCCCTGGAGGTTATCCCCGGTGGGGAGATCGCTATGACCTACGCACTGGAACTGTCCCCCGCGGAAATCAAGCAATTCGGCCTCGGCGGCGGGCCCTGGCTTTTGATCGAGCCGCCCTTCACCGCGGTGGTGAACAACATGGACGCGATCCTGATGGATCTCCAAAGATCCGGCCAGCGCATTCTGCTGGCCCATCCCGAGCGCTGCCCCGCTTTTCACCGCGACCCCAAGATGCTGGGGACCCTCGTGCGCGCGGGTGTGCTGACGTCGATCACCGCCGGGGCGCTGGTGGGGCGTTTCGGCAGTCAAGTGCGTCGCTTCGCTTTGGAGATGGCGCGCGAGGAGATGATCCACAACGTCGCCTCCGACGCCCACGACCGGACCAATCGCCCGCCCGGCATACGAGCCGAGCTGGAAGAGGCGGGCCTCGCGCCACTGACGCAGTGGCTGACCGAAGCGGTACCCGGCGCAATCCTGAGCGATCAGCAGATCCCGCCCCGCCCAGCGGTCGCCTTGGCGCTGGCCAAGACACCACGGCGGCCGCGGTGGCGGCGTCCCTCGCTCAGACGAGCTTCGTGATCGCCAGCACCATCCCGATCAGCACGAACAAGACGATCGCGAACTGCATCCAGATCCAGGTGGGTGACATTCCTAGCGAGTCTACTCGTGGCCTGTGCAAATAAGCCGCCACCGGGTGAGCGTGAGCGCGCACTATCGTGATGGATGTGATCACCCTCACCCGTAGGTTCCTTGCGCCGCTAGCGGCGCTGTTGTGTCTGCTGGCCACCGCTGGGAGCGCCGGCGCCGGACCCGGCCGGGCTCAGATCTCCGCGGCCGCGCCGCTGGGGGGAGTGAACGTCGGCTCGGGATCCTCCGCCGCGCAGGCGGACGGTGACATCGCCCAGGCCCGCGCTCTGCATGCACGGCTGGTGCGCACCGAGGCGGTGTGGTCGCTGATCGAACCGAACGGTCCGGGGCAGATCGATCCCGGGGGGCTGGTGTTCCTCGACCGTCTGGTCAGCGACGCCTCGGCCGCTCACATCGGCGTGATCGTGGTCGCCTATGGCACGCCTTGCTGGGCCTCCTCTGCTCCCGCTTCGTTGATCGGCAAATGTAGGGCGGGAGGGCAAAGCAAGGCCAATTCCTGGCCGCCGAGCGAACCAGCGCGGTTCGCCGCGTTCGTTGCCTACCTCACACAGCGCTATGGCTCCTCGCTGACTGCGATCGAAGTCTGGAACGAGCCCGATCAGGCCAACCAGGACTACTTCGCGGGCCCTGACAAGCCGCGGCGCTACGCGGCGATCCTGCGTTCGGCCTATCCGGCGATCAAGCAGGTCGACCCCGCGGTGGACGTCCTGGGCGGGTCGCTGGTGGGCTCGGGCGGGTCCTTCCTGCGGGCGCTGTATGCCGCCGGGATAAAGGGCTACTACGACGGGCTGGCGGTGCACTTTTACACGCTCGTGCTCGGCTCCCTGCGTTCCATACACGAAACGCAGCTGGCCAACGGCGACCACACGCCGCTGTGGCTGGACGAGTTCGGTTGGAGCAGCTGCTATCCCCATCGGCGGGTGGAGCAGGAACAGGCGTGCGTCACCCCGAAGGTGCAGGCCGCCAACCTCGCGAGCACCTTCCGCCTGCTGGCCCGCACCCCATTCGTCGCCGCCGAGGTTCCATACGAGCTGAAAAGCAGCGTCAGCGAAGATTTTGGCGTGCTCGCCCAGAGCGGCGCGCGCAAGCCGGCGTTTGGTGCCCTACAGCGCGCGCTCACATCCCCGCTTGCGGGTGGCGCGGCAGTGACTCTGCATCTACGGGCTCGTGGCGGTCGCGTGCTCGCCGGCGGGTCGGGGCCGGTCGGGGATTACATGCGCCTGGAAGTCTTCCAGGGCCAGGTGCTGCGTTACAAAGCCCTGTTCACCTTGAATCGCTTCGATCGCTATTCGATTCTCCTACCAAGAGCACTCGGGACACGGGGACTACGCGCGCGGGTGCAGCAGTATTGGTCGGGAGCGGGGGCCTCAGCGAGCCTGTAGCCGTCTTGGCCAAGTGCTACTCGGCGTCGTGGAACAGTGCGGCCAGTGTCAGCGTGAGGATCTTTAGGTCCAGTCCCAGCGACCAGTGCGCGATGTAGTAGTTGTCCCACTCCACGCGTTCGGCCAGCGAGGTCTGTCCGCGCAGGCCGTGCACCTGAGCCCAGCCGGTGATCCCCGACTTCACACGGTGGCGATCACCGTAGCGTGCGATATCGCGCCTGAAGAGCTCCACGAACTCCGGGCGCTCCGGGCGCGGCCCAACGATGCTCATCTCCCCGCGCAGAACGTTCAGCAGCTGCGGCAACTCATCCAAAGAGGAACGGCGCAACAGACGGCCGATGATCGTCCGCCGATCATCGCCCTCCACACCACCCGGCGCCGTATCACCACCCAACAGGATGCCGAAGGCGATCGCGTCCTTCTCGGTCATGTCCTCGACTGGCTGGAAGCGCATCGAGCGGAACTTGTAGAGATCGAACAACTTGCCGTCACGACCGACGCGGCGCTGGCGGAACAGCACCGGTCCGGGCGAGCTGAGGCGTACCGCGACGGCGATCAACCCGATCAACGGTGCCAGGGTCAGCAGCAGCACCGCGGCGAAGAGGCGATCGAGGACGTGCTTGAGCGTGAATTGCAGGCCCTTCGGGTTCACGCTTTGGAAGGACATCAATGGCAGCCCGCCGACGGTGTCATAGCCGACGCGGTTGTTGATCGTGTCGAACATCCTGGGGATGACGGACACCTCGATACCAAGCTCTTGGCAGCGTTGAATAAGACGGCTGACACGGGCGTCGGCGACCGAGGAGAACGCCACGATCAGGTTTCTGACACCGGTACCGGCGACGATCTCATCGACGTCCTCGATCGTTCCGAGAACGGGCATGTCGCGCCCGCCGACCTCGGCAATCGAGCGCGGATCGTCATCGAGAAAGCCGACCGGGGAGAGTCCGTACTCGGGATGCGCCTCCAGCCGGCGGGCCACCTGCGAGCCGATCAGTCCGGCCCCCATGATCAGCACCGGCTTGGCCACCACGCGCCGTGCGCGCGCGAAGCGCTGGGTCAGCGCGAGGACCATCCGTCCCAGTCCGACGGCCGCCAGCGCAAACGCCCAGGTCCGCACCCACTGGGTCTGGTCGGGCACACGGCCGTTGAGGAAGATCCCGATCATCGCCACCGCCATCGCCGCGACCGATATGGCACTGAGGACGGGGATCAGCGCGTCGAGTACCAGTGCGCGCAGGCGGGTGCGATATAGACCGCGCAGATAGAAGAACAGCATCACCAGCACCGGCAGCGCCAGCAGCGGAGCCCCGACGGCGGATACGTGCAGCGTCGCGTTCAGGCCACCCAAGCCGAATACCAGCGCGACGCACAGAAGCAGGAAGTCGACCGTGGGGCGCAGGATGCTCCAGCCGGAGCCGTCGAGCAGCCACTGCAGGCGTCCCGCAAACGTCGCATGCCACAGCGGCTGTGGTCCGGGAGCGCCCCGCGAACCGGAAAGGCTCCCGTTCAGTGGAAGCGTCGTGGACGTTTGCTGGGTGACGCGAGGCGTATTCATCGAGACAGTTGTCCTATCGGCATCCATGGGCTAGCGCTCAAACTTGGCCAGGCGTCGGGTGAGCACGGTCACGGCCGCCAGCCCGCACAGCACGGCCGCGACCAGCGCCAGGTCGCTGTCGCTGAGCACAAACCCCGGCTGCAGATTGGCCCGGGCGTCAACCACGTGGACCGACGGCGAGGGGGGCGTCGCCTCAGAGGAGGAGGGCACAGCGGACCGTCCTTGCACATGCGGCGAGGAACCTCCTGGTGAGGAGGAGCGATCCGCGCGGGCTCGCGTTGCTGGCGCGCCGAGGGGTGCGGTGGTGGTCCCGGTCACGGATTCTCTGACCGTCACGCCGCCAGGGGGTGTGACGGTCCTCGAAGCGGCTTCGGAGTGCCCACCAGGCGATTTGACAACTTCTGAGCCAAGTATCTGCTGTTCTCCAGCTCCGGGTCCACCGTAGCCGCTCAATAGCGGCCCGGCCGCACTCGCGCCGGAAGCCTGAAAGGCGCACAATGCACCAATCAAAAGCAGTGTCGTAGCGATTCTGCTGTGGCGTGTCATATCCCTACCTTGGGGTTTGTCTCAGGCGCGAACGACACTGAGGTTCGCTCTCCGTGCCTATGCCGACAATCGCATCGCTCACGAGCGGCTACTCCATCCACCTTGCGATCGCCTAGCCCTGCGAATCAATCGGGCTGCACCACACGCTAGCGAAGGTTGCCAGCTGTGTGAAGGCCACATGCTCAGTTTTTAGGCGAATTCCTGAGCATTTTGAAGGATTGAGCGGTTTAGCTGAAGGATGTCCACTTTGCCCCTGCCACGGACCACCCGCAGAGCACCTCTGATGAGTGGATCGCGGGGGTCCAGTTCCAGCGCTCGAGTGAATAGCACCAGCGCCCGTGAGCGCTGCCCGGTGGCGGAGGCGATCGCCGCACGCTCGAGCGTCGCGTAAGCGTTTGCCGAGGAGCGCCTCAAGGCCAGAGCGAACTCGTGGTCGGCGCGAGTGAGATCACCCAAGCGCAGCGCGATGCTGCCCGCGATCAGGTACGGCTCTGCGCTGAGAGGGTTCAGGCGGGCCGCGTTGTCCAGATCCGCGTATGCCGTGCTGGGCGCCCGCGCCCAGATCTTCCCGGCTCGTTGCACTTCCAGCTGGCTGAGCCACGGCGCCGTGAACACCACCGCCGCCGCGATTGTGAGTAGACCGAGCGCCAGCGCGAGGGGCACCCGTGGAGTCAACGATCGCGAGCGAAAGGACCAGTCGGAGTTTTTGGGGCGGTGCGCGCACGCCATCCCCAGCAGGGCGAACGCGGGCGCTCCCAACCCGGCGTACTCCCAGAACCAGTCCACCGAACCGTGCACCAGCCAGTACAGAAAGCCAGCCAACGCGGCGGCCGCCGCCATCGATTCCAGGCGCTGCGGTGATTTCAGCGACCGCGCCGCTGCGAAGAGCGCGGCCCCGAGACCGAGGAGCGCGAGCAGCGCGCCGAGCAGTCCCGTCTGCGTCAGCGTACGTAGCTCGACGCTGTGCGGGTAGTGCGGCGTCTCTGCGCTGTGACCGTGGCGCAGGTAGGGCTGAGCAAAGTTATCCGCGCCGATCCCCACGAGCGGGTGGGCGAGGAATTCGTCTACCGCCACCCGGTAGAAGTCATAACGGTTGCTTCCCAGGCCGCTGAGCAGCCTCCCCCCGCTGAGCGTGTCGGTGGAGTAGCCGCCCTTGAAGGTGTCCCACGCGTGTTCCACACGCGTAAGCGGATTGCCGCCCACGACCAGGCCGCCCACCAGGACCGCGAGCAGTACGCCGCTGGCCGTCACGCTCAACAGCCGCCTGGCACGCCGGCGCGCTCCCACCGAGGGGCCGCGACTCTCGAGCGCCGCGGCCCCCGCCGCCAGCGCCGCCACCACGAAGGCGCCGAGAAGCATCTGCGCGCTCGCGGTGTGAACGGCCCCGCTCGCGCGGTGTCCCGCTTCTAGCAGTTCATCCACTCGCAGCACGGCCGGCGCGGTGAGGCCGACGGCAGCGGCGACCGGCACGAGCACCGCGAAGGTGCGCAGCCGACCCGCCAGCAGCACAAACACGATGATCAGCATCGCCGCCGTCGAATACAGCGAGCCGCGGCTCTGGCTGAGCAGCGCGAGGTCGGCGAGCAGCACAGCGCCTCCGGCGAGCAAGCCACGCAGCCAAAACGCCAGGCGCTCGCTGCGCGCCAAAAGCACAGCCGGCCAGAACGCCATCAGCCACTGCGCAGCGTTGGCGTTGGGATAGCCGCTCGGGTATGTGAGGCGACCGCCGAGAAAGAGCCGTCCCAGGCCAGCGGCTGTATCGATGTGCAGCGTCACGAACACGCCCAGCGCGATCAGTGCGAGCGTCCACGCACTCAGCGCCAGCGCTACGCTCGCGCCACTTCGGGGCCAGAGGGCAAACAGACAGAACACCAGCAGGTACAGCAGCGTGCGGGTGGCACCTTCCAGCGCGTCCGCGGGAACCGCCGCCCACAGGATCGAGCAGTAGCTGAGAGCTGTGTAGGCCGCCAGCGACCACACCGCGACCCGCACCGGTGTGGAGATTTCCGCGGAGGCGAGGGGAACACAGATAAGCGTGATCACCAGCAGTGCCAGCACGATCAGCCCGCCGGGTGCCCAGTGCGTCAGCGGGTAGCCGCCCTGGTTGGCCGCCCATGCCACAAACAGCGCGATCGCGCCAAGCGCCGGGACCGTCACAGGGAACTCCCCGAGCAGCGCCAGCAGATCTCGCTTAGCTCTGTGGAGCGATCCGTCGATAGTGGGCATGTAGCAGCCGAGGCTAGCGCCCCCGAGCAGGCCTACCGGATCGTGAT
Organism: Solirubrobacteraceae bacterium; assembly: GCA_036561505.1. Lineage (GTDB taxonomy): Bacteria > Actinomycetota > Thermoleophilia > Solirubrobacterales > Solirubrobacteraceae > Palsa-744. The sequence goes on from DATBPE010000183.1 coordinate 12,452, forward strand.
CGTCCTTTGGCCGGTTGTGCTCGTGACCTCGGCGATGCTCAGGACCGATAATCGGGCGATGAACGATCACAGCGAGCTGATCAGCTTCTACGAAGAGGCCTACTCCCAGGATCCCTCGAGCGCTCCAAAGTACGCTAGCTGGCGTTCGCTGGGAGCGATCGGCAAGGCCGACCACGTGCGGACCCTGTGTGCACGTGTCGGTTTGGCTCCGCAGAGCACGCTCGAGGTCGGCTGCGGCGACGGGGCGGTCCTATGCGAGCTTCACAAGCACGGCTTCGGCGGTCTGCTGCACGGCGTGGAGATCTCCGCGGCGGCCGTTCGGATCGCCGCCACGCGGCCCCAGATCGATTCGGTCACGCTCTATGACGGGGTGCGTCTGTTAGCCGGCGACGGCCAGTATGAGCTTGGTGTCCTCTCGCATGTGCTCGAGCACGTGCTCGATCCCGCCGGGCTGCTCCAGGAGGTGGCTCGCGCCTGCCGCAGCGTCGTGGTCGAGGTCCCCCTCGAGGACAACCTCTCAGCCAGGCGCCACTCCAAGCGCGAGCACGCTCGCGAGATCGGGCATCTGCGCCGACTCAGCCGCGATCGGATATTGGCGATCGTCGATGACGCCGGTCTTCGGATCGCCGCCGAGCTCGATGACCCGCTGCCACTCGAGGTTCATCGGTTCTTCGCCGACACTGCCCTCCAGCGCGCCGGCGCGAGTGCCAAGTGGGCGCTGCGTGGTGCGATTCACCGGTCCAGCCCGGCCTTTGCCAGGCGGCTGTTCAGCCTGCACTACGCGTGCCTGTGCCTGCCTGAGAGGTAACGGCGGAAAACAGCAGCGCCAGCGCCCGTCCCATCAAATCGTCGGGTACAGCGTCGGGGTCGGCGAGCTTCTGCCGGGCGATTCCGTCGGCCAGCGCGTCGATTATCACCGCCAGGTGCTCGGCGGGCAACTCGAGCTCCACCGAGAGCTCGCGCATCCCGTCGGTGATCAGATTGGTCAAGAGCTGGCGCACTTGAGCAAAGCGCGCGGCGACCTTCGGGCGCACCCGCGGATCACGCACCCCATAAGCCCAGAACTCCATGAACAAGAGCAGCAGCTCGGGCTCGCGCTCGATCATCGTCATCCACTGGCGCGCACCACCCTCAGCTCGCTCGGCGACCGAAGCCCGATCGGCCACCGCGGCGGCGATCTCGCGCGCGTGTTCTTCGATCTCGTGCTCCATGAGGACCAAAAAGAGGTCCTCCTTGCCATCGAAGTTCGAGTACAGCGCACCTGTGGAATAACCGGCCTCGGAGGCGATCTCCTCGACAGAGCTACCGTGAAAGCCGCGGCGAGCAAAGACGCTCCGCGCCGCCGCCAGCAGCCTCTCGCGGGTCACCGCCTTGCTCTGCTCGCGGGTCATGCGAGTAAGCACCATTCCGACATTGTAATTGACAGAGCGAGCACTATTGCGATAATGTTCGTTATTCGTTCGGGCGACGACGCGGCAGAGGAGCGATGAATGGCCAGCATCACCACATCCAGCGCGGGCAGCGCCATCGGCAGTCTGCCGGCTGACGCGATCTCCTACGAAGACCTGTACGCCCGCTGGGAGCGCGGGAACTGGTCGGCGATGGAGCTTGACTTCACCGAGGACGCGCGCCAATGGCGCGAGGATTTCACCGACTTCGAGCGCCAGGCGGCGCTGTGGAACTACGGCCTGTTCTTCTGGGGCGAGGACGCGGTCGCCGACAACCTCTCGCCCTACATCGACGCGGCGCCGCGCGAGGAGCAGAAGTACTTCCTGACGACCCAGCAGGTCGACGAGGCGCGCCATGCGGTCTTCTTCAAGCGCTTCATGCACGAGGTCTGCGGCATCGGCGACGGCTCCACCTCGAGCGGCCTGGATGCGATCAAGCCGCAGCTGACGACCGGCTTCCGCAA
>DATBPE010000184.1:0-11283 GCA_036561505.1 Solirubrobacteraceae bacterium
GTACGGACGCCGGATAGGTGTTTGCAGCGCGGGGAGCCTTCTTGGCGAAGAAGCCACGGCGTTGAACCGCGAACCACCAATAGCGCCGACGCCTCTCACTACGGGGGGCGTCGTGCGTTTCGGGGTTCCGCCCGACGGGCACGCTAGCCTTCCAACCCTATTGGAATCCCCTGCATTTATGTATGGGGAGGAAGTCAACGTGATCTCGCCACCTGGCATCCGGGTGGGGGCCGCTCACCCGGATCTCAGGCGTCACTCAGCCGGTGAACGAGCCGCGACGGTGCGGCCTCGCCGGCCGTGCTTGGGAGTGTCGTATCGACGCTGCCCGGCGAGCACGACGCCGTGCGGCGCGGCGCAGAGCAGCCCGGTGGGCGGCTGCCCGCCTGCGGTTTACCGTCGATTTCGATGCGGGCGGCGGGATTGTGTTTGCAACAGCCACTGGAGGGCCAGCCTTCGAGGCGGTAGGGGCCGGTGAGCCTGTGCTCCCGCCAGTCGCTTCCGCTGCAATCGAGGCGACTTGCAGTGCTTCGGTTTCTTCAGGGGTGCTTGCTTCCGTGCCTCCACCGCTACCGGTTTCACTCGAGGCGCAGTTGGAGGTGGTGATCGTGTTGGTGTCCAGATTCACCGCCGCGGTCTGAGCGAGCAGCCGGCCGTGGATCGTGGCTGCCGTGTTGGCCGTGATCGTTTCCGCCGCCATGATCGTGCCGACGAATCGCGTACCCGTTCCGAGCGTCGCCGAAGAGCCAACCTGCCAGAACACGTTGCAGGCCTGCGCGCCGCCCACGAGCTGAACGCTCGTGTTCGAGCCGGTGGTCAGCGTGGAGCCGATCTGGAAGATGAACACAGCGTTTGGGTCGCCCTGGGCATCGAGCGTGACACGCCCCGAGGACAGCAGCAGCGAGCTAGAGGCGGTGCGAACCCCCGCCGTGAAGGTTTGACCGCTGAGATCCGTCCCGGCTGAACCTTCGGTGGGACGGGACGCGGCGTCGTTGTAGCCGGTGGTCAGGGCGCTCTTGGCCGCGATCGCAACCGCGTCGTCGACATGCGTCTGGGCGAGTACGTGCGGTGCGCCGGTCACCGATGAACCGGGACTCAAACCGAGATCGCCGAACATCGTCGTCGGCCCGGTGTTGGTGACTGTCGAGCCGCCCAGCACCGAGAAGCTGGCCGCCGATCCCAGGCCGACGGTCGCGGGCGCGCCGAAGGCGCTACTCGCAAAGAGCATCGTTGAGATCAGCCCAAGCGCAGCGAATCCCGCTGCGAACATCCTGCCGTGGGCCCGGAAGGGGGCACGCCGGCCTGCTGCGAGGCGGTCGCTTTCAAGCGACTGGTACTTCGATGGGACGCCACGATTCATGGGCGTCTCCTGACTGCGGAGGTAAATGCCGCACTGGAAGGGGAACCAGATCCCCGGTCTCTTCAACCTGATTATGTAAACGACGTGAGGGCTGGTGAGGGTTAGCTACCGGTGTGGGACCCAACGGATGTTGAGCAAACGCAAGTTCCGCTCGAGCAGAGGTTCCCGGGACGGTCGCCGTGGCCCGAGGACTGTCAACGCTGCCGTAGACCGTGCCCGCGGCGGGCGCGCAGGGGTACGCTGGCCCGCCGCGCTAGCGGCTTGGCGCTGAGGACCGTGAGCGGCTCACCCTCCGGCGCCGGGGGCGCGAGCAGCTCACGGCGCGAGCAGACACCGAGCTTTCGATAGATGTTGCGTGCGTGGGTACGAACGGTCTCAATGCCCACCTCGAGCGCGAGGGCTATCTGAGTGTTGGTGTGTCCTTGCCGGAGCAATGGGAGTACTTCTGCCTCGCGCTGGGTCAGCAACTGCCCGCCCACGATTGACCCAGAAGCAGAATCTGGCGCCGGGCGGGGGACGACCTGGAGGCCTCGTGAGGCTAGGTGGATCGCGTTGAGCACGTCGCGTGACTGCGTGTCGCGGGGAAGGCAAGCGCTCGCCCCGAATGCGAGCAGCTGAGCACACTCGACTGTCGAGGGATCCTTGGCGATCAGGACCAGGCTGGTCGCCGGGTAGGAACTGATGAGCTTGCGGATCTCAGCCAACTTCAGCAGAGCGCCGGCATCGAGGATCGCGACGTCTGGAGCGTGTGCGCGCAGGAGTACGGGCAATCGCCTGTACTCCACGTCGGCGGCGACGATCGCAAGGCTCGGATCCCCTTCGATCAGCGTGTGCAGCCCCTTGGCGAGCAGATCCTCGAAGCGGGCGAGGACAACGGTGATCGGGGTTTGTGGGGGCATGGACGAAGCGGCGCCAGGGCGCGGCCTTCGGTGTTCATCGGCACAAACGGGTCGGGGGGTGAGGCTTCTCTCACCTGTTGGCCCGCCGCGGCTCCCCCCAAATCACCCCTGTGGGAGGAAGAATTCCAGGGTTGCTCTGATCAGCATGTAAGGCATCGCTCGCCTCCAAGTAGCCACCCTCGTCCTCGCGGCAACGCTACTGATTTGCGCACCGGCTGACGCTCACCGCCCTCGAGTGCACCACCCTCACACTTCAAGCGTCCACCGGGCGCGGCGCTCGTCCCAGAAAACGGCGCGTGGCGCGCTCGCCTCGAGCGACCCCGTGGTGCTCGCCACAGCCCTCGCCGAGCGTTACTGGGGCGCGGTGCCGTGCCTCGGTCAGATCGCGGTGAGCGCCTATGTGCCCCTCATCGGCGGTCTCGACTCCACGACCGACGGCTGGGTCACGTTTGAATCCTCACTCGGAGCGAACGATCTGCAAGCGCCGGCGAGCACCTACACGCAGTGCACGATCGCGCTTGCCCGCTGGCAGTGGCCGACCCAGGCGGCGATCCGCGGTGATTGGAACATGTTCTGCCTGACGGTCATCCACGAGATGGGTCACCTGCTGGGCCATCCCCACTCCTTGCTACCGGGGAGCGTCATGGCGCCCCTGTTCGCCGATGAATCAAGCGTTCCTTCGATTTGCCGAGCGACACGGCCCGGCAACGGAGAGCGCGCCGCACACAGTCTCCACCGCTGAGCAGCCGCCACCACGGCCGCGACGACGACGGGCCAGTCATTGCAGCTGCTTGTTGGCGCTCGGCCACAACTGCCAGCGCTTGAAGGGCCCGTTGCTCGGCGGGCTGTGCGCTATGGCAGATCGAAGGAAAAGCGCCCGATCGTCTCGGCGCTGCGGACCCTGGCGAAGAACGCACCGGGCAGAGGCTCGGCTCCGAAGATGACGCGGCCGTGCACGACGCCGTGGCAGCCCGGTGGCTGACCCACGAATTCGGTGATGTGGAGGACCTCGCCACGGGCGACGTCGCGTTCGACCGATTGGCCGCTGACGCCTGGGCGCCCGCACGCCCTGCTGTTGGGCAGCGTGACCTGAACGCCGTAGGCGGTGCTCGCGTCCTTCACGGCGGTGGGCGCGGTGAACGTGAGCTGCAGGTCATAGCCCCCGGGCGCTGGGCGCGTCTTCAGGGCGATCGGCGAGTGCAGCCCGCGTGGGATCTTTGGGAGGCGCAGCGGTGTACGGGCGATCGAGTTCGTGCATTCGGGCAGTCCGCCGTGCTTGCGTTCTGACCCTGTCTGACACAGGCGATCTCCGAAGCGAAACACGATTCTCGACGGGGCAGTCGAGGAGGTCGCGATCGGAAAGACGCCGAGCCGCCCCGAAGTGCCACCGAGCACCGGGATGTTGTGCGCCGGTTCGGGCGGCGCGCGCAGGACGATCAGGTAGGCGCCCAGGCGCCCGGCGGTCGCGACGGTGCGCAGCTGCCCGCGCGTCCTGTAGGAGACGCTGACGGCGTGCGGGCCGAGCACCCCGAACGCGACCAGCCGCTCGTCGTCTGCGGGGCACGGCTCAGGGCCCGAAGGCCAGCTGTGCACCCCGGGTGCTAGGCACGACCGGCTCGTGACCGGGAGCGCTCCGGCGGCCGGCAGCCCGCTATGGCTGTAGAGAGCCCGAACGGTCGGCTGGATGCAGGTGTCGGGATCGAGGACCGCCGCCGGCAGTTCGTGAAAGAGCCCATCGTCTTTGAATTCCCCGTCCTGGCCGAGAACCCCCAGGCGCCCATCGAGCAGCCGCCCGATCTGCACGCACACCAAGTCACGGGTGGTGCGCACGATCCTCATGCCCCAGTGCAGACCGCCGCCGGGATCGGCCACGGAGATCCCAAGCAGTTGCGCGGAGGCCGGCGCGCTCTTGGCGCCAGCCACCGGGATGCCCACGCCGGCTGACACCGACGGGCGTTCCCGTCCGGGCCGGTGAGAGGCCTTCACCGGGGCACCGAAACCGATGATCTGGGTGGCGGCGAACGCGGCCGCCGCGAGCAGCAGGACCGCGAGCGCGATCACGGCCGCCAGCGGCAGGGGACGCGGGCGGCCAATCCTCTGCTTCGCCCGCTCCCCCGGCGCGCCGAACAGCTCCTGGGCGGCCCCAACGAGCTGCTTTCTGTAGTCGCTGTGGAAGTCGTTCACGTGCTTGCCTCCTTGGCCTGTCGCAGAGTGGCAATCGCGCGGCTTACCCGCTTGCGCACGACCGCTTCAGAGCAAGCCAGCTCCTTGGCGATCTCCTCATAGCCGCGCTCATCCAGGACCCGTGCGCGAAGCGCCTGGAACTGCTCGGCGGGCAGCTCCTCTGAGAGGCGCACGAGCAGGTCGGTCTCAGCAGCGACGCGTAGTACCCGCTCGACATCGCTGTCGTTGATTTGCATCGGCTCGAGCGACAGCCGCCGGCGTGCGGCGCTCTCGACCTGCCCGCGCCGGTAGCTGTCGATCATGGCGTTGCGGGCGATCGTCAGTAGCCACGGCGCCGCGGAGCCGGCGATCGCGGGTGGGCGCTGTGCCAGCGCGACGAGCGCCGCCGCGAACGTCTCGGCCATCAGGTCGATCGCCACCTCCGGGTTACGGGTGCGCTTGAGCAGGAACGCCAGCACGAGCTCGTGACGGCGCTCATAGAGCAAACCAAACGCCTCCCGATCCCCCGCGCGGGTGCGCTCCAGCAGCTCTCCGTCGGTCGCTGCATCTGCGCTGGGTCTCACGTCATCCATAACGATCAAGCGAGTCTGTTTGTGACCGTGTCGCTGTCGTGCTGCGCCGGGCTTGCGGCTTGGCGGGCCGCCGAGCGGGCTGGCGGCTGCGCTAGTGGACGTAGTCGATGCCAGCAGCCCCGGCTGCGTGCCGGCGGCGGGTGGCGCGCCGTCTTGGCGTGTCGTGGTGAGCACACTGTCGATCGACCCTGAACTATCATTGCGCCGTGTCGGAGTCAGTGGTGTCGGTGACGTTTGACAACCTCGGAGAGGCCGCCCAGCTCGAGCTGGGGATGTGGCCGGCAGAGGTGCCCGAAGGGCAGCACTTCACCGTCGTTGATGTCCTGCCGCGGTTGCTGGCTCTGCTTGGCACCCGCAACGTGAAAGCGACGTTCTTCCTCGAGGGCCTCAATGCGGAGATGTACCCGCAGGCGCTGCGGGAGATCGTGGCCGCCGGACACGAGGTCGCTGTGCACGCGTGGCGCCACGAGCAGTGGGCGGCGCTGGACGCCGAGTCCGAGCTGGCGCTGCTCGAGCGTGCCACCGACGCGATGCGCCGCATCGGCATTCCTCCGAGCGGCTTTCGACCGCCCGGAGGCGGCTTGACCGAACGCACACTGGAGCTGCTCGGCTCCCGCGGCTACAGCTACGTCTCGCCCGCGGGCGAGCGAGCGGGACTGCTGGAGGGTCTGGCGGTGTTGCCGTTCCGCTGGCCGTTGGTGGACGCCTACGCCTACCTGCCCCAGTTTGCTTCACTGCGCGAACGCTTCGGCGACGGACCCGATCCCCACACGCCCGAGCAGACCGCGCGGGAGATGATCGCCGCGCTTGGAAGCCACTCAGAGCAACGCGAAGGGCACCTCACACTGATCTTCCATCCGTTCTCGGTCGCCTTCACCGGCGATCCCGGCTGGGAGGCACTGGACTCTGTACTGGGGGAGACCGGCCGCCTGGCCCGGGCCGGCGCCCTCACACCGCTGCGCATGGACGAGGCGGCCGCGCGGATGCTGGCGCCGGCAGGGCAGCCCAGCCAGCCGCCACTGCTCGATGAGACCACCTGGATGACACAGTGAGCCTTCCTCGTCGGCCCTTCACGATCCTGACCGCGCTCGGTACCGCCGCCCACCACGCCTTCGAGGTTCGAGCGGGTGTCGGCTTGGTCTTCGAGCCGTTCATTTCCAGAGGCGGCGCGGTTGCGATGTGGACCGGTGCTCTGCCCGCTTGGGCGCTCGCGGGATGGGTCGCCGAGGGCGAGCAAGTCGAGAAGTGGATTGCCCTGAACAACGCGGCCGGGCTCGCGGGCGCCATCGTTCACTTCATCGAGTGGCCGTGGGAGCGTCGTCACGGCATCCCGTATCTGACCGAAGCGGAGGGGATGACCAGCGAGCAGCTTGCCCCCTACAACAGGGTGCTTCACCTGTGGGCAGTGGCTGGCCTTCTGGCTGTCGCGCTCGAGACCCCCAAGCATGCTCGCCGCTGGACGCTCCTGGGCCTGGCGCTCGGTGAGCCTCTGCGGCGCTCCGCGGTGCATCACTTCCGCTGGGCGCGGGAGCAGGCAGAGCGCGACCCGGAGCGCTGGAGCCCGGTGCTGCGCGCCACGATGTAGGCTGAAAATCTAGAGATCTACGCACGATGAAACTCTATATCTGTTACGGAACCTTTCCAGTCCCAGCCCGTCCGGGCGGGCATCCATGCCGCAACGCCCATCGCGCGTTGAAGGACGCCGGTCACGACCCCGAGTTGATTCGTTCCTACGGTCTCGCGATTCTGCCGAAGTGGCTAAACCAGACACGCGGACGGCGCGAGGTGCAACGCCTCACGGGCAGCCAGTGGGTGCCTGCCCTCGTGCTCGACGATGGGAGAGTGATCGGCGGTTCGCAGGAGATCATGGCTTGGGCGAAGGCGAACCCGGCCTAACGCTTCCCTTGCCCGACTGGATGATTGCTAGCGCCACCGAGCCACTTGGCGCGACAGCCTCCGCGAAATGGACTGCGATCCTCGAGTCAACGTTTTGCGAGTAGGGGACTAAAGCCGTGGCTGGCAGAACCCGCTGTCCCGCCTGCGCGGAGCTAAATCAGGACGCGCAGCACTTCTGCGGGCACTGCGGCGCCGCTCTCAGCCGCACCTGTGCCAGCTGCGGCCAGGTCAATCCGCCCGGGTTTCGCTTCTGCGGAGCGTGTGGTGGCGCATGCGGCACACCTGAGCAACCCGCGTCGGACTCCACCGAGGACAGCGATGGGGAGCGGCGCTGGGTGACCGTCGTGTTCGCCGATCTGTCGGGGTTCACGGCGATGTCCGAGCGCGCCGACCCAGAGGAGGTCCGTTCGATGGTCGACCGCTGCATGAGTGAGATGGGCGAGGTCGTCGAGCGCTTCGGCGGCTCCGTGGACAAGGTCATAGGCGACGCGTTGATGGCGGTGTTCGGGGCACCGGTCGCCCACGAGGATGATGCCGAGCGGGCGGTGCGTGCGGCGCTCGAGATCCAGCGGCGTGCGTCCGAGCAGGCCGATGACTTCGGCGGGCTCTGCGTAAGTATTGGTATCAACACGGGCGAGGTGATCTTCGCTCCCGTGGGCCCACACGGCAGGCGGGAGCTCACCGTCATGGGCGACGCCGTGAACACCGCGGCCCGGCTACAGGCTGCCGCCGCGCCCGAGGCCGTCTTGGTTGGCAAGGAGACTCGAGCCGCAAGTGCGCAGGCGATTGCCTACGAAGCGGCGGAGCCGATCCTCGCGAAGGGCAAGGACGCCCCCGTGGCCGCGTGGCTCGCTCGGGCTACCATTTCGCCACCCGCTGAGCGCCCGGTCTCGGCGGGGCCGTTCATCGGCAGAGATGCCGAGTTGGAGCTGCTCGTGCGGACGTGGGCGCGTACCTCTGGCGAGCTCCATCCGCAGCTCGTCACTCTCGTGGGAGCCCCGGGGATCGGCAAGACACGCTTGACGCTGGAGTTCGCCGCGCGTGTGAGGAGCGCAGGAGGACGGATACTCCGCGGTCGCCCGCTCCCGTATGGCGAACCGGCCGCGTACTGGGCGTTTGGGGCGGTCATCAGGGAGGCGTGCGGGATCTTCGCCACCGATTCCGCCGACGTCGCCGCCGAGAAGCTCAACGAGTGCGCGGCATCGCTGCTTCCCGCTTCAGAAGCACAGGAGCTGGCGAGAAATCTCTCGATCCTGGCCCGTCTCGCCGAGGACACGGTGGACGATAGGCGGGTTCTGTTCGCCTCCGCTCAGCGGTTTCTCGAGGCCCTCGCCCGCGAGCAGCCCACCTTGGTGGTGCTCGAGGATCTGCACTGGGCGGACGACGGTCTTCTAGAACTGCTCGAGGGACTCTCGGCGAGGCTCGGGGATGTGCCGCTGCTGCTGCTCGCGCTTGGGAGACCCGAGTTCCTGGACGCGAGGCCGGGCTGGGCACGTCTCCCAATCAATGTCACGGTACAGCTGCAGGCGCTCACCGAGGCCCACACCCATGATCTTGCGCGCCGACTCCTATCGGGTGCCCCAGACAGGGAGGCGGTCGTTGAACGCGTCGAGCAGGCGGCTGGCGGCAATCCGCTGTTCATCGAGGAATTGGCGGCGTGGCTCTCGGAGGGTGACACCGCGAAAGCCGCCGGTGTCCCGGCGAACATCAAGACGATCATCGCGGCCCGCCTCGACCAGCTCCCGGCAGCCGAGCGACAGGTGATCCTCGACGCGTCGGTGATCGGCGATTTCTTCTGGCAGGGCACCCTCGAAGCGCTCGGAAGCAACGACGCGCTCGCAGAGATACTGGGCGCGCTCGAGCGACGGGGTCTCGTCCGTCACAGCCCTGCCTCGCGTATCCGCGGTGACCAGGAGCTGAGCTTCAAGCACGGGCTGGTCCGCGAGGTCGCGTACGCCACGATCCCCAAGGCCGCACGCCGAGAACGCCATGCGGTCGTCGCCCGCTTCATCGAGCAAGCGGCGGGAGACCCAAGCGCGTATGCGGCGATCCTCGCTCACCACTGGCGTGAGGCCGGCGACAGCGTCCGGGCGGCCGACAATCTGCTGATCGCCGCCCAGCAGGCCAATCTAGGATGGGCCCACCACGAGGCCATCGAACTCTGTAACCAGGCGCTCGAGCTGATTCCGCAGGGAGACGAGGTGCGCCGCCGCCGCGCGCGGCTGCGCCGGGTGATGGCCGCCCAGGCGGGGTTGCACGCGAGCTTCGACCTGGCGGCGAGCGATCAGACGAAGTCTGCGGGCGAGATATCCCCGCCGATCTCGTAGATCCCATCGACCTTGTGGTCACCAAGCAGCGCAGCGTGCTCCCGTATTAGCTCCGTGTTGGGCGAGGAGTAGACGCAGAAGGACTTCAGCTGACCATCCTCGTCCATGACCACGTGGCTGTGCTCCCATGTCACTGGGGAGAACCGCTCATTCTCCCCCAAGATGCGCTTCGAGAGAGCGCCCTTGCTCGCCAGCTCCTCCTCCTCCAACGCAGTCCAAGCTCTCTCGATCACATAGCGTGGCATGCCTTCTCCCAAGTCTCGACGTTGATCGGATAATCCTACGCCGTTCGGTTCGTGAGGCATCCGCTCGGGCCGCCCGCGAGAGCTTGCTGGCGGCGGGGAGATCTCACCGATCAACAGGCGCCCGTTGCGAGGGCTCTCGGTCTGCTCGAAAGCCAGTCCCGGAACCTTCCCAGCGACGGTGAAGTAGCGACGATGGGCGGTTACTCGCGTGCTCTGCGCGGCTCTCGCCGCGCGGCTGGGCTCGCCGGGCGGCCGATAGGGTGCCGTTCTTCGACTTGACATCCGTACCTTGAGTATGCATAATACCTACTGAAGGTACGCCACTAACGCCGAGGAGATCGCCGAATGCCGAAGTTCGCAGGGGGACCCCGCGCTCGCCGAGGGTCAGATAACCAGATCGGCCGTCTATCTGCCGCTGGGGCGCGTGAGCAATGAGGACAATCGACACGGACTATCTGATCGTCGGCGCGGGGGCGGGGGGGCTGGCGTTTGCCGATTCGCTGATCGCCGAGTCCGATGCCGATGTGGTGATCGTGGACCGGCGAGACCGGCCCGGTGGCCACTGGAACGATGCCTACTCCTTTGTGCGCCTGCACCAGCCTTCGGCCTACTACGGCGTCAACTCGCGAGTTCTCGGCAGCGACTCGATCGAAACGGCCGGTCCGGACGCGGGCTGCTACGGGCGCGCCAGCGCACCGGAGATCTGCGACTACTTCCAGAGAGTGCTCGAGGAGCATCTTCTGCCCTCGGGCCGCGTTCGCTTTTTCGGCATGTGCGACTACCGCGGCGACTTCTCTGCTGAGCACCAGCTGCACTGGCGCCTGACCGGTGAGCTGAGCACCGTGCGAGTACGACGCAGGATCGTCGACGCCACCTACCTCTCGCCGTCGGTGCCCTCCAGGCACACCCCCTCCTTTCAGGTGGGCGAGAACGTTTCTCTGATCCCGATCAACGACCTCGTCTGCCTGACCGAGCCCGGCAGCGGCTACACCATCCTCGGCGCCGGCAAGAGCGCCACCGACGCGTGCGGCTGGCTGCTCGAGAGCGGCGTTGCGCCCGAGGCGATCCGCTGGATCCGCCCGCGCGACACCTGGCTGATCGACCGAGCCGTGATGCAGCCGCTGGAGCTCGTCGGCTCGCTGATCGAGGGGGTCTCCCATCAACTCGAGTCCGCGGCCGGGGCGCAGGACGTCGCCGAGCTGTTCGGGCGCTTGGAGGCCTCCGGTCAGCTCGTCCGAATCGATCAGACCGTCGAGCCCACCATGTATCGCTGCGCCACGATCAGCCAGGCAGAGATCCAGCGCGTGCGCCAGATCGAGAACGTGGTGCGTCTCGGGCGAGTGCTCAGCATCTCCGAGCGCCAGATCGTGCTGGAGGAGGGCTCGATTGCCACTGACGCCAAGCAGATCTATGTCGACTGCACGGCCGACGGCGCCCCCAGGATAAAAGCTCGCACGATCTTCGATGGCAACCGCATCACCCCGCAGCCGGTGCGAACCTGCTTTCCCGGCTTCAACGCCGCGCTCACTGCGTTCGTGGAGTGCGCCCGCGAGGAGGACGTGGAGAAGAACCGGCTGTGCCCACCGAACCCAATTCCAAACACGGCGCTCGACTGGATCGCGACGACCGCCATTTCCCAGCGCGTCCAAATGATGTGGACTGAAGAGCCCGATCTCGTGGCATGGCTCGAGCGTTCTCGGCTGAACGTCGCGCGTGGCCTCGAAGCTCACCTGAACGAGCCGCAAGTGCAAGCGGCGCTCGCTCGTTACCTGGCCAACAACGAGCAGGCTATGGACAGGCTCG
>DATBPE010000185.1:0-23945 GCA_036561505.1 Solirubrobacteraceae bacterium
CTGACGCGCTAGGCAGGAGGTCGCCGAATACCACGACGCGAGGCGATGGGGTGAGCGCACTAGTCGGGAAGCCCAAGCAGCGAACGGTGGAGATGCCCTGGGCGCCGTGCGTGCATCGCCTGCTCGGCTGCTAGCCGTGTCCGGTGGACCCGTGTATGTGGAGTTGCACTGTCACTCGGCGTATTCGTTCTTGGACGGGACTTCGCTTCCCGAGGAGCTGGTGTGCCGCGCCTTGGAGCTCGGCTATTCAGCGCTTGCGCTAACCGATCACGACTCGGTCAGTGGAGCGATGGAGTTCGCCATGATCGCGCGATCGATGGGGTTGAACTCGATATCCGGAGCGGAGATCAGCGTGCGTGTGCCTGACCATCCAGATCGGATCAGTCACCTCACCCTTCTGGTCAAAGACGCCGAAGGCTGGAACAACCTCTGCCGGCTCTTGACGCTGGCGCATTCCCATACGCGCCAGCGCCCGGACCGCAAGGCGGCCCAGCCCAGCGTCGCGCTGACGGATGTGCTCGAGCACGCCGGCGGTTTGGTGTGTTTGAGTGGCTGTGCAAGCCACGGTTTGCAGAACTATCGCACGCTCTGCCGTTTGCGAGACGTCTTTGGTTGCGAGCGTCTGCGAGTCGAGCTGCAGCGCCCCTACGTGCAGGGTGATCGTGCGCGTAACCGGCTCCTCGCACGGCTGGCCGAGCGGCTCGGGGTGCGGTTGGTGGCGACCGGAAACGTGCATGCTCACACTCCTATGCGGGCCCTGCTGCAGGACGCCTTCGTGGCCATTGCCAACGGCATGACGCTCGACGGGAGCGAGGTGCAGCGCCGTCCCAACCACACGCACGTGCTCTCCAGACCAGAGGCCATGGCCGAGCGGTTCTCTGAATATCCCGAAGCGGTAGCCGAGAGCGTCCGGCTGGCGGCGGAACTGGAGTTCGAGCTGACCCAGGATCTCGGTTACCGCTATCCGGGATCAGACTGCCAGGATGCGCCGCGTCGCCTGGGAGAGATATGCCGGGCGGTGTTTGCAGAGCGCTACCCAAACGGCAGCGCTCACCACGATCTCGCCGCCCCGCGCCTGGAGAAAGAGCTCGAGATGATCAACACGCTCGGGCTGGCTGGATTCTTTCTGCTTCATCACGAGATCCTCGAGCTGGCGCGCGAGGTTGCCCTGGAGGTCCGTGGCCCAGATAGCGCCAGAGCACTCCTGCCTCCCGGCAGAGGACGAGGCTCTTCGGTGTCCTCGGTCGTGTGTTACCTGACGGGCCTGTCACACATAGACCCGGTCGCCAACGAGCTGGCGATCGGACGCTTCTTGCACGAGGAGATCTCCGGCGTGCCCGATATCGACATCGACTTCCCCAGAGACATCCGGGAGCGGCTGATCATTCGCGTGCAGGAGCACTACGGACACGACCGTGCGGCGCTGGTGGCCGCGTTTCCGACGTTTCGCTCCAAGGGAACCATCCGCGAGCTCGGCAAGGCGCTGGGGCTGCCCGCAGGAGAGCTCGAGCGGGTAGCGCGCGGCTCAGAGAGTCACGCGCCCGCGGGCGGCGTATCGGCCGATATCCAGAGCGCGCTCGCGACCAAGCACCTGTCGGGTCGCTGGCAGTGGCTTGCCAGACTTGCCGATGAGGCCTACGGCCTGCCCAGGCATCTCTCTCAGCATCCCGGCGGGATGGTCGTAGCGGCCCGTCCCTTGATCGAGTGCTGCCCCGTGGTTCCGGCCGCGATGGAGGGCCGCCAGATGGTGCAATGGGACAAGGATTCCTGCAGTGACGCCGGTTTTTTGAAGATCGACCTGCTGGGATTGGGGATGCTCTCGGCGGTCGAGCGGTGCGTGGAGCTGATAACTGCCACCCACGGGAAGCGGATCGATCTTTCGCGCATCCCCTTCGACGACGAGCAAACATTCGGTTGCATCCAGGCGGCTCAGACCACAGGGGTGTTTCAGATCGAGAGTCGCGCGCAGATGGGATCGCTGCTGCGCACCCAGCCAAAGACACTGGAGGATCTGACAGTGCAGGTCGCCTTGGTGCGGCCGGGGCCGATCGTGGGAGGCGCGGTCAACCCATACATAGAACGCCGACAGCGGCTGCTCGAGGACCCCGACTTCCAGGTCCCCTTCTTGCACAGCTCGCTGAGAGGGCCACTGGCCCAGACGCTGGGGACGATCATCTTCCAGGACCAGGTGATCGAGGTTGCTCGCGCGTTCGCCGGGTTCAGTGCCGGCGAGGCGGAGGGGCTGCGCCGGGCGATGAGCCGCAAGCGCTCACAGGAGGCGATCGAGTCTCACCGACAGCAGTTCATCCAGGGCGCACTGGAAACCCACGAGGACCTCACCGAGGACCGGGCTGCGCTCGTGTGGGGGATGGTCGCGGGATTCGCCGGTTTCGGGTTCCCGAAGGCTCACGGCGCCGCCTTCGGCCTGCTCGCATACCAGTCGACCTGGCTGCGAGTGCACTACCCGGGCCAGTTCCTGTGTGCGCTGCTAAACGAGCAGCCGATGGGTTTCTACCCACCCGACAGCCTCATCCACGAGGCTCAGCACCGAGGGGTCAGGGTTCTCACAGCGGAGATCAATGACAGCCAGGCCGAGTGCACAGTCACAAGCGACGGGGGCATCCGGATTGGCCTCTGCTACATCAAGGAAATCCAGCGGCGGGACATCGCTTCTCTGATATCCACCCGTGAAAGCAGCGGCCCCTACAGGAGCTTTGAAGACCTCGCCGCCCGATGCGCGCTCAGCCGCTCAGCGCTTGAAAGGCTCGCGTGGTCCGGTGCCTGCGATCGGTTCACCGGCCCGTCAGAGCATGCGCGGCGCACCGCTCTGTGGAAGCTCGGCATCACCAAGCCAGCACAGCACTCAAAGGCCGGGGATCAGCTTGCGCTGGATCTGCCACTCCCCGAAGCACCCAAGCTAAACGACCTGAGCGACTGGGAAGCGATGATCGCCGACTACACCACGACCGGTCTCACGATCGACCGTCACCCACTGAAACTTCTGCGCAAAGAGCTAGAGCGCCAGGGGGCGCTATCCACTCGCGAGCTCCCGCGCACACCACATGGCACCCGGATAACGATAGGCGGGTTGGTGATCGCGCGTCAGCGACCTCAAACCGCCAAGGGCATCACATTTCTGTTGATCGAGGACGAGTACGGCACCCTCAACGCGATCGTCCCCAAGACGCTCTACGAGCAGCAGCGGCTGACCATCCGCACAGAGCCGTTGATCCTCCTCACCGGGCGCCTGGAGCGATACGAGAGCGGCGCGGGCCAAGTCAACTTGCTCGCCGAGCGCATCACACAGCTACAGATGCCGAGCGAGATCATGGCGGAGGTTACTCAGCTGGCTGACCGCGCCCGGCAGCCGTCCACCAGCAACGACTTCACGGCTATCGCCCCGCCCGCCATGAATTTCGCTCAGGGGCGCAGGCGTTAGAAATCGAGACCACAGGACGAGCAAAAGGCACTGCCTGATCCATTTGAAAGTACGAAATGCTTCCTTCTGCGCGCTGACTGGCGAATATATACTCACACTCGCATGAGCAGAGCTCAAGGTGACATGGCGCTCAGCACAGTGGAGCGAGGATGAAAGAGCCCAGCCAGCGACGGTCAAAGAAACCTCCGCGTGCCAGGGCCACGTCTAAACGCTGGTCGCATGTCCAGGACATGCACAGGCTCTATCAGCAGGGCAGCACGCTGGAAGAGGTCGGTGAAGAGTTCGGGATAACCAGAGAGCGGGTACGGCAGCTGTTCAGGCAGGCGGGGCTGGATACGCGCTCGACCGGCGAGACCGCCGCCCTGAAGCACGCGGCGGATCGTCTGCGCGCTGAGGAAGTCGTGGAAGTGTTCAAACGCACGAAGACCGTGACGAGCGTCTCTGCGGAGCTCGAAATTCCCAAATCCACGGTGACCAAGATCCTTTACGAGGAACTGGGGCTTTCAGAGTATCGAGAGATCGCATGGAGGCCCCAGAAGAAAAGGTACGCAGACGAAGAGCTCGTTGACTTTCTCACCCAGGCCAGCGCGGCATGCTCGGGCCCTCTGAGCACCGAGCACTACAAGGCCTTTGCACGCGCCAGACACACACGCGACGGCCGTCCCCTGCCGACCGACCAGACCTACGTCAAACGCTTTGGGTCCTGGCGAGGCGCGCTGCTGGCGGCCGGGCTGAACGCGAACCCGCCCTCCGCCGTGGCCGGGAAGCTGCGGTTTGACAAACAGCAGTGTGCCCAGTCGATCAGCGAGCTGCAGCGGACGCTCGGGCGAGCCCCGACCGCCGAAGAGTACGAGCGCCACGCGCGCGACTCGCAGGGATCGCTGCCCAGCCTGGCGACGATCCGTAACCGGTTCGACACCTGGAACAACGCCCTGCGCTGCGCCCAACTCAGCGCCGGTCGCGGCTAGGATCAGGACGCAGCGATCATCCCCTGGAGCGCGCGCTCGCTAGCGTCGGGAGGCGAAGAAGTCACTCAGGATCGCGGCGCAGTCCTCGGCAAGCAGCCCTCCGGCGAGAACCGGACGATGGTTCAGCCGCTGGCCGATCGTCGATCGGTCGCCGAGCACATCCAGCACCGATCCGCAGGCCCCCGCCTTGGGATCGCTGGCACCAAAGACGACGCGGGGCACGCGCGCCAACACAATCGCCCCGGCACACATCGCGCAAGGCTCGAGCGTGACATACAGCACCGAGTCGAGCACCCGCCAGCTTCCAAGCGCGCGCGCCGCCTCGCGCAGAACGACGACCTCGGCGTGAGCCGTCGGGTCCTGGCGCAGCTCGCGCTCGTTGTGGGCGCTAGCGAGCACCTCCCCGTCATGCACCAGCAGCGCTCCTATCGGCACATCCTCGTGTTCAAGCGCACGCTCGGCCTCTCGCAGAGCCAGACGCATGAAGTACTCATCGCGCGCAAAGAATCGCTCACTCATAGCCTCACCAAGGGACGCTCGTCTCGGGGAGCTACTCCCCGAGAACACAGGCACATCATCATTACCCAAACGCGCGCCATGTCCTCCATCAACCGCCTAGCATCGCTGAGAACGACCACGGCTCGCCGAGGGCTACTGGCCGTGCTCGTGGCCTGCCTGCTGAGCACCGCTTCAGCCCAGGCACGGATCCTCAGCGCATCCGGCCAGTACGCGCCAAACGAGGTCGTCGTGCAGTACTCAAGCGGAGTTTCCACACGCGCCCGCGCCGCCATCGCCAGCGCCGCCGGGGCAAGCGCTCCCACGGTACTCGCCCCGCATACCCGGCTGCTGCACCTGGCGCGGGGGGTGAGCGTCTCCACGGCGGTCGATCGCCTGCGCCATCAGCGCGATGTCGCCTGGGCTGTGCCCAACTACCTCGCCCACGCCTCCGGGCTGCTACCGGATGATCCCGGCAGACAAGGGGGAGCCGCCGGTGGATGGGAGAGCCTGCAATGGAACTTCATCGGGCCCTTCGGCGTCAACGCCATCGGGGCGTGGGAAAACCTCATAGCCGACGGGGCCCCAGGAGGCGAGGGGGTGACCGTAGCGGTGCTCGATACCGGCGTGGCGTACACCAACAGGGGCCGCTTCCGGCGCTCCCCGGATTTCAGCCCCTACCAGTTCGTCAAGGGCTATGACTTCGTTGGGAAGACTCCCTACCCCAACGATCACAACGGCCACGGAACTTTCGTGGCGGGCACGATCGCCGAGACCACCAACAACGGCCGCTACCTCACTGGCCTGGCCTACGGCACACGCATCATGCCGGTGCGCGTGCTCGATCGCGAAGGCAACGGTAATGCTTCGGTGATCGCCAAGGGAGTCCGCTACGCGGTCAATCACGGAGCCCGGGTGATCAACCTCAGCCTGGAATTTCCCGGCGCCGTCACCGCCTCTGACATTCCTCAGCTGATCTCCGCGCTGCACTACGCCTACCACCGTGGAGTGGTGGTCGTCGCCGCCGCGGGCAATGAGGCCCAGGCGGCCACCGCCTATCCCGCCCGTGCACGCGACGTGATCGCGGTGGGGGCAACGACCGAGCATGGCTGTCTGGCCAGCTACTCCAACTATGGCTCCGGGCTCACCCTGGTCGCTCCCGGCGGAGGACCGGACGCCACGCTTCCCGGGGACCCCAACTGCAATCCCGAACTGCCCTCGGGCCGCGACATCTACCAGGTGACTTTCACCGGCGGCTCGCCACGGCGGTTCGGGCTCCCAGGCGGCTATGAAGGAACCTCGATGGCCGCCCCTCACGTCGCGGCGACCGCGGCGCTCATCATCGCCAGCGGCGTACTGGGCCGCGATCCCACTCCGGCGCAGATTCTCGCCCGCCTGAAGGCCACCGCCCGGCCGCTGGGCGGACCCACCGACCACCGGCTCTACGGCGCGGGACTGATCGACGCCGCCGCCGCCACCGCCCCCGGCGGGCCGGGAGCGCTCGGCTGAGAACCGGAGCGCTCGAGCACTCCGCGAGCGGCTTTGGGTCAGGCCTCGACGAGCCGCCTGTAGCGCTGTTCATAGGCGTCGGTCATCGCGGCGGAAGAGTGCTTGGACTCGATCAGCTCGCGACCGGCGCCACCCATCGCTCCACGGCGCCCGGGGTCGGCCAACAGCTCGGCGAGGCGATCTCCAAGCGCACTCCCGTCATCCAACGGGACGATCTCTCCAGCGCCGCCGCCGAGCAACTCGCGCATGCCCTGCACATCTGTGGAGAGCACCGGCGTTTCGGCGGCCATCGCCTCCAGCGCCGCGATCGACAAACCCTCCCAATCAGATGAGAAGACCAGCACGTCCGCCCGCGCGATCAGCTCTCTGGCGTCGGCGCGCACGCCTGTAAAGATCACGCGGTCGGCCAGTCCGGCCGCGCGCACCGCCGTTTCGGTCTGGGCGCGCAGCGGGCCTTCGCCGACGATCAAAAAACGAGCTCCAGGCACGCGTTCAGACGTCAGGAGAGCCGCACGGATGAAGCGATCGTGCGCCTTTTGCGGAACTATCCTTGCCACTATCGCGGCGACCGGCGCGCCCTGTAGCCCGAGCTCGGTGTCAAGCGCGGCGCGGCGCACTGGGCTGAGGGGCTCCGCGAGCGCCACAGCGTTGTAGATCACGCTGGCCCGCGCGGCTGGAAGTCCGGCGCCGATGATCTCCTCGCGCAGATCGCCCGAGACGCACACGACGTGATCAGCCAGTCTCAGTAGCCGAGCGGCGAGCGCATACTCGGATGGCAGGACGCCGTGAAAAGTGGACAGCACCGGCGCTCGCCCACGGGGCCGCGCCAAGCGCGCAGCGAGCACGGCCATCGCTGTGATCCTCGCGTTCTGCACATGGACGACCTCCGGGCGCACCCTGCGAATCGCCAGCGCCAGCTGCATCGCTGCGCGCGCGGTGGCGCCGAGCCTGCGACCGCCGTCTGTGAGAGTGAGGCGGGTGTGAGGAATTCCCTGCAGGTCGGCGTCACGTGGGCCCGGGGGCGCGATCAGTGTGACCTCGTGGCCGCGCTCGACCAGACCGGCGACCAGCAGCGTCAGTACGCGCTCCGCGCCACCGGCGTGCATCGACGGGCTTGCGAGCATGACTCTCATTCGGCCAGAAGCCCGCGCTGATCGGTGAGCCCTTGCATCGCCCGGGCGTGACTCACGCCACTCTTCGGCAGGCCGCGGAGACTTCACCGTAGACGCCGGTTAGACCTTCGAGCATCCGCTCCAAGGTGAAGCGTTCTTCCAAGCGATCGCGTGCGCCCTCAGCCATACTCGTCCGGAGCTCGGTGTCCCCAAGAACATCGATCAGAGCCCGCGTCAAAGGGTGGCTCTGGCCGGCTGGCACGAGCAGCCCGCTCTTCCCGTCGGTCAGTGCCTCGCCGATGCCGCCGACGTCGCTGGCGACGATCGGCAGGCCCACCGACATCGCCTCGAGGATCACGTAGGGGAATGCCTCCGACCAGCTGGGATGTACGAACACGTCCGCGCCACGAAGCGCCGCCAGTGGGTCCGTGCACAGTCCCAGAAAGTGCACCGCGTGATTCACCTCCAGCCTGGCCGCCTGTGCCTTGAGGTCATCTAGGGTCGGGCCGTCCCCCCAGATGGCCAGTTGCGTCTGGGGATGGCCAGCGAGGACACCCGGCATCGCGTCTATCAGAGTCTGAAGGCCCTTCTCATGACGCAGCAGGGCGATGGCGCAAACCACGGGGCCTACCTGCGATAGCTGCGCCATGCGGTGATCCACGGGCCCTGCCTGGGCGGGTGCGATGCCGTTGTAGACGACCCGAACGCGGCTGTCGGGACCCACGCTGCGTGCCAGTCGCGCCTCCGCCTCACACACACAGACCACGCGACTGGCCAAAAGTGCAAGCGCACGCTCGATCTCGCGGTAGGCGCGTTGCTCGATGCCCTGAGCGAAACGACTGGCAAATGAATAGCCGTGGGGCGTATAAACCACCGGTGTGCGCAGGCGCATCACTCGCGCAAGCCGGGTGAGCGCGCCGGCCTTGGAGCTGTGGGCATGTATGACGTCCGGGCTGGTCTCAGCCACCACGCCAATCAGCTTCCACAGCGCCACCATGTCGGCCAGCGGCGTGACCGGACGAGCCAGGTCGATCTTTATGTGGTTCACCAGCTGACTGTCGAGCAGCCCTACGGGGCGCGCCGGTGCACACAGAGTCACCTCGTAATTGCGTTTGGCCAACCCATTGGCGAGGTCCGTCACGTGCCGACCGACGCCGCCATCGATTGGCTGGTGGACCAGCAGCACCCGGGGCATCTACTGATGGTATCCACCGCGATCGGCGTGGCCTGGATCGGCGGAATACTCACCGAAAGCCCCGTGCACTCAGCGTCTGAGGCTATGCCACCGGCTTCGTGGGCGAGCCCCGAGAGGCTCGATCGCGATCGCTGGCCGCGGTGGGATCGTCTCTGAGCCGTCAAGGATCGCGGCGGGAACCTCGTGCGTCAGCCACTGCGAGAGCGCTCCCAGGCCGGCGTGCTGCAGCTCCTCTGCGATGCTCGGCGGGCGGCGCTGGTGGTCGTGGGCGTCGGAGGCGACGTTGTGGACCAATCCGTCCGTCGCGAGCGCGAGCGCGAAGCGACGTACGTCGGCTCCAAAGCGACCGGCCAGCGAACCGGCGGTGATCGAGGTGAGCACTCCCCGACTGACCAACCCACGGAGCATCTGCGGGTCGCGATGGAGAGCTGGACAGCGCTCTGGATGAGCGAGCAGTATGCGGTGGCCTTTGCTCTGGAGGTCGAGCAGAAGAGTATCCAGGCCGCTCACGACAGCCACGAAGGGCGGCTCCACCAGCAGCCACTGCCCGCCACCCAGACTCAGTCGTTGAAGCTCGTCGGCTGAGATCTGCCCAGCCCTAGCTGCCGCTATCTCCGCGCCGGGACGGACATCGACGGCTATCCCCTCGCTGGCCAAGCGTGCGTTTAGCGCCGCCACCAGCGCCACGATCGTCTCGGCGTCGTTGTGGTACTCCTGGCTCACGTGAGGTGTGGCCACCAGTGTGCGGATACCGTTTGCGCCCGCCGCGCGAGCGAGCGCAAGCGACCCCTCGATCACCTGGGGCCCGTCGTCGATCCCCGGCAGGACATGGCAGTGCAGGTCGATCATGCTCGCCTACGTTAGAGACATGATCGGTGCTAGCTGATACTGGCCGACCCGGCGCAGGGATCGTAAGTCCGAGCCGCCAGCCAGGCGGCCCCGCGGTCGACCACCGAGTCTCGCGACCGACGCAAACTCCCAGTTCAACGGCGCAGCAGCCAAAGCGATCACCGCACTGAAAGCTTGTGAGACGGCGTGTGCATACCCTCCTAATAGCGGGTAGCTGTACTGATACTCCCCTGCAATTTGGCGCACGAGACTACAGTCTGCGCCCCATATGACGACTAGACTCGAAACTGGCCCCCGGAGATCCGTTGTCGAACCCGCCCTTCCCTACTCCAGTACCCGAACAGGGCGCGCATGTGCCATATCTGCGCGCAATTCGGGCGCATCCGCTGCTCGTGGCCGCAATCGTGGTCGTCGCCGTCGCGGCCGCTGTCGGCTGGCGTAAGGCCCGCGCCCCGTCATACCAGGCGACCGCGCAGGTGCTGGTGACGGCTGTTGCCAGCAACGGGCCCTACGTCGGTCTGCCCGTGGTGACCGAATCCTCCAACGATCCTTCGCGCACGCTGCAAACGGCGACGTCGGTGCTCAAGTCCCCGGCCGCGGCACTTGGGACTTCCACACGCGTGCCCGGCCACTTCACCGAAAAGAGCGTCACCGAAGCGATCAGCGTTCAGCCACTCGGCGAAAGCGACATCGTGTCGATCACCGGCACGGGGAGCAGCGCTTCCCAAGCGGCTGCGCTCGCTAATACATACGCCCACCAAGCGCTCTCGCTGCATCTGACGCAGCTGATCAACGAAGCGAAGGCCGAGATCACTCAGCTGCAAGGCCGCCAGGCAAGCGCGGGGAGCATTGAAGCGGCGGCGGCCAGCCAGATCGCCATTCAGCTTTCGGCGCTCAGCTCGGTGGCCGCCGGGCACGACCCGAACTTCTCGTTGCTGCAAGAGGCGATACCACCAACGGCGCCGAGCGGGTCCTCGACCAAGCTGATTGCCATGCTCGCCCTGCTCGCAGGTCTAGTGATCGGCGCCGGGGCGGCGAGCGCGATCGAGTATCTGAACCGGCACGTGCGTGACGAGGAGGAGCTGCTCTCGCTCTATCCGCTGCCGGTGCTCTCACGCGTTCCAGTGCTGCCCCGCGGCACTCATGAGGTGAGCTCCTTCCAGCTGATCCCCCCGCGGGTGCGCGAGGCATTCAGAACGCTGCAGGTCCAACTGCCGGTGGACTCCTCCGCGCCCGGACGCGCGGTGATGTTCACGAGCCCCTCACCACGTGACGGCAAGACCTCCTCAGCGATCGACTTCGCGCTGGTGCTAGCGGCGGCGGGCTTCCGGGTCGTCTTGTTCGACTTCGACCTGCGCAAGCCGGAGATCGCTGAACGTCTGAGGGTGGCGGCCTCTTTGGACTTCGTCCGCAGCGAAGCGCCGCTTGCCGAGCTCTTGGTGGATGTGCCATCCGCCCCGGGCTTGCGGGTGCTCAGTTCGCTGCGCCGGGTGGACGTGATGCCGCTACTGGAAGCCGCCAACCGTCGTCTTCCCGAGCTGCTGGGCGAAGCACGGGAAGCCGCCGACTACGTGATCGTTGATACGCCACCTGTCGGCCAGGTCAGCGATGCCCTGCCGGCGGCGGTGAGCGTCGATGACATCATCCTCGTCACTCGTACGACAAACACCGACCGTGAGGAGCTGCTGCACACTCGCGACCTGCTCGACCGCATGGTTCTCACACCCGCCGGTCTGCTGGTGATTGGCGACAGCGGCCGGGGCGACATCTACGCCGAATACGGCGGTGCGGGCATCTCCGCGGAACCGTCCAGCCAGCCGATGGCCAATACGGCCCTAGCGCAACTGGCCGTATGGAACGGATCTGAGCAGTCGGCCCCCGGAGGACCGGACGGCGACTCGCTGTCGCGGCCGCAGCGGTACCCCTAGGGAGCGAGCTCGTGAGCCTCTCCTCACTGTCGCTGTCCGCCCGCCCAGCGCCGGTTACGCGCACGACGGTGACCTCAGCGTGCATCCTGCTCGGCGCCCTGGTGTGCGTCGGAGTGTTCGCCGGCGCGCTCGCCTACAGCACCAAGCTCGGGGTGATAATCCTGCTGGCGATCTGCTTCATCCCGCTGGCGGTGACACGGCTTCAGCTGGCGATATGCGGATGGATGGTGCTGGTGTTCCTGGCGAGCACCACGACGTTCGGATCGATGCCCAACAGAGTGCTGCTGTTCGTCGGACTGTGCTGGATCGGGCTGCTCGTCGGGCGTCGCATCAGGCGCGGGAACGTACTGGGCGACGACTACAGAATCATCGTGCTTGTCGTTGTATTCATCTCGTGGGTGGTGCTGAGCCTCGCCTGGGCGCCCGCGCCGGGCACGACGTCGGTGCAGGTCAAGCAGCTGTTGTATGGGGGCTTCAGTGTCATTCTGCTGCTCGGCGCGGTCGTCGAGCGCCGTCACGTGCGCTGGGTCGCAACGGCCTTTGTGGCCGGGGCGGCCGTGTCGGTCCTGTGGGGGGCCGCGAAGGGTGGGCTCAGCCTGAGTACCGGCGCCGGTAGTGAAGTCGCGGACTCGGCCGGGCGCTTTCAGGGTGGCGCGGGCGACCCCAACTACCTGGCCGCGGTGCTGGTGCCGGCGATCATGTTGGCGGGCGGACTGGCCGCGGTTCGGCGGGCGCCCTTCCTGCGAGCGCTGCTCGTGCCGGCCACGGTCATCATCGCCGTCGGCCTCGCCGCCACCCAGTCACGCGGTGGATTGATAGCGGCCGGCGTATGCGCGGTAGTCGCGCTCGCGATCTGGCCCGGGCGCCGGGCGCTGATTGGAACGCTAATCGCCTTCGCGGTCGGATCCACGGCCGCTTTCTTCCTCGTGAACCCGGCCGCTTGGTCTCGCATACTGGAATCCAATCAGGGCAGCGGGCGCGTGGATATCTGGCAGGTCGCCTGGCGGATCGTGCACGATCACCCGTTCTTCGGTGTCGGCTTCGGCCAATTCCCGCAGGTCTCCCCACATTATGTTCTCCAGCCGGGCGCGCTGAAGTACATCAGTCTGATCGTCGAAAAGCAGATCGTCGTGCACAACCTGTACCTCGAGCTTTGGGTCGAAGAGGGAATCATCGGTCTGCTGCTGTTCGGCCTGCTGGCGGGCGGCTCGCTGATTTCTGGATGGCTCGCGGTGAGAAGCTTCGACGCGCAGCGGGACATCGAGATGGCCGCACTGGCACGCGCCTCGATCCTGGCGCTGGTCGGGATGCTGACGGCGACTTTCTTCCTCTCTGATCTGGAAAACGGTCAGCTCTGGATCCTGCTGGCGCTGGGGCCCGTGTTGGCGGCGCTGGCCCGGCGACAGGCCGGCCACCTGCGAGTAGCGCCGGACAGTGACATCGCGCCCGAGCGCTCGCCGCCAACCCTCCCGGGACTAAAAGCCAGGCGATCGATCCCACTGAGGTGACTCGGCGGGTCGTATAAGCGTCCGGCGCACATCCCGTTTCTCAGCTTTGGGTGCAGACGTTCGATGGGTGACAGATAGCTAAGAAGTGCGCGGAGTGCGCGCTCCCGACAAAGGCACACCCGTCGCGAGGCGGGGCCGCAACGCCAGGGGTCTCTCTGAGACGGCCCGGTCACCGAAAGAAGCGCACCGAATGCGTAGACGATTCTCGATTACCTGCTCCCTGGCACTAGCGGGAGCAACCGCGGCTCTGGCTCTGACGCCCACGCTCGTGTTGGCGCCCATCCAGCCGGCGGTTGCCGCAAAGACCCGCGTCACACCGGCAAGGTCTGCGCCAAACGCAAGCCGATCTGCCCTGCGCCTACGCCTACTACGCCTTTGCTCTGCTCATCTCGCGCGTTCTGGTGAGCGCAGGAACGCTCACGACACCAGGATCAGACGTTGCGTGAACCTATCCCTCGCCAAGGACAGGCGCCAGAACGGGCAAGCCACAAAGAAGACCCACACGCCGAGCAAGCTCACCACGAATGGCGCGACCGCGCCAGCAGGCGCAACGACTCCAGAGACAACAGGCAATTCGACCTCACCATCGCCGGAGTCCTCAACCTCATCGACCACCCGCCTGGATACGCAGGCAACCACGTCGAGCTCTGGGTCGACCACAACGACCAGCCCGCGATCATCCTCGGGCACTGCCAGCGGCTGGGACGGCTTCGGTGGCCTGAGCCTACCCGGCGCGAACTGGCGACCATACGCGAGCAGCTCTCCTTTCAACCAAAGTACCGAAGACGCCACGGTGCACCCAAACTCGGCGGCGATCGTGCAGAAGGTGCTCTCCTGGGGGCGACCTGAAAACCTAGTGGCCGGCACTGCCGAAAGCGCCGAAGACTGGGGTCACCCGACGTTTTTCGCCCAGCCAAGCGACCCCATCTACACCCTCCAGGCAACCGCACCGTGGGGGTCCAACTCGCTCAACGGCATGCGCATCCCGATCCCACAGGACGCGCGTGCGGCGGGAAGCGAAGATGGCCACATGACCGTGGTGACACCCGACGGCTGGGAGTATGACTTCTGGCAGGCACAAGCGCTGCCGGCTGGCGGCGGCACGCTCACGTTTGCCTGGGGAGGCCGTACTCGGATCGACGGCGACGGCACCGGCAGCGGTGGTACCGCCTCCGGGTTCGGCAACCTCGCCGGCATGATCCGCGCGCCGGAACTCGCGGCCGGTCGCATCAACCACGCGCTGTTCATGGTGGTCAAGTGCGCCGCTAGGGGAACGAGTTTCGGATACGGAACCATCACCGGCTCCGCGGCCTCCAGCTACGTCTATCCGGCAACCGCCGGTGGCAGCGCTTGTGCAACCAACAAATCCGATATACCGCCACTCGGCGCGCATTTCATGCTCGCGATGAGCGACACACAGATCCAGGCCCTCTCAGTACCGGGGTGGAAGAAGACGATCCTCACCGCCCTTGCTCATTACGGGGCCTATGTGGGCGACACCGGCGGACCCGGCTTCGCGTTCATGTTCGAATCGAGCACCGCCTACACGGCTCTGGGACTGAAAGATCCGCTTGTGGAATTCGCCCGCCAGAACAATCTGCCAACTTGGGAAGGCAAGGGAATATTCAACCTGGCAAGCGGCGTGGAATGGGAAAAGTACCTACGCGTGCTGGCACCACCAAGCCCGTAGTCCCAAGCGGCCTGCGGTTGCCCTAGCCGCGCTCACGCCAAACCTTCAGGGCTTGTCTCACCGACGCCCTGTTGTATTCACGAGCTCGAGCAGACCCGCTTGCACCCGCTCGGCCACGGCTGGCCAGCCCGAGCCCTCGAGCGTGCGGGCGTGGCCGGCGCCACCGAGTCGCTCAGCCAGCGCGGCATCGTCGAGGACGCGCTCGAGCGCATCGGCGAGCGCATGCGGGTCACGCGCAGGCACGATCAGACCTGACACGCCATCGGTGACGGCTTCGGGCAAATCGCCGACGTCTGTTACGACCGTCGCGCGTGCCATCGTCATCGCGAGATGCACCACACCGCTCTGGTACGCGGTGAGATAGGGAAGTACGACCACGCGGGCGCGGGCGAAGAGATCCTTGACCTCCTCGATCGGCACGTAGCCCGGCAGGACCTCGACACGCGCCCGACGCTCGGACGCCCACGAGAGCACCCTCTCGGACTCGCCCTCCTCAGGCGCTGGCGGTCCCGCGATCGTCAGAAGCACCTCGGGTTTACGTGCGGCAAGCTCGTCGAAGGCCTCCATCAGTACGCCTAGACCCTTCATCTTGCTCCAGGCTCCGAAGAAGAGAATGCGTGGCTCGGCGGCCGGCGGCGGCGGATCGTCAGCGAACAGACGCTCGTCGCCGTGGGGAATCACCATCAGCTTGGTGACGGGCCACGTCGCCTCGAACTCAAGCCTGCTGCGTTCGCCGTGCACGAACACCAGATCGAAGCTCGGATACAGGCGACCCAGCAACGAGATCGTGGGACCCGAACGCACGTGAAGCTCCTCAGCGTCGAAGCGGTTCAGCGGCCGGACGTTGTGACAGACGTGGGCGATCGGGGTGCGGCCTCTCAGGTGCGTTACGAGCAGCCCCCCGAGAGACGTGAATGCCATCTCGAAGCTGCCGCCGAGCAGGATCGCGTCGTGATCGCTAAAGCGAACATAGCGCGCGATGCGCAGCCAGGTCGAGCACAGGCGCGCTGCGGTGCGTGCCCGTCTGATCTTTATCTGCATGCCAGAAGGGTGATCGGGTAGGGGTGTCGCATCGGGCGCGAGCAACGCACGGCGGTGAGCGGGACCGGGGCGCCCGGCAAGCTCGTGCTCCTTTGCCACCACCAGATCCACCTCGTTGCCGCAGTCCGCCAGCGCGTCGGCGAGCTGAGTGGAGTAGTGGAGCAGGCCCCCGTAGGGAAACGGCTCGATGATGGCGATACGCATTGGCGTGGCACGGGCCCTTCTCTAGAGGGAGGAGCCCTAGTAGTTATCGACCGGGGTCGGGCTGTCCTGCAATCCCGTGCGACATATCATTGCTCCTCCGTGCCCACCCCGGCCACGTCACTGCACGTCCATGTACTGATCGACTCGTTGACCTGGGGCGGCGCCGAGATGCTACTCGCCGATCTTGCGGCAGGCGCGCCGTCAGCCGCCATCGAGCTGTCGGTCGGATATCTGAACGAGCTTCACGGCAGCCCCGCGGCCGTCCGGTTGCGCGCGCAGGGAATCGAGCCGGAGCTGGTGGGGGTGGCGCGGATGCTTGATCCGAGAGCGCTGCCGCGCCTGCGTGCGCACTTGGCGCGCGTGCGCCCGGATGTGGTGCATACGCATCTTCAGATCGCAGATGTCCTGGGCCTGCTCGCCGCTCGCTCACTGCACCTGCCCTGTGTATCGACGATCCATCTGCTGGCGAGCCAGCCGACAGGCCACGAGGCGGACTCGAGCGCCCGGGGCGTCGCCAAGGCGCGCTTGGCCGCGCTCGTTCGTCGACACGCAGGGGCACGCGTGATCGCCGTCTCCGATGCTGCACGCGAGGCTTATCTGCAGACCGGCTGGGATGTGGCTCACCGCGTCGTGACAGTCCACAACGGGATCGCGCGCGCGCCGGGTGAGGGAGCTGGCCAGCAGGTTCGCCGTGAGCTGGGAATCGAGCCAGATGCGCTCGTGCTCAGCACCGTGAGCGTTCTGCGTGCCGGTAAGGGTCACGAGGTCGTCTTTGAGGCGGTGCGCGGATTGTTGACGAGCTTTCCAGGGTTGCGTCTGATCGTGCTTGGCGATGGCCCTGAGCGCGAGCGGATCGAAAAGCTCGCGGGTTCACTTGACACGACGGTGATCTTCCCCGGCCACCACGGCGACGTGATGAGTGTCCTGGCAGCGACTGACGTGCTGGTGCATCCAACGCTGATGGACGCCTTCCCAACAGCGCTGCTCGAGGCCGCGGCAGCGGGAGTGCCGGTAATCGCCACGGCCGTCGGCGGGATCCCAGAGATCATCGAAAATGGCCGTACCGGTTTTCTGATTGACGCGCCACCGTCCCCGGTCGAGCTAGCCGAGCGCCTAGAGCCGCTACTCGGCGATGCGCGTACGCGTCTGGAGATGGGCGCTCACGCTCACGAGCGTTTTATCGAACGCTTCACCGCCGAGCACTGGGTGAAGCATCTGCGAGGAGTCTATGAGGAGGTACTGCGCGAACACGCGCGGTAGCGCTCTCTGCGTAACGTGCCCCCAAAGCGACGCCGGCAGGTCTCTACCCAGCCTCGGTATAGGGAGGCTGTGAGGACGGTCGCTCACGCGCGAACAACTGCGGTATCCACACCGTTGCCCGCAGCAGCTCCGGACCGTATCCCGATCCGATGTGCACACGTGGAACATCAAGTGGGTCCCAGCCCGAGAAGCCAGCGTATCCCCCGTAGAAACTGAAGGCGAGCTGTACACCGTGCTCGCGCAGGATCCGCTGCGTTTCGGGGGTGAACGTGTCACGGGCGCCGACGGGGTAGGCAAACCAGCGCATCGGTTCGCCGAGCTCCGCCTGCAAGCGCTCAGCGCAATGCGCCACCTCCTCTTCGGTGCGCTCAATGGAGATCCTTGCGAACACTGGATGGGTGACGGTGTGTCCACCTATCGCCATGCCCCCGTCGCGTAGCTCGCGGGCCATCTCCCACGTCATCCACAGCTCCTCGGCCTCCTGAGCGCCCGGGCGCCCACTGCCCGTGGCTGAGGCCACATAGTCCAGAAACGCCTGCGCGTGCTCGCTCGGCAGTGTCTTGTAGCGGGCCACAAGCGTCGTTATCGCGGTCTCACTCCCGGAGGCCTCCAGCGCCACCGGACCTCCTAGCCAATCGCCAGCCGGGAGCGTGGAGGTCTTCGCCCTGCACACCATCCAGGCAAGCTCATCCCACCAGGCGATCTGCGGGCTATCGACGAACCCCGTCGTGAGAAAGAACGTCGCACGGAGGCCATGGCGACGCAGCAACGGGTAGGCGATCTCATAGTTGTCTCGATAGCCGTCATCGAAGGTGAGTAGCACCCGCCGGCCGCGGCGTCGCTCGCGCCGGGCCGTCTCTATCTCATCGGGACCGATCACCTCCGCCTGGTCAGCCAGCATGGCCAGCTGCGCGTCAAGTTCCTCCGCGCTCGCGCTCCAGAGCGAGCGATCCCACGGATCGGCGTGGTCACCGATCCGATGGTAGTTGAGCACTAGCACACCGCGCCACGCCGAGAATCGCGACAGGATGTTCCTGACGATGGGTCTACCGAGCGCCCTGGCAACGCGCTCTCCTCGCGAGCGCTCCGGTGGCGTATCGCTGGGGCTCACGACCAATAGGCCGATGGTCTGAGGCCATGGTCCACTCCGCCTGAGCCAGAGAACAAAGTCACAGAGCGGCGGCGCACAGGCGGTCATCTTCCCGGATCTCCCGGATAGGAAACTCCTCGAGGCCGACCAGGGAGAGCAACGATCACACTCAGGAGGAGATATCGACATCAGTTAGGCTAAGCGGGCATGGACATTCGCCTCCGACGCGACGCGAACGCCATGCCGTGCGGACTCGGCACCCTCCCACGAACAGGCTTCAGCGCTCGGGTAAGCAACGCGAGCATCGCCCCATGAGTGACGCCCCTCAGGATCTCGGGACACGCACGCTGCGCGGGATGGCCTGGGCCTACGGCGCCTACGGCAGTGCTCGCGTACTTGTGCTCGTATCGACCGCGATTCTCGCGCGGCTGCTGACCCCGCGCGACTTCGGCGTCGTCGCGTTGGCACTCGTCGCCACCACGTTCCTGGAAGCGATCAAGGACATGGGGCTCAGTCAGGCGCTGATCATCGCAACCCCCGAGGAGGAGGCCGCACGAGCCCAGACGGTGTTCGCTTGGAGCATGGTGCTGGGGATCATCCTCACGCTCCTGACAGCGGTCTGCTCACCGCTGATAGCGAGTTTCTTTCACCAGCCGCAGCTGACGTGGCTGCTGTCGGTACTTGGGCTGAACTTCATCCTCAACGCCCTCGGAGGCACTCATTACGCGCTTGCGCGCAAGCACTTGAATTATCGCGTGCGGACCGTCAGCGAAGTGACGGAAACGAGCGTGCGCGGAATAGTCGCGATCTCGCTTGCGCTTTCGGGGCTCGGCGCCTGGAGCCTCGTGATCGGCTACGTCGCGGGCACGGCCGTAAGCACCTTGGTCCTGTGGCTGAAGGTGGACTTCCGCCCGCGGCTTCAGCTCACACGCACGCATCTGCGCGATCTGCTCGGCTTCGGGGCCACTCTGACGGTCGTCGACATCGGTGCGGTCATCTTCTACAACACCGACTACCTGTTCATCGGGCGCGTACTCGGGGCGACGTCGCTAGGCCTGTACACAATCGGGTTCCGTATTCCCGAAATCGCGATTCTCAATATCGCCCATGTCGCGGCAGATGTGCTCTTCCCAGCCTACTCGGCACTTGACCGGGCACGCCTGCGCGAGGGCTACCTCACCTCCTTGCGCTACATGACGATGCTCACAGTCCCGCTGGCTGTGGGGGTGGCTGCGCTCGCGCGGCCGCTCATCCTGGTCATCTTCGGACACAAGTGGACGGGGTCGATCCCGATCACACGTGCGATCGCCTGCTACACACTGTTCGCCTCGCTTGCGATCCCGCCGGGAACGGTGCTGAAGGTCACACGCCGCACGAACCTGATGGTGGCTTTCTCGATACCGGTCACCGGTGTGCTGATCGTGCTGCTCACGATCTTCACCAAACACGGGATCCTCACGGTCGCGCTGGTGACGATGGCGCTGCAGGCGACGATCGCGCCGATACAGACGATCGTTGTCTCGCGGCAGCTGGCACTGCCGCTGCGGGCTTCCATCAGTGAGCTGATCCCTCCGATCCTCGCCGCCGCGGCGATGGGCTCGGCACTTGTGGGGATCGATCACCTGATCTCCTCACCGCTTGAGGCGTTGCTCGTCGGCGTCCCGGTCGGCGCAGCCATCTATCTCGGCGCTCTGTGGCTGATGGCCCGCGAGGAGCTCCGCGCGCTGTGGCGGACGGCGTTCCCGGGCGCCCCTGTGGCCGATCAGGGCGAAGACGCCGCCGTTGTTTCGACACGCCGCGCGAGGTAGTGAAGCTCCGGATGAGCCTCGGCACGTGAGCCCTCCTTGACCGGCTGACCGTCGAGGTCCAGGCAGTCGACCAACTCAAAGCCGAGCACGGCTAGCTGGCGCTCCTGCGCGTCCCTCTCGATGTAGTAGTGCAGGATTCCGTAGTCGTGGGCCTCGTCGACGAGGATCGCGTGATCGCCAGCCGTGCGCTGCAGCGGCAGTGTGCGCCTCCAGTTGCGTACTTGACGGGGCATCTGAGGGAGCTGGCGTGCGAGATCCAACGGGTGGCGCGAGCGCAGTCGCGTGGGCCTGGGAATCCGGGGCGCGAAAGCGAGGTTGTGCGATGACATCATCAGAAGGCCCTCGCCGGCGAGGATGCGATGGATCTCCCCGAGCACACGCCGTCTCTCGGCGTCGTCTAGCACGTCGAGCACGTTGAAGGAGGCGAACACGACGTCGAAGGAGCCATCGCCGTAGCGGGAGAGGTCACGTAGATCGCCTTCTTCGAAGGTGCCGCGCGGATACGTGCGCCGGCAGTGGGCGACCATCCTCGGCGATATGTCCAAGCCATGAAACTCTTGCGCGATATCGAGCAGGTATCCGCTCAGGCGTCCCCCGCCGCAACCGAGCTCCAGCACTCGCCCAGAGAACGCCTCGCGGCAACGCACGAGCAGCATGACCTCGGGCGCCCGCAGCGTGCGGCCTGTGTAGTGCTCAACGAGATCTTCATGCGCCCACAGCCCCTCGTTGATGCGAACTTGCGCGTCAACACCCGCCTCTGGTTCACTCATGTGAGGCGATCATCGCACACGTGTGAGAGCAGACCTGCTCAGGGGATGGGCATCTGGCGCTCACTGCCGTTCGCTACCGCTTCGGTGGCCTTTATCTCCCTGAGAATGCGGATGAGGGCCTCGTCGAGGAGTGCATGCACGGCATGCTGCAGCGCCAGCGGCTCGAGCGTGTGCGACGTCAGCGGTCCAGGGATCGACTCGACGCGAACGTTTGGTAGTGCACACATGCGCTGGAGGTCTCCGTCGCGCTCGAGCTCTTCGAACATTGGCTCTTCAGCGGTGAAGACGGCGAGCAGATCCATCTCGCTGGTGGCGATTCGCCGGAGCGCGCGCCCGAGCTCATCGCTGCTCTGCGAGTTGCCCTGGGCGCGTGTACGCAGATGCCCTGGAAGCGAGGCCAGTGCGACACCCACGCCCCGCGCGACGACGCCTATGCGCTCGCGAGTTATCTGACCGCGCAGGATCTTTCCCCAACTCGACAGACGCAGCGCCTTGCGTGCGGCGCGCGCGTCACGCACCCCGCTGATACTCGGATCCCAGATCAACGCCCGCGGATTGATCATCAGCGCGCCGCGCACGCGCTCGTCCTCGAGCGCCGCGTGAAAAGCCCAGTAGGCGCCGGAGCACAGTCCCGCCAGTACGAAGCGTGCCGGCAGGCCGCGGTCGGTGAACGCGCTCAGCAGCTCGCGGACCTGGCTGACGTAACGCGGTGTGTAGAAGCCCTCGTCGTCCTCCAGTGCGTATGCGTCCCCGTCGGAGTCTCCGATCCCGGTCAGATCGATCCGCACCGTCGGCACACCCAGCGCGGCCCAGCGGCGAGCGATCTCGACCCACATTCGATTTGGACCGGTATGCCGTAGCGCACCGGCGTTCAGCAGAACCGCGCACAGCGCCACGGGCTGATCGGGCTGGGAGAGCACACCCAGCAGCTCCTCTCCGTCAGTGCTGATCATCAGCGGTGTCTCGCGGATGTGTACGCCCGCAACTGTCAGATCGAGCATGGCGGCGGTGGCTGGAGCGCGCTCGGCGGCGGCGATGGACGACTCCCCGGCGCCTGTCAGCAGCCACTCGCCGACCGTGTCGAACACCTCCACCGGAGACCGCGACTTCTGTGGCGGGGTGACCATCATTCCGTAGCCGCGACCGGGCGCGATGGTCACCTGCGCACTGGTGCTTTCAAGTGCCCCACGCAGGCGCTCGTCGACCTTCAGTCCGTCGCGCTCCAACAGCAGAACGCGCTCAGGAGCACCGGCTGGGAGCTCGAGCTGGGCGAGGTCGAGCGCCTCTAGCCCAGCGACGGTCTCCGCGCTCATCACGAAGCCTGCGCTCGCGAGTGCACCAGCTGGCAGCGCCGGGGTGTCCCCGTCGGCGGCGGTCTCGTGCGATGCCTCCATTTGCGAGAGCACCCGCAGCTGGCGCACGAGTGTGCGTCCCCGCGCGGGAACCGACCAGAGCACCAGATCGTCGATCGGGGCGCCCTCGGCGAGCGCTCGATACGCGAGCAGCCCTCCGAGCCCAATGCCGATCGTGCTCACACGCGTGCATCGCGGCTGGCAGCGCAGCCACCTGGCCGCTGTCAGGACGGCATCGACCCACTGCTCGAGCAGTCCCTGCTCGTGCGGGCAGCCGGGGCTGTCGCCTGTGGCGGGCAGGTCGATCCGCAGGGTGGGATGTCCCGCCGCGGCGAGTGTCTTGGCCCATTCTCTTCGGGCGCGGTAGGCACAGAGGTCGTCGTTTCCGAACAGTGGACACAACAGCACGCCGGTGCTCGAGGCGCTTGCGGCGACGGGCTCGTCGAGGAGCGCGTAGATGGGCTCGTTCTCAGAAGAGAGATAAAAGGCGCGTGTGAGCGAGGCGCTCATGTGCTCGAGGGGTCTATGAGACGTACCCGTCCGCGAAGATTCAGGGCCGTGAGTGTCGCGTCGGGGGGCGCCTCTAGACGGGCCTGCCCAGGCGGTCCACCGTTGTCATCAAGCGGCGACAGCGCAAGCGTCCGGGCGACTCCCGGCTCGAGTGTCAGCGCGTCATCGGCGGGATGGAATCCGGGAACGTTGACGCGGACCCCATAGGCCAGGCGGCGGCTGCGCAACATCAGCGAAAGCGCACCGTCCGCGCAAGTCAGCAGCGTCCCTTCCAGCCCGAGCTCCTCAGCAGTTTGTTGGTCATGCGGCCGTCCGAGCGGGAAACGAAACGCCTGGGAGAGCAGCTGGATCTCCTCCCCAATCCCGGGACGCTGAAGGGTAGCGACGAGGACATCGTGAGCAGGCGGCCCGAACCGATAGGCCCAGGTGGCGTCGAGGAAGCGCCCGAGCAGTGCCTCCAGGTCGTATTCGGCGCTCTCGTGCCCGGCGAGAGCGATCTGATGGTTCATCTCCTGCACGCGGTGCTCGTGCTCGCTGTATACAGCCAGACGCAGATCGCACCGTAGGGTTTCGGGGCGGTCGTTTGCGATGTGCACGCGCACGCCGTTCAATCCCTCGTCGGTCATCCACACGGCCACGGGCGCGAGCGCTCGCGCCAGGTAGTGGTAGGCGACCTTTGGCGTTCCGGATTGGTCGATCACCCCCCAGCCCGCGCCGGGATAGAGATCCCGCAGCCACAGCACCAGCCCACCGCCGCAACTGGAGCCGGTCCTGCGCCACTCGCCGAAGACCTCGGCCATCACCTCACCGCTGACCAGGCGCGAGAGCTCCAGGTAGCGCTCGTGATCGCTGCGCCGCAGCTCGGCGTCGTCCACGCCATAGAGCTCCCGCAGATAGTGGTCGCGAACGTCATCGAAATCCCAGCCGGTACCGACGTCGCGTGGCACACCGGCCTTCCAGCGGGGGTGATGCACCGCGACGCTCGCCGGGGCGTCCTTGAAGATGTCCTCGATCATCTGCGCCTCGGGGACGTTGGCGAAGGCTAGGCACTCAGCGGCAAACCGCACACCCGCGCTCTTTACCTCCGCTAGCGCACGGCGGTAGCCGCCCACCCCGTAGTAGTTGGCGATGCCTCGGTCGGTCCGGAACGGCAGGTCACCTCCGCACGGCGCCGAGGGCACATAGATGGCCTGCAGCCCCGAGGCAGCAATCAGCTC
>DATBPE010000186.1:0-4011 GCA_036561505.1 Solirubrobacteraceae bacterium
GGTCTTGCCTGCGCCGTTGGGGCCCAACAGACCGAACACCTCTCCGCGATGGACGGTGATGTCGATGCCCCGTAGTGCCTCGTAGTCGCCGTAGCGCTTACGCAGAGCGCTGACCTCGATGGCGGGGGCGGAGTCGCTCACGGCCCCATCATGCCAAGATCGTCCCGCCGGGCGTTCAGCTGAGAGGGCTCGCGGCCGCCGCGCCGGCCAGTTCGAGGCGGTTGCGGAGCGCCACTTCGGCGACGATCCGCCCGTTCTCGCGAACGACGACCTCACCCAGGTGGGAGTGGGCGCGAAGCGGGCCGCGCACCGCCGCCGGCACACCCTTTAGATACACCTTCAGCGAACTGCCGCGCCTGAGGATCAATCGCACGGTGTGTTCGGCCACCAGCGCCAGGCGTTTACCTCCGCCCCCCGATATCGCCACCCGCGCATACACCCGTCCGCCGCTGACGGGCTGCGAGCGGCGATATAGCTCAAAGCCGTAGTGAAGCAACGACAGCGTGTCGGAATCGCGTGCCGATTCGCTGCCATCGCCGAGCACGACACTGATGAGCTTTACGCCACCCTCGCTGGCTGCCCCGACCAGGCAGTAGCCGGCCTGGGCGGTGTGCCCGGTCTTCACGCCCGTCACATAGCCAAACCGACCGACCAGGTCGTTGCGGTTGACGAGCGGCTGCCCGTCGTGAAGGCGCGCGCTCGGCAGATCCACGATCTGCGCGAACGTCGGGTTTCTCATCAGTACCCGCGTCAGGCGCGCGAGGTCCGCGGCGGTCGAGTAGTTGCCCGGGGTGTCCAGGCCCACCGGCGTTGAGTAGTGCGTGTCGTGTAGGTGCAGACGTCTAGCCGACGCGTTCATCCAGTCCACGAAGCGCCCGACCGAGCCGCCGAGATCGACCGCCAGGGTGTTGGCCGCGTCCCCGGCGCTCGGCAGCA
The DNA here is from genome assembly GCA_036561505.1 of Solirubrobacteraceae bacterium. Classification (GTDB taxonomy): domain Bacteria; phylum Actinomycetota; class Thermoleophilia; order Solirubrobacterales; family Solirubrobacteraceae; genus Palsa-744. The sequence goes on from DATBPE010000186.1 coordinate 937, forward strand.
GCATCGCCTTCAGCAGTTCGGAAACGCTCAGACGCTGACCGGCCCGTAGGCCGGCGACCGTCTCTTCCGGCGCCGGCGTGTAGGGCTGAACCGTGAGCACACGATCGGGTTGCGCGTGCTCGAGTGTCACATAGGCGCTCATCAGCTTGGTGGTGCTGGCGATCGCCCGCCGCTGGGTGGAGCGATAGGAGTAGATGACCGCCCCCGTATCGGCCTCGATCACGATCGCGCCGGGCGCACCGAGCGCCGGCGTGCGGGGTGTCAGCGCCAACGATGACGCATCCGAGCAGACCGGCGCACACACCGCCGCGCTCAGCAGCACACCCACAGCAATCCGCGCCCGGCGATCCAATCGCCGTGGCTGGCACGGGGTCTCTACCAGTGCACGCCCCGCATCAGGTTGGCCATCGCGATCTGCTCGAAGGAGGCCCGCTCCTCGACGTTGCCCTGCCCGCGTGAGGCGGCCGAGTCGGGGAAGATTCGATAGGCCAGGTGCAGGATCCTGTCGACCGTCTTGGGGGACAGCGCGTAGGCGACCTCGCCGAAGGTCCCCAGGGTGGTGCCCATGTGCTTGGGGCGCGAACGCAGCGCCTCGCAGATCATGTCCCCCGCCTCCTCTGGGGTGATCGTGGGGAAGGCGTTGTAGATCTTGGTCGGTGCGATCATCGGCGTGCGCACCAGCGGCATGTGGATCGTGGTGAACGTAACGCCATCACCGACGACCTCGGAGGCGACGACGCGCGTGAACGCGTCCAGCGCCGCCTTGGAGGCGACATAGGCGGAGAAGCGCGGCGGATTGGTCTGCACGCCGATCGAGGAGATGTTGACGATGTGACCGTCACCGCGTTCGCGCATGTGCGGCAGCAGCCCGATTATGAGCTTGATCGCCCCAAAATAGTTGAGCTGCATCGTGCGCTCAAAGTCGTGGAAGCGTTCGTAGCTGAGCTCCACCGAGCGGCGGATCGATCGTCCCGCGTTGTTGACCAGCATGTCCACGTCGCGGTGATCGGCGAGCACGCGCTCCACCAGCCGGTCGACCGAGTCCATGTCGGAGATATCGGCCGCGTAGACGTAAGCGGTCCCTCCCTGAGCCACGATCTCCGCCCGTACCTCCTCGAGCTTCTCCACGTTGCGCGCCACCAGCAGCGGGACCGCACCGGCTTCCGCCAGCTTCAGGGCGGTCGCCCGGCCGATTCCGGAGGAGGCACCGGTGATCAATACGTGCTTGCCCGTCATCGCCTCTCGCAACGTGCGCCGGCGGCTGAGATCCGGGTCCATCTCGCGCTCCCAGTAATCCCACAGCCGCCCGGCGTAGCCCTCCAGTGGTGGCGGGCGTTCATACTCGGAGCCGGCGAGCGCCAACTCCGTTTCGCGGGTATCGAATTCAGGCACCAGCTCGATGTGCTCGAGCACCTCCTCGGGAATGCCCAGCTCACGCAGCGTCAGACCGCGCACCTGACGCAACGGCGGCAGCGCCATCAGCAGCGACAACGGCCAGTTCGGGAGCGCGCCCACGAGGCGCCGGTCGACACTGAGCGCAAAGCGTGGGGCGTGGGCGGCCTTGGAGAGCTCGTTGATGACCTCGTCCACCGGCTGCGGGTTGGGGCTACTCAGGTGAAATGCACGGCCCTCCAGGCCACCCTGGTGGGCGATGTGATCGAGTGCCCCGGCAACCCAGTCGACGGGAACCACATTGGTGTTGCCGAGGTCCAAACCCACGAGCGGCAGCCACTCCGGGAGCAGCTGGCGCATTTTTTGGATCGTCTTGAAGAAGTAGTACGGGCCGTCGATCTTGTCCATCTCACCGGTGCGTGAATCGCCCACCACTACCGCCGGGCGATAAACCCGCCACGGCACCGCGGTCTGCTCGCGCACGATCCGCTCAGCCTCGAACTTGGTGCGGTGATAGGGGGACGGCAGGCGCTGGCCCTCGTCGAAGAAGTCCTCCTTGAACAGGCCCTTGTAAGTGCCGGCGACCGCGATCGAGGAGACGTGATGCAAACACTCGGCCTCCAGCGCGCCCGCGAGTTCCACCGCGTGCGTCGTTCCCCCGACATTCGCCGCGGCGTTGCGCTCCGCGGGAGCGGTCATGTCATACACCGCTGCCAGATGAAAGAAATGCTCGATCTGGCCTTGAAGTTGGGTGACTTGCTCCTCAGAGACGCCGAGTAGAGGCTTACGCAGATCGCCGAGCACCGGCTGGATGCGCTTTACGGCGCTGGCGCCGGCCTGCGTACGCCAGCCATCGAGCAGCTCTTCCAGGCGTCCGGTAGAGCTCTCGCGAACCAGCAGATAGATCTTGCCGGAGCGTCGCTCGAGTAGCGCTTCGACCAGATGACGTCCGATGAAGCCGGTTGCTCCGGTGAGGAAGTAGGCCATGACGCGGTCTCCTAGAGAGTTGGTCTATCGAGGATATAGCGGATCACTACTGGCGTTCGGTCTGAGCGGCTTTTTGACCTCTGCCAGCGAGCGAGCTCACACGCCGGCCCCGGCCCCGCCCCGCCCCTCGCCGGCCGCGAACCGTGCAGCTCCCCGCGCTCCGTCTTGGAAGACCTCCGGTCCCGCGCGAGCCTCGAGCGCGAGTCCCTCGGCAAGCGTCATCCCGAGCCCTTCGATGGCCGCCCGGCGATCGGCGAGCATCGTCGCCTGGGGGTAGCGGGCAAGCCCCTCAGAGAGCTCCAGCGCACGCTCCAGATGGGTCCCCTGCGGCACGATCTCGCTCAGCAGCCCCATGCTCAACGCCTCCTGCGCGGCGATTATTCGCCCCGTCAGGATCAGATCGAGCGCACGTCCCTGCCCAACGATACGCGGCAGCCGCTGAGTCCCGCCGTCGATCAGGGGAACGCCCCAGCGTCGCTCTGGGTAGCCCAGTCGCGAACTCTCGGTGGCGATCCTCAAATCGCACCACAGCGCCAACTCCAGACCGCCCGCCAGACAGAAACCTGAGATCGCGGCGATCGTCGGCTTGGATGGCGTCAGGCGAGTGAAGCCCATCGGGCCCTCGGGGCTCATCAACCGCGGGGCCATCGTCTCGGTGGCCTTCAGGTCCGCGCCGGCGCAGAAGGACACATCGCC
>DATBPE010000187.1:0-7085 GCA_036561505.1 Solirubrobacteraceae bacterium
AGATTTACCCCGGCGATACGTGCCATTTAGCTCATCACCCCTGGCGCTGCTTGTGACGCTTGTTCTGGCAAATGACCAGTACCGCACCGTGGCGGCGAATGATCTTGCACTTCTCGCACATCGGCTTGACCGACGGTCTTACCTTCATGATCCCTTTCGGCTGGTTCCTGCGCCCCGGCTCTGGCTGCCGGGACGGCTGCCGCTACCGGGTCGTGGACATGCTGGCAGCACGAATCGCTTCGCACCAAGCAGGACAATGGATGGTAGCAAGTTCGCCTTGATGGGCGGACTCTCGTAGACGATCCCCAAAAAACTATGCCCCGCCGGGGCCAGCCAGTACCTCCGCGGTCCGCTGCAGCGAGCCGGCTGGCTCCCCGTTGCGCGCCGCTGCTGGCAGATGCCAAGGCGTCAGCACCTGCGGCCCTTGGGCGCCGACAGCGACCGTGAACTCGAAGTGCGCGGCCAGCGAGTCGTCCTGGGAGAAGATCGCCCAGCCGTCGCTGGCGACCCGCACCGCGGGGGATCCGGCGGTGGTCATCGGCTCGATCGCGAGCACCATGCCCTCTTCGAGCATCGGTCCCTTCCCGGCGCTGCCAAAGTTCGGTACCTGCGGATCCTCGTGCATGTTGCGACCCACCCCGTGGCCGACAAGCGAGCGTACGACTGACAATCCACCACGCTCGGCCACCTGCTGGACCGCGTGAGAGATGTCGCCTACCCGACTTCCAGCACGACACTGCTCAATCCCGACGAGCAGAGATTCCCTAGTTACGCGCAAGAGATTCTGCGCCTGCGAGCTCACCTCCCCCACCGGGAAGGTACGCGCGGCATCTGAGACCCATCCATCGAGCGTCACCCCGACATCGATCGATATCACGTCGCCGTCCGCGAGCCGATACGGACCCGGTATGCCGTGCACGACCATCGCGTTGGGCGATGCGCAGATGGAGCCGGGGAATCCCCGGTAGCCCTTGAAGGTCGGGATGGCACCTTGCGAACGTATGAAGCGCTCGGCCAGCTTGTCGAGCTCGGAGGTGCTGACACCGGGACGGATCTTGCTCTCGAGCAGCTCGAGCGTCCTTACCAGGACCGCGCCGGAGGCCGCCATCTTCTCGATCTCCCCCGGGGTCTTCTTGACGATCATCCTAAAGTCAGCTTAGCTCGGGCAGGGGCAAGGGCGCCTTGCCGGACACCCTCGACTACAGCTGCTCCTCCAAGCGAACAGTCGCGAGAGTCGCCCGGATGCGCCGCTGCACGTCCTCGGCGGTGCGTAGACCGTCGAAGCGTCGCAGCAGCCCAGCACGGTCGTAGTAGTCGACTAGCGGGACGGTCTGGGCGTGATAGACCTCCAGGCGCCGGCGGATCGTCTCCTCCTGATCGTCATCGCGCTGGATCAACCTCGAGCCATCCTGGTCGCAGACACCCTCGTGCTTGGGCGGATCGAGCTCGACGTGATAGATGTGGCTGGGGTTCTTCACGCAAACTCGCCGCCCGGCCAGCCGCCTGACGACCTCCTCGTCGGGCACCTCGATCAGAAGGACCGCGGACAGACGCCTGCCGAGCGCCTCCAGCGCCTCTCCGAGCGCCTCGGCTTGAGCCTCGTTGCGCGGAAAGCCGTCGAGCAGGAACCCTTCGCGGGCGTCCTGCGCCGCGATCCGGTCGCCGATCATGCCGATGATGACCTCATCTGGGACCAGCTCGCCCGCGTTCATGTAGCGCTTGGCTTCACGGCCAAGTTCGGTTCCTTCAGAGACCTGCGTGCGAAGCATGTCCCCCGTGGAGATGTGCGGCAAGCGGAAATCCGCTTGCAGACGGTCAGCCTGTGTGCCCTTGCCAGCGCCGGGCGGGCCGAGCAGAATGAGATTTAGTTCAGACACGACTCTGTGGCTCCATGGCGGGCAGCTGTGCGCGCCGCGTATTACGTTCCTCCCACTGGCCGGCTGAGACCCGGCGCGGGCGTCAAGACTAACCGACAGCGTGTGCTGGAGACCAGCGAGAGAAAATCAGGCCCGCGTCGGTGATCGGTGTCGCGTGAGCCCCAGGGCGCTTGCCGGAGCGCCGAAGGCTGCACACAATCGCCCGGATCACTTCAAAAATCCCTCGTAACTTCGCATCATCAGCTGGGCCTCGAGTTGCTTCATCGTTTCCAAGGCCACCCCGACCACGATCAGCAGCGAGGTTCCGCCGAGCTGAACCTGCACGTGAGTACGAGCAAAGAGGATCGCCGGCAGCGCCGCCACGGCCGCGAGAAACAGCGCGCCAGGGAACGTCAGGCGCGCGAGGATGCGGTCCAGAAACTCCGCCGTCGGGCGTCCGGGCCGCACGCCGGGGATGAAGCCGCCGTACTTCTTCAGGTTGTCGGCCTGGTCGACAGGGTTGAACGTGACACCGGTGTAGAAGTAGGTGAAGACGATGATCATCAGGGACTCTCCGACGATGTAGTGCCAGCCGTTGGGCGTGAAGAAGTCAGAGAGGTGCTGGCCCCAGTGTGTTTTGACCAGCGTCCCGATGGTCGATGGGATCACCATGAACGTCGCGGCGAAGATCACCGGGAACACTCCAGCCATGTTCAGGCGCAAGGGCAGGTAGGTCTGGCCTCCATCGGACATGCGACGGCCGATCACGCGCTTGGCGTACTGCACGGGTATGCGCCGCTGTCCTTCCTGCACGAACACGACCGCCGCTACTACCACGAGAACCAAGAACGGCATCATCACCTTGAACACCTGGTTTTGACTGGTCCACCAGGCCTGTACCCCGGCCGGTAGGCGCGCGACTATCGAGGCGAACATCAAAAGCGATATGCCGTTGCCGATGCCGCGCTGGGTGATCAGCTCGCCGACCCACATCAGCAGCACCGCGCCCGCTGTCAGGCAGACGATGATCAGAAAGATGTGCGGCGCATCAAAATGCTTGACTACCGTTTCGCCCGCTTTGGCCTGCAGCGTGTGGAACAAAAACACGTAGCCGATCGACTGCCCGAAGGCCAGTCCGACGGTTAGATAGCGCGTGTACTGGGTGATCCTCGCCTGCCCGACTTCGCCTTCCTTGGAGAGCTTCTCCAGGGAGGGTATGGCCACCTGCAGGATCTGCAGCATGATCGAGGCGGTTATGTAGGGCGCGATCCCCAGTGCGAAGATCGCGATCCGGGACAGCCCACCGCCGGAGAACAGGTTCAGCACACCGAGGATGTTCGAGCCGCCGAACTGTTTCTGGATGTTGTTGACCGCCGTCAGGTTGACACCGGGCACCGGGACGTGGGAACCCAGGCGGTAGATCAGCAGCATCGCCGCTGTGAAGGCGATCTTCTTGCGGATGTCCGCGACGCGGAAGGCGCTGAGAATGGTGGAGAGCATGAGCTTTGGGCGAGGTGGGGGGCGGTCCTCGCCGGCCTACCCCGTCAGCTGAATCCTAGCTCTCGATGATCTTGCAGGTGCCACCGGCGGCCTCGATGCGCTCGCGCGCGGCGGCACTGAACGCGTGGGCATGCACTGTCAGCGCCTTGGAGAGCTCGCCCTTGGCAAGCACCTTGACCGGTATGTCCTTGCGTGTACCCAACCCGTTTGCCTTCAAAAGCTCAACGGTCACCTCGGTGCCGGCCTCGAAGCGATCCTCGAGCGCCGAGATGTTCACGGGCTGGGTGTGCGTGCGAAACATCTCAAAGGGCATCGACTTCTTCATGTGCGGACCGCGCAGCTTTCGCATGCGCATGTGGATCGGCATCTGGCCACCCTCGAAAGCAGCGCGGCTCTTGGATCCCGAGCGCGAGCCCGCGCCCTTCTGCCCACGACCGGAGGTCTTGCCGGTGCCTGAGCCTTCGCCGCGTCCCACGCGCTTACGTGGACGGCGGCTGCCGGGGGCCGGCTTCAGCGAGTGTAGGCCGATGCGCTCCTCGCGCTCGTCCTCGCTTTTCTTGGTAGCGGCGCTCACTTGTCCTCCTTGACCTCTACGAGGTGACGCACAGCGTGCAGCATCCCGCGGGCCTGTGGACAATCCTCGACCTGCACGGTGTGTCCGATCCGGCGCAACCCCAGCGAGCGCAGGGTGTCCAGTTGACGCTTGTTGGAGCCGTTACTCGAGCGGCGCTGGATGACAGTCAGCGAACCCATCAAGCCGAGGCCTCCTCTGCGGGCGCCGCCTCCCCGGTCGTGGAGCCGACTTGCTCGGCGGCCCCGTCGACGCTCTCAGCCTGTGCGCCGGCACTGGCGCCATTGTGCTCGGTGCTTGGCGCATCCTCGGTCGTGGCCGCGCCGGCAGTTGGCTGCTCGGTGAGACCGAGCACCTTCGCGATCGACAGCCCACGCAGCTCGGCGACCTCATCGGGGGTGCGCAGTCCACGCAGTCCCGCGATTGTGGCCTTCACCAGGTTGATCGGGTTCTGCGTGCCGAGGCTCTTGGAGAGGATGTCGTGAATACCCGCGAGCTCGAGCACCGCGCGCACCCCGCCGCCGGCGATCACGCCGGTACCGGGCGAGGCGGGCTTCAGAAAGACGCGCCCGGATCCGAAGATGCCGGTCGTTTGATGGGTGATCGTCGAGCCGTGCTTGGGAACCCGGAAGAGATCCTTCTTGGCGCGCTCGGCACCCTTTTGGATCGCCAGCGGCACCTCTGTGGCCTTTCCGTAGCCCACTCCGACGACTTCCCGTTCATCGCCGACGACGACAAGCGCCGTGAACGAGAAGCGTCGGCCGCCCTTGACGACCTTGGCGACGCGGTTGATCTCGACCACGCGCTCCTGGAGGTCCAGGCCGGCGGGGCTTACTGAGCGATCTAGTGGTGGCATAGGTGTGAGTGAATGAGTTGTGTTAGAAGACGATGCCGCTCTCGCGGATGGCTTCGGCGAACGTTCGGACGTGACCGTGGTAGCGGTAGCCACCGCGGTCGAATACTGCCTCTGTCACGCTAGCCGCCTTGGCACGCTCTGCTAGCAGAGCTCCAGCGCGACTGGTGCGCTCGGATTTGTTCAAGGCGCTTAGCTCGGGCTCGAACCAGTTTACAGCCGCGATCGTCCGCCCGGCGGTGTCGTCGATCAGCTGAGCACAGATCCCCTTGTTTGAGCGGAACACAGAGATCCGCGGACGCTCGGCTGTACCAGAGATCTTTGCGCGCACACGTCGACGCCGTTTGAGCCGTTGCTCGCCCTTGGTAAGAACACTCATGCGCGCTTACCGACCTTTCTTTGGACGTACTCGCCCTCGTAACGGATGCCCTTGCCCTTGTAGGGCTCGGGTGGACGTTGCTTGCGGATCAACGCCGCGGTCTCTCCCACGAGCTGCTTGGAGATGCCCTTGACCACGATGCGTGTTGGCTGGGGAACCTCGAATTCGATCCCGTCGGGTGCGGGGATCGGAACCGAGTGGGAGTAGCCCACGGCCAACTCGAGGTTCTTGCCCTTCAGCTGGGCGCGATAGCCGACTCCCTGGATCTCCAGGCGCTTTTCGTATCCGGCGGTCACACCCTGCACCATGTTGGCCACGAGGGTGCGTGTGAGCCCGTGCAGCGCGCGGTGTTCGCTGCGATCGGTCGGGCGGGTGACCAGTAGCTGCTCTCCGTCCTGGACGACGTCGATGTCGCGGTGGATGCGCTCTGAGAGCTCGCCCTTGGGGCCGTTGACGCGGACGGACTCCGGCTCGATCGCGACGCTCACGCCAGCGGGCACCGCTATGGGTTGTCTACCGATTCTCGACATCAATACCTACCAGACCTGTGCCAAGACCTCGCCGCCGACACCAGCAGCGCGTGCGTCGTGACCGCTCATCACGCCGTTTGAGGTGGAGACGATCGAGGTGCCCATACCGCCGAGCACCTTGGGGATGTGCTTGGCATCCACGTAGGTGCGTTGCCCGGGGCGCGAGACGCGCCGCAGTCCGGAGATCGCGGAGCGGCGGTCGTCGGTGTACTTGAGCTTGATCTCGATCATCTGCCCGGCGCCGCCTCCGGGAGTGGGATGAACCGACCACGATTCGATGTATCCCTGCTCGGTGAGGATCCGTGCGAGCTCGCTCTTCAGCGTTGACGCAGGGATTTCGACGGTCTCGTGCGCGGCGCGGATCGCATTGCGAATCCGCGTGAGGAAGTCGGCTATCGGGTCGGTCATTGACATGTCGGCAAAGGTTTCCTGAGGTCTACCAGGACGACTTGGTCATCCCTGGAATATGGCCGTTGTGTGCTAGCTCGCGCAGGCAGATGCGACACAGCCCAAACTTGCGATACACGGCCTTTGGGCGTCCGCAACGGTTGCATCGAGTATAGGCGCGGGTCTTGAACTTGGGGGGACGGGCCTGCTTGACGCGCAACGAGGTCTTGGCCATCAGTCGGTGCTCTCCTTCTCAGCTGTGTCTGTGCTCGCATCCGTGGCCTGCGAGTCGGAGTCTGCCTTCGAGGTCTCGTTATCAGCCTGAGGATCCTCGCCAAAGAGCTCCAGGAACGCGCCGGGGCGTCCCTGGGTGGCGAATGGCATGCCCAGAGCATGCAACAAAGCGAACGCCTCGATGTCGGTCTGCGCGCTGGTGGTGATCGTGATGTCAAGGCCACGTACCTGACCGATCGAGTCATAGTCGATCTCGGGGAAGATCGTCTGCTCCTTGACCCCCATCGAGTAATTGCCACGCCCGTCAAAGGAGCGCGGGTTCAAGCCGCGGAAGTCGCGGATCCGGGGGATCGCGATCGAGGTGAGGCGGTCCAGGAACTCATAGCCACGCTCACCGCGCAACGTGACCGCTACGCCGACGGCCATCCCCTCACGCAGCTTGAACGCCGCGATCGACTTGCGGGCGCGCCGTACGCTCGGCTGCTGCCCGGCGATCGCCGCGAGATGATTCTGTGCCGCTTTGATGGCGCTGGAGTCGTTGTGCGCGTCGCCCACCCCGGTATTCAGGGTGATCTTCTCGAGCTTTGGCGCCTGCATCACCGAGGAGTAGCCGAAGCGATCGATCAGCGCCGGGCGGATCTCCTCCAGGTAGCGGGTCTTCAATCGTGCCGTGGGGGTAGCTGTTGCCGTCATCGTGGTCCGTTAGTCGAGTCTGTTGCCTGTGCGCTTGGATACCCGAAAGCGTTTGCCGTCTTCGTGCTCGATCCGAACGCGG
>DATBPE010000188.1:0-4771 GCA_036561505.1 Solirubrobacteraceae bacterium
AATGCCTCTCAGGTGTCGCTCAGCGAGTCGACCTGGATCGCGACGAGGTGCGTGTAGCTTGCGACGGTGTTGTCGCTGCTGCTCGAGCATTGGACAGAGACCGTGCTGCCGGTGCTGGTCAGCGGGGCAAGAAGGCTGAGCGACTCGCCGTAGAGATTGGCGGTGCCGTCGGTGATGGAGCTAAAGGTGATGTTGCCGGCGTTACTGTCTTTCAAGAAGCAGCCTGTGTTCTGGGCTGCGAAGTCGTTGTAGATTCTCATGCTCGCCATGACGACGTACGAGCCTGCGGGTAGGTTGAGCGACACTAGATTGGTGCTGCTCGTGCCAAAATTGACAGTTTGGGCGTAGGTCGACAGCGCGTTGCTCGGCCCTCTCGGCCCGGTGTGGCCGGCGGGACCGCGCTGGCCTCGCAGGGCGTTGATCGCCGACTTGGTGAGCTTGTTCTCGGCGATCGTGTGATTCTTGATTTGCGAGCCCGAGATGAGCCCGCTCGCCCAGGCGGCTCCTCCGCCGAGAGCGACGAACAACGCTAGGGCGGCGATGACGGTTGCCGGATGCTTCAGACGCTTGATCACGAGTGCCTCCTCTGTCTGGGACCGTGTCGATCCCTTCTTACGTCTCCCGCTTGCCTACGCCTAAAGCGGCCGAAAAGGGGTGACTGTCTCATCTCTTTCCTGCTTTCCCCCCGTCGGGCTACTTGGCGGCGAAGCAGAGCTGATGCATTAGATAGGGTGAGACCCTAACCGTTATGGAGAACCCGAGCAAGTCCGACCCCCGGCCTTACCACGCACCGCGGCGGCAGGCGGCAGCGACACGGACGCGAGAGGCGATCGTCCGCGCAGGACAGCACTTGTTCGAACAGCGGGGCTGGGCGGGAACGACCATGGCGGCGATCGCCGACAGGGCAGGCGTCTCGCAGAAGTCCGTGGAAGCCATCTTCGGCACAAAGGCGGCACTCCTCGAAGCGACGGTCGACTACACCATTCGCGGCGACACCGATCCGCTACCCATGACGCAGCGCGAGAGCGTCAAGGAGATGGAGGCAGCCCCCGACGCTGCCACGATGCTGCGCCTCCACGCCGCACATTTACGCGCGATCAACCCGCGCTCGGCCCGGATTGCCTGGACCGTCGAACATGCAGCGGCAAGCGACCTGGCGGTTGCGAAGCTCTGGCAGCGTATGAACGCCAGCCGCACTTTCGCCGTCCGCAACACCACCGAACGACTGTTCCGCAAACCCGGCCGCAAGCGGTTCCTCCAGCGAGATCGAGTCGAAGCGGCATTCTGGGTTGCCATCGACTGGGGGACATACCGAACGCTGACCCAATACGGCGGCCACGACGACGACGGATACGAAGCCTGGCTGCGCCACTACTACAGGGACACCTTCCTTCCCAGCGGCGAAGCTGGATAACCGAGACGAAGCAGAGAGGTACCTCCTGCCTGCACGGCTAGCGGTGGTGTGGGCCATCGAGCTCGGGAATGTCCCCTGGCGCTAGCGCCGCCGTTGGCTGTCCTGCTTCGATCGAGTTGTCGCGCTGAGCCAGATGGAGGCGTGGGCGGGGGCGATTGCTTGGCTGAGGACTGCGAGCAGCCCGGTTTCCACAGCCCCCGGGTCGATCGCGCCTCGGAGGCGGTCGCTGAAGGCGGCGATGACGGCCTCGGCGTCGTAGCGGGCACGGTTGAAACGTTGGTCGACGAGCCGTTGCAGCCGCCAACGGAGCGGGTTGAACAGGCCGGCGGCAGCGAGAGTTGAAGCGGCGACGCCGATCGGGCTCGAGAAGGGCAGAACGCGCGTCGTGAGAAGCACGAGCCCCGCGAAGACGCCGACCAGCAGCCCTGTGAGCAACGCATAGGAGATCGTGCGGGAGATCAGCCGGTCGATCTCGTAGAGCCGGTACTTGAGGATCCCGACTGCGATCGAGACGGGCAGCGCGAGAACGCCGATTCCGAGGACGGCAACAACCGGATGCGGAATCGCAGCAGTCTGGGCGGAGGTGAATTCGACCGCGACGCCGACGATGGAGAGGGCGGAGCCCGTCATCAGCCACTTGAGCTGCTGGCGGCGCTCCCCGTGCGCGCGCCGCCAAGCGATGACCTGCGCGGCCACGAACGACAGCATCAGGAGCCCGATCAGCGGCGCAAGGTCGATCCCAACGTTCGCCATGCGCGTGCCGCTACTGGTGGAGTTCCAGCTGCTGATGTTCTGGCCGCTGCTGTCGACGTGGATCCGCCGGCCGATGACACCATCGGCCGCCCCGGCGAACTGGCCGACCATGACCACCGACCACAAGCCGAGATACAGCCGCAGCGGCCATCGCCAGCCGCGCGCCGGGAGGCGGCCGTCCGGAAAGAGAAGAATGATCAGCGGGAGGAGCAGGAACAACAGGGCCTAGAACGAGTCACAGACGAACACCGCCGCAGAACCGAGCGGCAGCCCTCGGTAGTGATCGCGGTAGCGGAGCACCGCGTACTCCTGCGCATTGCCGTAGAAGATCGCCACGAGCACGACGCTGATACACACCCAACCGACGCTGTTCCGTGGCTGACGACGCAGCACCACCAGTCCGAGCGCGGCCGCGGCCGCAAACAGGGGCACGACGACGACCTCGCTGGCGCGCAGGCTGTGTCTCAGATACGACAACGTCAGCGCAGACGACGTCAACAACAGAAACAGGGCGCCCGGCAGCGCCACGACAAGTGAAGACACCCACCCAAAGCGGCGGGCCGCAACACCGAAGCGTTCGCTCGCATTCGCGTTCACAGCGATCTCGCGCAAACTAGACCCCTCACGTCCAGGGAACGTTACGACGCCCGAAGACGAACATCGGACTCCGCCAAGTGAAAGGTCGCTCGCCTGGGCCAGTGCTCGGGAATGTCCCCCGAGCGCGCTAGCCCCAGCTGATGGGCGTGGGCCTGCCGAGTCGCGAGATTGAGGGTGCGAGTCCCCTGTGGAGGATGCTTAGGTCGAGACGCCCGGCCGCTGGCGACCAGATCTGCGTCACTGTCCGCCCGGTGGGGGATTTTCCGCCTGGTGGGCGCGAGCACCAGTCGCAGACGAAGCGACCGTGGAGGACGAGCAAGTAGAAGCTTCCCGAACGGTGTGCGGTGCTTGAGACGTTCTGCGATGCGTTCACGAGCGCTGTGTACGAGGCAGGCCCGAACACTTCTGCCGTTTTAGCCGAGGGATCGTCGAGCGAGCGCGCGATGTTGCGGGCGACCATCGAGGCGCGGTGGAGCGCAGACGCGCTTCCGTGCGAGCTGCCGCCGCAGCCGGACGCGGCGAGCAGGGCTGCAGAGAGCGCGGCAGCGGCGGCTACAGACTTCATCTCACACAGAGTACGACGCCGCCGGTTGGAGACGTCACAGGTTCTTGGGACAGGTGCATCGACTGGGCGAGTGCTCGGGAAGGTCGCCCGGCGGCGGCGCCTAGCCTGAAAAGCTCACAGTGGCCAGCATCTTCCGTATCGCGTCCTCGCTGCGGGCGAACGCCGGTCCCCTTAGGCAGGCAGCCATGCTGAAGTAGGTATGCGAAGAACCGCCCGAAATCGCGACTATCTCCTTCTGCCCTCCGACCCGCCCGCACCTCGATTCCCTCCAGTAGACGCTTCCTCTCCGAATCGTCCTGAAGCGGGCCGCCTGACCGCCAACCGTCAGCGGCTGCCCCGGTAATCGGCTGAAGTTGATGGGCATGGGTAAGTCCCACCAGGACCACACGATGAAGACGCCGTCCGTGCCGAGCCGAGATAGCGACGGCGGAGGCCCCTGGAATCCACAAACCGCCGCCGATCGGAGGGTCTTGAGCGTCGAGAGGTATGTAAAGGGCGAGACGAAGGGACCGCCGCGATGCCCGGAGCAGTCCACCCGCTCCCACGCAGCGGGATACGAGAAGGAAAGCCGATACGTCGGGAAACCGACGCGCGAAAGGCCGTGCGCGCCCGCGCCGCATCCAACGAGCGAACCCGTGATTGCGAGCACGCTTGCGAGCGAAAGCAACCTCGCAGCCACGGCTAGCCAGACGAGTGGCTATTCACGGTGAGCACGATACTCCGAGCAAACCCGAACGTTAAGCCGTAGAAGATTGCACGCCTCGGCTGGGCCAGCGTGCGCGAATGTCCCTTGAGCCTAGGGTCGGTGAAGTCTCGCGTTGACGGCCCGCATGGTGCTAGCCATAATCGTGCCATGGCGCTGCACGTTCCGAGCCTGCCTTTCTCGCTCGACCCTCTATTGGCGGAGGCAAAGCGGCGGATGCGAAGGCGCCAACTCTCAGGCGCTGCGTTGGCGCTTCTACTCGCTGCGAGCATGGCTGCAGTGATCATGGTTTCGCGGTCACCCGTTAAGGGCGGACCGCTGCCTTCGGTAGGCCTCGCGCACGGCTACCGCTCGCGGCTGGGCTGGTCGATGAGATATCCGAGCGGGATGCACGTCGAGCACGCCGCTGGGAGTGGAATTAGCTTCGGGGTCGACGAAGTCACGTTCTCGAGTTTCCGCTCCAAGCCGGGCGTACTTGTTCGCACGATTCCGAACGGACAATCGATCCGCACGGTGCCTCCTCGCGCTCGGTTCGGGACGTTCCCGCGCAACGGGATCGCCGTGCGTGTCCTTTGGCTCGTAGGCCCGGGCCTTACCCAACCCCACCCCGCACGACTCCCATTGCAGTTGTCGACCTTTCGAGCTGCCGGGCGGCAACCCGACATGTACCCCGGCACCTACCCGAGCCCACTTCAGCATCTCCTGTTGACGAAAGGGGCGACGAGGTTCTTCGTCCAAG
>DATBPE010000189.1:0-4234 GCA_036561505.1 Solirubrobacteraceae bacterium
CGGGCCCGGCTACTTCTACGAGCCGACCGTCCTGGCAGGCGTACCAGAAGGGGCGCGGCTGCTGCGCGAGGAGATCTTCGGACCGGTCGCCGCGATCGCCACATTCGTCACCGAGGAGCAGGCTCTGGAGGCGGCCAACCAAACCGAGTATGGCCTGGTCGCTTATGTGTACACACGCGATCTGGAACGGGCGTTTCGCGTCTGTGAGGGCATCGAGACCGGGATGGTCGGTCTGAACCAAGGCGTCGTCTCCAACCCCGCCGCCCCGTTCGGAGGGGTCAAGCAGTCAGGCTTCGGCCGTGAGGGGGGCTTGGAGGGCATCAACGAGTACCTGGAGACCAAGTACGTAGCGATGAGCCTCGAGGGAGCCAAATGAGCCTCGTGCGCCTAGAGCAGGACGGTCCGCTGGCCGTGCTGAGCATCGAGCACCCGCCCCTGAATCTGTTCGATCAGGAGCTGATCGGCGAGCTCTCGCGAGCCATCGACCGGCTCGTCACCGAGCCCCCACGCGGGCTGCTGATCAGAGCCGACGGGCGTGTGGTCAGTGGCGGCGTTGACGTGCACGTCTTCGACGGCCTCTCAACCGAACAGGCGGCGCAGATGTGGCTGGGACTGCTCGATCTCATCCACCGCGTCGAGGAGCTCCCACTGCCAACCGTCTTTGCCGCCCACTCCCTGTGCCTGACCGCGGCGTTTGAGCTCTCACTCAGCTGCGACATCCTGCTCGCCGCCGAATCAGCACGCTTCGGACTGGTGGAGACAGTCGTCGGACTGACTCCTGCGATGGGCGGCACCCAGCGTCTTTGCGAGCGAGCCGGCCCCGCCAGGGCACGCGAGCTGGTCATGACCGGTGAGCTCTACCAGGCGGCGACGCTCGAGCGCTGGAACGTGGTCAACCGCGTGCTACCAGACGAGGGCTTCGATCGGGCCGCGCGCCAGTTCGCGCGCAGGCTCGCCGATGGACCCACACGCGCCCACGCGGCCACCAAGAAAATCGTCAGGGCAGCCCTTGAAGGTGGCGGCGCCCGCGCCGCGGACGAGCGTGTCCCGGAGTTGGCAGGAGAGCTCTTCGCCACCGAGGATTTGAAAGGCGCGGTCCGTTCGTTTCTTCAGAATGGCCCTGGGCACGCCACCTACAGCGGGCACTGAGCGACGGCTAGGTCATCCGTCCAGCGGCCTGTGGCCACCTCAAGACGCCCGGCATAGTTACCGAACGCGAGAAGGTCAGCGAATCATGGGGCTGGGCTTGATCGACGCCACAGCCCCGGATCTTCTTCTAACAGAGGTGTCCTCGCCGCCCGGCGGAGCCACATTTTGCATCACACAGAAACGTCCAAGTGTCCGCAGTCACGCAATCTGGCTATCGGCGGTCCGGTCCCGGAAGGGTAGGACGCGTTCGCGGACACCGACAGCTCTCGATCGACCGGCCCGATTCGGCCCGCTCGCGGAAAGTCTCTGAGGCCCTTGAATCATCGGCTTTTGTGACCGTGCGCCGTCGCTCGGCGGCGCAGATCGACCGCGGTTCGCATCGCCGGCTGGCAGGAGTCCTGGCCTCGCCGGTAAACACGAAGATAACCATGCAGTCGCTGCGTGATCTGGAAAACGCCAAACGCGTCCTTCACTGGGCGATTTGCGCGATCCTACTGGGCTCGGGCGCGCTCTTGGCGCTGCTCTCCAGCGCTGCCGTGATCACGACGCTCGCGGGCATTCTCGTACTCTGCGGCGGCATTCTCTGCGGACTGTTCATGGGAACCGCGCGCCGTGTACGCCTCGAGCACGAGATCCAGGCGCGCTCCAGCGAGCTGCACCGGGTGCTCTCCGAGCTCGAGCTGGCACAGGCCGAGACCGTGCGCCGTCTGTCGATGGCGGTCGAGTTTCGCGACGAGGACACCGGTGCCCACATCGAGCGGATCGGGCGCTTCTCCACGCTGTTGGCCGAGCAGATCGGCATGGAGGGAGACTTCTGTGTGCTGCTCAGTCACGCGGCGCCACTGCACGACGTCGGCAAGGTCGCGATCCCCGACGCCATCCTCTTGAAGCCCGGGCGCCTCACCCCGGACGAGCGCGCGATCGTGGAGACCCACGCCGAGGAGGGTCACCGACTGCTGACGGGTTCAACCTCCGCGATCCTCGACTTGGCCGCGTCGGTCGCTCTCAGCCACCATGAGAAGTGGGACGGCAGCGGGTATCCCCGAGGCCTCGAAGGAGAGACGATCCCGATCGAGGGACGCATCGTCGCGATCGCGGACGTCTTCGACGCCCTCACCTCAGACCGCGTCTACCGCAAGGCCTTCTCCGTCGAGCAGGCCGTGGAGATGATGATCACACAACGCGCTCGCCACTTCGACCCGGTGCTGCTGGACGCCTTTATGGACGTGCTGGGAAGCTCTGGAATGGACGCCAAGGACCGGCGCTCGGGTGATCCCCAGACGCTTGTGGAGAGCGTCCTGGAGGTGTACGCGGCGGCGATCGAGGACGGCGACGCCGAGACCGCCGAGGCGGCGATCATGCAGGCGATCGAGGACGGCGTGACGCCCACCACCCTGCACGGTCAGGTGATCGCACCAGCGACGAGCCGGATCAACGATCTCTCGGAGGCAGGGGAGATCGACCTCGAGTCAGAGCGCCTTGCCACCGGCATCACGCGACGTATCCTCGCGACCCTCTACCGCTACATGCTCGGCGGCACCGAGCCGCACCGCCAAAGCGTGCTGCTGGCGGGGGTTGCGGGTGACAAGCACACCCTGGGTCTGCAGATGGTTCACGACCAGCTGGCGGCCGCCGGCTACAGAACGGCGCTCGAGGGCGATCTCTCCCGGGAGCGCACACAGGACGCGATCGAGAACCACTCCCCCGAGCTGATCGTTCTCGGTGTGAGCAACTCCTCGGTCCTCGGCAAGCTCGACTCGGTGATGCGCTACCTGCGCGAGCGCCACCCGGAAATCCCCATCATGTTGGGTGCAGGGGCGGCTGGCGATCTCTCGCGTGAATACCCGGGAGTGGTGGTGCTGGAGAAAATCGACGAATCCGTGCCGGCTGTCGAAGAGCTGCTCCAGCGCGAGCCCGCGGTCGGCTAGAGAGCACCACGGCCGCGACTCGGGCGAGGCCGGCCAGCACGATCCTCTATTCTCGCGATCTCGATTGATGGCGAGAATCGGGAGATTTGGTTTGAGCGAAGAACAAAAGCACTCACTGAACGCGGTCGTCACCGGTGGCGCGGGCTTCATCGGCTCGCACGTCGTGGACGCGCTGATCAAAGACGGCTATCACGTGATCGTGGTGGACGATCTCTCATCCGGGAAGGCCCGCCGGGTCAACCCTGCGGCAACGCTGGAGGAGCTCGACATCGTCGATCGGCCAGCACTTGCGCGGGTCATTCAGGAGGCTTCTCCCAGCGCAATCTTCCACCTCGCCGCCCAGGCGAGCGTGACCGCCTCCGTCCAGGACCCCTCCCGCGACTGCGCAGTGAACGTGCTGGGGACACTGAACGTCGTCGATATCGCCACCAAGCTCAAGGCTCCGGTCGTATTCACCTCCACCGGAGGAGCGCTGTATGGGGACGATGCGCCGATGCCGACCCCCGAGGGACGGATCCCGGCCCCACTGGCCCCCTACGGGGCTTCTAAGTGGGCTGCAGAGGCTTACGTAAAGACCTGGTCTCAATTCTCGGGAGTGCCGCACGCCGTCTGCCGCCTCGGCAACGTCTACGGTCCGCGCCAAAGCCCGCACGGCGAGGCCGGAGTCGTATCGATCTTCAGCCATCACCTGCACACCGCCCAGGCGCCAAAGATCTACGGCTTTGGCAAGCCCACGCGCGACTATGTTTATGTCGGTGACGTTGTGCGGGCACTGATGATGGCGGTCGGCAAGGCCGGCACCTTCAACATCGCGACCGGCGCACAGACCGACGTGATGGCCCTCTGGGAGGTACTCTCGGACGTCGCCGGCTCCACGGTCGAGCCCCAGTTGGCGCCGCTGCGCCCCGGTGAGCTCGAGCGCAGCTGCATGGACATCTCTCTGGCTGAGCGTGAGCTCGGATGGCGCCCGGAGGTCTCGATCGATCAGGGCCTCAGAGAGACATACCGGTCCCTGGTGGAGGAATTCGAACAGTCCGCTAAGTAGTTTGGGTGGTGCGTTGGGTCCCTCGACCGGGTGCGAGCAAATCGCTAGCATCGGTCGCTACGGCCAGATAGCTCAGTTGGTAGAGCACACGACTGAAAATCGTGGTGTCCCC
>DATBPE010000190.1:0-3143 GCA_036561505.1 Solirubrobacteraceae bacterium
CAACGCCCCGGGCTACCACGGCAACGACTGGAGGCGTGTCTTGAACATGCTCGTGTTCAGCGTGCTGGCTTTCGTCGCGGGCGTCTTGCGACGCGAGCAGCCGCAGGTCGTGGTCGGCGTCTCGGTCCACCCGCTGGCGGCCCTGACCGGTCTTTTGCTTGCCCGCGTGAAGCACGCGCGATTCTTCTTCGAGGTCACCGACCTTTGGCCCGAGACCTTGATCGACTTCGGCCGGCTGAGCCCCGATGGGCGTGCGGCGCGCTGGATGCGCCGGCTCGAGCGCTACCTGTTTCGCCACGCCGAAAGGATCGTCATGCTGTGGCGCCATACCGATGCCTACGTCGCGTCGCAGGGCGTATCGCCGGACAAGATCCTGTGGGTGCCACACGGCGTAGAGCTCGGGCGCTACGAAGAGCTGGAGCCTTATGAGGGTGGTCCGGCAAAGCCGTTCCGGATCATGTTCCTTGGAGGCTTCGTGGCCTCCAACTCGCTGGACAGCATCCTGGACGCCGCCGATGTTCTGCACAAACGCGGACGCGACGACGTCAAGTTCGTGATGATCGGCTCTGGCCAGGAACGCGAGACGCTCATCAAGCGCGCTCGCGACGAGCAGCTGGACAACGTCGACTTCAGGCCCGCCGTACCCAAGCGGGAGGTGGGCAAGGTGATGGGCGAGGCGGACGCTTTCATCTACGGCCTACGCGACCTGCCTCTGTACCGCTTTGGCATCAGCCTCAACAAGCTCACCGACTACCTCGCGGCCGGGAGGCCCATCATCTTCTTCGGCAAATCGACCTACGACCCGGTCCGGGACGCCGAGGCGGGATTCAGCGTGCCGCCTGGCGACCCCGAGGTGCTGGCCGACGCCATTGAGCGCCTTGTCGCCTTGACACCAGACGAGAGGATCGAGATGGGAGAGCGCGGGCGCCGGTACCTCCTCGAGCACCACAACATCCCAGGCCTGGCCACGCGGCTGCTCGACGTGTTCGAGAAGGAACCGGTGCCGGCGTGAAGCGATTCAACTACTTCACGACCTTCCTGGCCGAGGGCATCGTGATCGGAAGCTACCTTCTCGCGTTCAAGCTCATCGCCGCCTACTCGGGCACGCAGGGCTTTGGCGAGTACTCGCTGTCGCGCCGCACGCTGTCGCTTCTCGCCCCGCTCGTATTGCTCGGCGCCGACCTCGGGATCGCGCGGTACGTCGCCTACGCCGAGGAGGAGAAGTCCGGCAAGTCCCCCGGATACGCCGCGGCGGCGCTGATCGTGCTTGCGGCCGGCGTCGCGGCCGTCAGCCTCGTGCTGCTCGTCGCGACCGGGTTCTGGGGCCACGTTTTCTTTGGCTCTGACAGCTACTCGGACCTCGTGTTCGCCCTGCCGGTCCTGCTCGCCGGCAGCGGGCTGCACTCCGTCGCCTACGGCTACCTACGCGGTCTGCACCGCATCCAGGCGGCGAACGTCCTGATGGCCGTCAACATGGGATTGCTGCCGCTCGCTGCGATCGTGCTCTTCCACAGCTCCGTCGCCTGGATCCTCTACGCGATGGGGATCGGCTGGACGATCGCGTCCGCCGTCGCCCTGATGCGGCTGCCCTTCAGGCTCGCCAGTATTGGAGAGCGGCTGCGCGAGATGACACGTTTCGGCATACCCCGAATGCCGGGCGATTTCTTCTCCCTGCTCCTGTTCGCGATGCCGGGCATACTCATCGCGCAAGCGGCCGACATTCGCGTGGCCGGCATCGTCGCGTTTGGCGTCGCGGCGGTCAGCATGATCGGCTCGAGCCTGACCCCGGTCAGCTTCCTGCTCCTGCCGGCGGCGGCGCGCCTGCTCGCGGCCGGCAAGGTGAGACAGCTGCGGACCGAGGTGGTCGAGGTCGTCGGACTCACCCTCGCGGGGACGCTGATCGTGGTCGTCATCCTCGAGGTGTTCGCGGGGCCGATCGTGAGCATTTACCTCGGTCCCGGTTTCAGCGGCGGAGTCAACGTGCTGCGGCTGACGCTCATCGGCGCGCTGCCGTGGGCCGCCTACGTGACCCTCCGCAGCGTGATCGACGCTCACCACGTGCGCCCGATCAATGCGCGCAACCTCGCGATCGCTTTCCTGTTTGCGCTCGTGCTGGCGTTCTCACTACGGCGCGTCGCGGACCCCACGACCGCGGCCGTGCTCGCTTTTGTGCTGGCGCTGTGGGTCCTGGCGGGTCTCACGATGCTCGAGGTAAACCGCATCGCCAACGTGTTCGCGGGCCCGGTCGACCGCAGCGCTCGGGGCCTGGCGCGGCTCGCAATGCTCGCTGCACTGCCCATCGCGATCCTCGTCAGCTCACCACAGCGCCCCGCGCTGGCGCTGTTGATCGCGTTTGCCTACGTCGTGCTCGCCGTGTTCTCGTTTCGCTTCAGCCGTACGAACAGGGTGATGCTCGCCTATGTCGCGGTGGTCGCTGTCTGGATGACCATCTCATGGCTCCGTACGAAATACCTGCTTCACCTCGATCCCTCCCAGGTCGCCTATGGGACCTCGAAGTACGAGTACTTCACGTTCGTCATCCTGCCGATGGCGGCTGCGGTGGCGATGATCGTGGAGAAGGCCGAGGATGCGTGGCCGGCGGCTGCATCGCAGCTCGCGATCGGCGCTGTGATCGCACTCATCACGGTCGCGCTGCTCGGCGACAGGATCCTGGGGGCCGACCGGTACAGCTGGCAGGGCGACCTGATCGCCCTTGGGACGTTGATCGCGGTGCAGCCGTGGCTCGTGAAGAACATCTGGGCCTCCGCCGCGATCGGAGTCCTGGGCGTCGCGGGGATCATCTTCGCGGGCGCGCGCCAGTCCCTGGTGGCCTTCGCCCTCGCGTTGCTGCTGTCGGCGGTGTACTGGGCGGTGTCGGCGTACCTGCGCGAGACGCGTGGCAAACCCAACGCCTTCCGCCAGGCGGTGGCCGGTCGCTATGTCCTTCTGCCCCTGGTCCTCCTGGTCTTGACCGGAGGAGCCATCGCCGTCACGTTCAACAGGCCGACGCACACGTATTGCAACTGCATCACCGACCGCTTGATCAGCCTCGAAGGAAACGCGGGCGATCGCGACAAGATGCTGTATCGCGGGTTCCAGCTCCTCGGACAAGATCCGATCCTGGGCACAGGACTCGGGTCGTT
>DATBPE010000191.1:0-6192 GCA_036561505.1 Solirubrobacteraceae bacterium
TGTTGTCGAGTTGCTGACAAGCCATCGACTTCTATTGTGCGTGGATTGGGTGTTCTTGGTGCCGGCTACTTTGCTGGAGCCGCCGGGCGGCTTGGCTTTGACTGGCACTTCCAAGAAAGTTCGCCGCGTGGGCTGCGATCACCTACGCGATAGTCCCTCTGCAATCAACGCAGCAGACCGCCCGCGCGGGCGGTCTGCGTCTTCAAACGCGGGCATCTTTGGCACGCCGAGCGCGAGATCGAACGGTACCCATCACCAGCAGCGACAATCCGGCGCGGTAGAGCGAATAGGGAAGCAGCGAGTCACATCGTCGCCGTGAGACAACCCGTGCGGTACACAGGGTGGAGGCAAACGCCCCCACCCCGCCGAGCAACAGCACCCGCACGGTGTCGAGCGAGAGATCACCTCGGATCAGTCGGGCGAATCGCAATGCGCTGGCGCCAACCATCACAGGCATCCCCACCCAACCCGACAACAGCCGTGCCTGATCGGGCGCAAAACCACGGGCTCGTGCAACGGTGAGCGTCGCGCCGCTGCGCGAAACTCCCGGCGCCAGAGCAAGCGCCTGGGCCAGCCCCAGCAAAGCCCCGTCCAGCCAGTCCGCCTCTATCGCAACGCGACTGCGCGGACGGCGGTCCGCCAGGGCCATGCCAGTCGCGCCAACCAACAGTCCACCGGCGATCGAAGCTGGAGTGCTGAGGGCGCCCTCAATCGGCCCCTCGAGAAAATATCCGGCCAGCGCCGGTGGACCGACAGCCAATCCTAGAACGCTCATCCGGGCTCGTCGGGCTGTCGTCAAAGAACGCCTGCCGGTAAGCAGTGCCACTGCGCTACCGGCGTGCAACGCGAGCTCAAATGACTTGCGAAGCCCAGGGTCAAGCCGATCATATGGCAATCCGAAAAGCCACGGAATCAGCACTGTGTGGGCCGTAGAGGACACAGGCAGCAGCTCGGTCGGACCATGAATCAAGCCGAGCAACAACGCTTGGCTTGAGGAGAGCGTCCGCGCGCTTTGGGTGCACTCCTGAGTGCCAGTGACGCTCCGGCGATTGCGCCTACAGTCCTCGCTCAGCACGCCGCCGCTCGGAGCGTCTCAGTTCATGTCCGCGGTCGCACTCGAGCTCTCGCCCATCTCGGCTGCTCCGGGGGGCTGATTGGCACGGCGGCGCCGGCGCGCCAATCCATAGAGCACCGCACCCACGATCGCGGCGAGCACGACGTAATCGGCATACTCAAATCCCTTGCGCACGCTGGTCCATTCTCCACCGAGAGCATGGCCTGCGAGCGCCAGAGCGAGCACCCACGGCAAGGTCCCTATCAGCGAAAGGACCGTGAAACGACCCAGCGGCATGCGCGCAACCCCAGCCGGTAGCGAGACGAACGCTCGCACCACCGGCACCATACGCCCGAACAGTACGGCTGGCTGGCCGTAGCGGCCAAACCACTCTTCGGCACGACGGATCTGTGCCGGTCCCATATGAAACTTTGCGCCATGGCGTTCCAGCAGCTCTAGACGCCCTCCTCGACCGACCGCGTAGGCAGCCCAGGAGCCGATCATTGTTCCCAGCAGACCCGCCAACACGATTCCCACCATCGTCAGGTGGTGGTGTGAGGCGCTTTGCGACGGATCGGCGACCGCGAAGCCAGCGAACAGCATCACTACCTCAGAGGGCACCGGGATACAGGCGCTCGAGACCGCCATCAACACAAATATTCCTGGAAGCCCGGCGTCACGCACAAAGTGCGAGGTGGCATTGACCAATGATTCCGAGATCGACGCGAGGATCAGCACTTCCGTCAAAGATACCGGTAGTAGCGCCGGACGCTGACGTCACCCACCCGCCAAACGCCGCACGGACGCTACCGTGCCGTGGATGCGCGTATGGATCGACCTGACCAACAGTCCGCATGTGCTCGTGATGCGCCCGATCATCGAGCTGCTCCGGGCGCAGGGCCACGAGGTCGAGGTGACCGCGCGCGACTTCGCGCAGACCATCGACTTGCTCGAGCGCTTTGAAATCCACCACCACGCGATCGGGCGCCATCGGGGTGGACGTCTTGCCGCCAAGGCCGGCGGGCTGGTCAGGCGCTCGGGGGCGCTGATCAGATTTGCGCACGGGCGCACAGCTCGTTTCGACGTGGCCCTTGGCCACGGGTCCAATGACGTCACGGTGGCGGCCGCCGGCCTGCGAATCCCCTGCTCGACGATGTTCGACTACGAGTTCGCCACTGTTCAGCACCACATCAACTGTCGTCTGGCCGACGCCGTGGTGGTCCCCGACGCGATCGAGCCCGAGCGGCTGGCTCGCTACGGAGCAACCGGCAAGATCCGCACCTATCAGGGACTCAAGGAGGAGTACTACCTAGCCGACTTCGAGCCGCAGGAGGCTGTTCTACAGGAGCTTGGCCTTGATTCCCAGAGGCCGATCGTCGTGGTTCGTACCCCGCCGGAGGTTTCGCTTTATCATCGCTTCGAGAACGACCTCTTTACCCAGGTGCTCGAGCGGCTGCGAAACGGCGTGAGTGAGCTAGGCATCCAGCCCGTCCTGCTGGCACGAACCGAGCACCAGCGCGCTCAGCTCAGAAACATCGATGAGTTCATCGTCCCCGAGCGGGCAATAGACGCACAGTCGCTGATTGCACATGCCCGGCTGGTGATCTCCGCCGGGGGCACCATGAATCGCGAGGCCGTGGCACTCGGGACGCCTGTTCTGAGCACTTTTGCCGGCCATCTGGGGGCGCTGGATGAAAGGCTCATCTCGGAGGGTCGACTGGGTCGACTCGAACACGCCAGCGAAGTCGATCGGCTACTGGAGCGTGCGAGTCACCCACCAGCGGCGGCCGACCGAACTCGACGCGATCCACAGGTTCTCCTAGATCTGCTGCTCTCGCCGCTTGCATATCCAGGTGCAGGGCGAGACACAAGCGCAGCCTCACGCGCCAATCGGGCTTAGAATCCCGATAATGCGCCGAAGGATCTCCTCGGCGACCTTTCGACTCCCCCGGCATTCGCTGGCACAGGTTCTCACCGACGGAGTCTTGGTCGCACTCGCGTACTACCTCGCCTTCTGGCTGCGCTTTGACAACGGGCTGTCGGTCTACTACCGCCACCTGTTGCTGCGAACTATCTGGTGGGTGGGCCCTGGGGGCATGCTGATCCTGATACTGGCCCGGGTCTACCAACGCCGTTGGCGTTACGCCTCACAGCGAGACTATGAGGCGATCGTACGGGGAGTGGTCCTGATCACTCTGCTCACAGTCGTGGCGGTTGCAGTACTGCATCCGGTGCAGCGCGCGTCTAGCCACGGCACCGCCGCGATCGGCCTGCCCGACACGGTGATCGTGCTGTTCTCGCTGCTGTCGTTGCTGTTCCTGTGCGGAGTCCGTGTGATCGCTCGCAGCCTGCACGAACGTCGCCCGCTAGCAAGCTTCAGTGGTACCCGCAAGGGAGAGCGCAGCGTCCTGATCGTAGGCGCCGGCGACGGCGGACGTCTGGTGTTGCGCGAGATCACCCGTAATCGCCAACTCGGCCTGGCTCCGGTGGGATTCCTCGACGACGACCCACGCAAGCAAGGACTACGCATTGACGGGGTCAGGGTAAGGGGCAACACCGAGAAGGACCTACCTCGTATTCTCGATGACGCAGAGCCCGACGAAGTGATCATCGCGATCCCCTCGGCTCCAGGATCCACGCGAGCGCGAGTGGTGCGGGAGTGCCGTTCGCGTGGCATTCTGGTGCGAACGCTACCGACCGTGTTTGAGCTCCTGCAGGGCCGCGGCACGCTAGCCCATCAGGTGCGCGAGGTGCAGGTGGAGGATGTGCTCGGTCGCGAGCCGGTGCACATGGAGCTCGACCGCGTCGGCGCCTATCTGGCGGGCGAGACGGTGCTCGTGACCGGAGCCGGCGGCTCGATCGGCTCAGAGCTCTGCCGGCAAATCGCCCGCGTGGGACCACGACGGATCGTGCTGCTCGACCACGCCGAGGACAACCTATTCATGATTCAACGCGAGCTGGAAGAGGAGCGACACGTACAACCGGCGATGCTGGCTGCCGTGCTTGCGGACTGCAAGGAGGAGGAGCGCATCAAGGAGATTTTCGCTCACTACCGTCCGACAATCGTTTTCCATGCCGCCGCCTACAAGCACGTCGGCCTGATGGAGGCAAATCCCGTGGAGGCGGTGCGTAACAACGCGCTAGCGACTCGTGTGGTGGCACACACCAGCGGCCATCTCGGCGTCGTTCGCTTCGTACTGGTGTCGACCGACAAGGCGGTTTCACCAGCCACTGTGATGGGCGCCTCCAAGGCCCTGGCCGAGTTCGCCCTTGAGGCGGCGAGCACACGTTTCCCCAATACCCGCTACGCGTCTGTTCGGTTTGGCAATGTGCTGGGATCTTCCGGCAGCGTTGTCCCCATCTTTCGTCGCCAAATTGCTCGAGGCGGCCCTGTCACCGTGACCGACGAGCGCATGACCCGCTACTTCATGACGATCCCCGAGGCCGTACAGCTGATCATTCGTTCTGGATCACTGAACCCGACCGGACCCACCAGAGCCGACGTCTTTGTGTTGGATATGGGTGAACCTGTGCGAATACTCGATCTAGCGAAAGCGATGATCGACCTCTCGGGGCTCAGGCCCGAGACGGATATCGAAATCGAGATCGTGGGTCGCCAACCTGGGGAGAAGCTCCACGAGGAGCTCTTCAACACCTACGAGCGTCCGCAACCTACCCCCGCCGAGAAGATCCTGCTAGCTGACCGCGAGCCGCTTGCGCCCTACGAGGTGGAGTCAATGTTCACGGAGATCGAACTGCTGGTCTCAGATGGTGACGCGGCCGAGCTGGCGGCTAAGGTTTCTGAGCTCTCCGCCTCCCGCAATACATCCTCGCGCGAGCGCCTCCTACACTCCCGCGATTCATGAACTGCCCTGTGCTGGCACTGTCGCTGACAAACTCGTTTACCCAGATCGGTGCCGTGGCCGGCTTGGCGGCACTAGTCGGGATCGCAATACTCTCGCTGCTGGTGTTCTCCCAGGCGCGCGAGATCAAGCGCCTACGTGACTGGGCCGGCCGAGCGCCCGAGCGAGCCGCTGAGCTCGAGCAGCGAATCAGCACCCAAGCCACCGCGCGAGTTCAGGCGACCCCCTCTGTTCGTCCCGTGCCGCGCGCGGCACCGCTAAACGCGCGTGCGGTAGCCGCTTCCGGACCAGCAACGCGGGTCGTCCCGGGGGCCACCCCGCCGCCCGGACAGCTTCCGGAGGCCCAGGCTCCGGAACAGGCTGCCGGTCAGGCGGTAGCGGTCTCTGCACCAATCGCGGCGGAGCCCTCAACCGAGACCGCTGCTGCGAGCACGGCACAAAGTCAAGGGACAGATGAGGTCGGCACACCAACCCCAGCCCCCCCGATTGATCCGGCCGAGACGCCTGTGGTGGCCGCTGCAGACCCCCCTCAGATACAGACCGGTGAGCAGCAGCCTCAGGCAGAGAGCGAGAGCGCCGCCGTTTCCGCTGAGAGCGAGCGGTCGGCCGGAGCCGACCAAGCTTCGTCGGGCCTCACACCAGCTCCGGCGACAGCTGCGGCACGTGCCGCTCGAGCGCCCCTGCCGCCCCCACCCGTTGTGGGCGGATCCGACGCGCCAGCTCAAACTCCAGCAAAGGTGCTCACTGGTCCTTCGTCTCCTGGCCCTGTGCCGTCGGTTTCGACCGTACCGGGGGCGCGAGCGGCTAGCCTGCCGCCGACGCCAGCGAGCATCAGACGCGCGGCTTCAGAGGTCAACCCGGCGACGCAGCGAGATCGACCACCGGGGGAAGCGATACGAGCCCGTGACTACAGGTTCCTCAAGGAGGAACAGAGCTCTCCCAAACGCACCAGGTCCGCGATCGTGGGAGCGGCGATCATCGCCGTCCTCGTGGCCGTTGGGCTCGTGATCGCTCTAGGCAAAGGCGGCTCCTCCCCAACCGGCGCCACGCAGAGCTCGAGCACGATCGGATCCGGGCCTACCCATGCGCCCAGCGGATCACCTAAGGCGAGTGACCCGGCCACTTTGGCCGTCGCGGTGCTCAACGGAACCGAAATCAACCGGCTCGCGCATCATCTGGCGGCGAGGCTCCAGCAAAGTGGCTACGGCCGCGCGAAACCGCGCACCGATCAACCCTCTGGCATCTACCCCAGGACCGTTATCAAGTACACCAGTG
>DATBPE010000192.1:0-3860 GCA_036561505.1 Solirubrobacteraceae bacterium
TCGCGACACGATCCGACTGCTGCTGACCTACGCCTCTGAGACGCTCGGCGTCGAGCCGTCGAAGCTCGATCTCGATCAGCTCGATGCGCCGCTGATCGGCGCGTTCCTCGACCACCTCGAAACTGACCGCGGATGCGGCGCCCGGACCCGCAACACGCGACTGGCCGCGATCCGCACCTTCTACCGCTACTGCATGCTGCGTCACCCCGAGCACGCCGCGACGATCGAGCGGGTCCTGCAGATCGGACCCAAACGCCACGAACGCGCGCTCGTGACCTACCTCACCGAGCCCGAGCTCGACGCGCTCATCGACGCGCCAGACCGCTCGACTTGGACCGGTCGCCGCGACCACGCGATCATCATCCTGCTCGCGCAGACCGGATTGCGGGCCTCAGAGCTGACCGGCTTACTCTGCGGCGACATCCACCTCGGCACCGGCGCGCACGCGACCACCACAGGCAAGGGCCGCAAGCAGAGGATCACCCCGATCACCAAGCAGACCGCCGCGGTACTCCGGGTGTGGCTCGCCGAACGGGGCAGTTCGCCCGCCGAGCCGCTGTTCCCGACCAGCACCGGCAAACCACTCACCCGCAAAGCGCTCGCGCGCAGGATCGCCAAGCACGCCGCCCAGGCCGCCGAGGGCTGCCCGTCACTGACCGCGAAGACGATCACGCCGCACGTCCTGCGTCACACCGCCGCGATGCGGCTCCTGCACGCCGGCGTCGACACGACCGTTATCGCGCTTTGGCTGGGCCATGAACAAGTCGAGACCACGCAGATGTATCTTCATGCCGACCTCGCGCTCAAGGAACGAGCGCTCGCTCGCACCAAGCCACTGGACGTCAAGCCCGGCCGCTACCGCCCGCCAGACGCGCTCCTGGGATTCCTGGATGGACTATGACGAGACCGCAGCCGACCTCGGGCCTCGTCCGCGCGCTCGTGGAGCCTGGCATCGGAGTTCCAGCATCCCGGCAAGGCTGCTCAGATGTTCCGCAGCGGCAGCGTCACCCCGGCTCGATCCAGCTGCCGAGACTGCTGCGTCACGCCTGAAGCAGAAGTCTGGGATCGGTAGCCGCAACGCGACAAACGAGAAGCTAGCTGTCAGCGCCGCAGGCTTCCGCTCGAGCCTGTGGCGCCGGCGCCGGCGGCGGCGCCTCGCTCACGCTTGCGATGCATCGCGAGACGATCTATAGTGGTGGTTGTGACCGAGCAGGCGCTGTTGATTCTCGCGAGCCTCGCGACGGGCGAGCTGCATGGCTACGGGATCGCCAACGATGTCGAGGCTCTTTCGAGCGGGCGCGTGAAACTTGCGGCCGGCACTCTGTATGGCGTGCTGAACCGTCTGTCGGCGGATGGTTTGATCACGCAGACACGCGAGGAGGTCGTCGGCGGTCGCCGACGACGCTACTACCAGCTGACAGGCCCGGGCCATGCGGCGCTTGCCCAGGAAGCAGCAGGCCTGCGCTCGACAGCGGCCGCGGTCAGCGCTCGTGTCGCGGCCGGCCCAAACCCCAGCCCCAAATTGGCATGAGACGTCGGCTGCTTGATCTGTGCCTGCTCGCCTACCCGCGGGCGTGCCGTCGCCGTGATCGTGTCTATCTGCGCGATCTGGCGTTGGAGTTGGCCCAGCGCCAGGGCCTCGCCCGGCAGGCTGTGTCGCTGCTTTTGGGAGGGGTCCAGGAACGGGCCGGTGGCGTCAGAAGGTGGGCTTGGCGAATCGGCGCGGTCTCGCTGGCGGGCTTGGTGTTGGCGTTCGGTGGGGTGGCGGTGAGCGCGGGCGCGGGGGGTAATCATGAGCTTGACCGGTTCGCGTGTGCTCGCACCGCTGGCGGCGGTGGGAGCAGCTGCGCTGCACAGGCCCGGAGCCTGGTGGTGTCGCGCGAGCGGGCGGGATGGCGTTGCGCGCGGCGCGATGAGTTGCCCGTGTCGACCGGCGTGCGGTTGGAATGTACCCAGGACCGCTAGACCCCAGGACGCCCTTGCGCAAGCTGGTGCCCGCGATTGTCGCTGCGGCGGTCCTGGCCGCGACGGTCGCCGCGGTCTGCTCCGGTTCCGCCACCGCGGCGCCCAGCCGGCAGGCGGCGACTCGGGTGGAGGCGTTCCTGGCTGATCACTGGCCTCACGGGGCGAGCGGAACCGTGCTTGTGGCACGCGCAGGCCAGGCGATCAGCTGCACGAGCTTTGGCTGGGCAGATCGCGCCAAACACGTCCCCGCACGGTGTGACACCGCCTATGACATCGGGTCGATCACTAAGCAGTTCACCGCCGCGGCGATCCTCAAGCTCCAGATGATGGGCCGACTGGGCATTAGCGACCGGATCGACCGGTTTATCGATGGGGTTCCGCCCGACAAGCGCGTGATCACGATCAACGACCTGCTGACGATGACATCAGGCCTGACCGATTCGCTCGGCGGCGACTACCAACCCCTCTCGCGAGAGCAGATGCTCACCGAGGCGATGCGCTCGCGCCTGCTCTCAACACCAGGCAGCACCTGGCATTACTCAAACGTCAGCTACAGCATCCTCGCCGCGATCATCGAAAAGGCGTCTGGCCTAGGGTATGAGCAGTTCCTCGCGCGCTACCTGTTTCGCCCAGCCGGAATGCGGCACACCGGCTACCTCCTACCGCACTGGCGTGCAGGCCAAGTCGCGGTCGAGTACAACCGCCACGGACGCCCGACGGGCCGCCCCTTCGATCACCCATGGGCCAAGAACGGGCCCTACTGGAACCTACGCGGCAACGGTGGCATCATCAGCACCGCCCCGGACATGCTGCGCTGGGACCGCGCGCTGCTTCATCACACCGTTCTCAGTCACGACGCCGAGCGCCAGTTGTTCACCCCGCGGGTACGCATCGACACCGCTGGTGATCGCTACGCCTACGGCTGGGAGATCCTTACCAGCCCGCTCGGGCCGATTGCGGCGCACAACGGCAGCAATGGCTGGTCGTTCGCCGTCATCGCCCGACTCTTGCGCCAAAAGACACTCGTCTTCTGGGTCAGCAACCACGCCTTCCAGACCGGCCGCTGGAACCTGCAACAAACCCAGGTGAGCTTGACCTACGGGCTCCTACAAGCAGCGCTGCCCACAGGTCAAGCGCGGTAGCGCTCAAACACGCAGTGACGCCGGCGCTCGACCGCCTCGCCATTCCCAGTTCCGCAGCTGCGACCCCTTCGTGCAGAAGTCAGCGGCCGCGAACCTACGACACTCCTGAATCCAAGAACGAGCAGGACTCTCGCGGCGGTTCTGGCACGGCCCCAGGGCTTCTGCTCCTGGACAAAATCAGTAGCCGGCTACTCGCTGCCCGTTTTGGAGCGCAGCTGCGGCGCGGTGCTGTCGTCCATCACCGACCACCCTCGAGCAGCCGCGCCAACGATCGCAGGCTCGCACCGCAAACTCGGGCTCGCCGACAGATTATGTGCCCTCCTCGCGGCGATCGAGCCAGCTACACCACGCATCTCAACGCAAGAGGACATAAGCCGGGAGTTCCCATGATCGCCCTCGCTCAAGAGGACCTCGTCCTGGTAGAACCAGACCGCCTCCCCCTCGGTGCCATCGCTCGAGCGGACGATCATCCGGCGGCCGGCCGGCCAGCGAGCCGGGCGGCAGGTCCTCACACCGCACAACCTCCTCGACGATCGGGACGTCCGTGTTCATCGATGTCGGGCGTATCCCCAGCACCTCCTTCGTTGTTGAACAGTCAGCTGGGTCGTCTGCCCGGCTTCGGGCCGTCCCTCCCCCCTTTGCCCCGGCCCGGAACGACGAACGGCCCGGAGGCCTCGTCCCCGATCGCGTCTGGGCGAAGTTTCTCGGGGCCGTCGTGGAGGTCAGGCGATCAGCCGCTCATGCCGAGCAGGT
>DATBPE010000193.1:0-10352 GCA_036561505.1 Solirubrobacteraceae bacterium
TCTGAGTGCTGGTGCCCTTGCAGGTGATCTTCAGAGTGGCGCTGGTTGGACCCAGCTTGAGCTTCACGAGGCTAGCCAGGGCGGGCTTGGGAAAAAACGGCGGCGGCACGATCATTGGCACGCATGGTGGTACCGGAGGGATGAACTCGTCCGCGCCGATATCGACCACCTTCGGATTTTCGACTGTGCATCCGAGGTGGCCGGCAAGGATCCTTTCCCCACCGAACACGTCGGTGCTCAGACCTGAGGGCACCAGTGGGTTTGAGCCCGCATCGATGGTCGGACTCGATCCCGTCTCGTGAACGTCGCCAGTAGAGGGACTCGCCAACTGAGGTGCGGCGCAGATGTTGCCCACTCCTGTAAGCGGAGCGGTGCCGCTGCACACATCCGAGTAGGTCGCAGCCAGAGAACCGCCGACGCCGGCGAAGCCGCCGAGGTCCGCCCCGCCACTGTTGCCATAGACGATCGAGTTCTTGAGCGTCAGATGATCCGTTTCCTCACCGTTGACGCCGGCCGTACCGCCGCTAGAGACGTTGCCGGTCACCGTCGAGTCCTCGAGTGTCAGCTGCTCAAAGCCCACGCCAGTACCACAACCCGCATAGAGGCCCGCGCCCTCGCTGGTCCCTTCGGCGGAGGAGCCGATCTTGTTGGCGGCCGCGACGAGATTGACTGCTGTGGTGGTGGCCGAGTTGGATTTTTCGACGTTGCAGGTGGTGTTGACCGTGCCCAGACCCGCGCCCTCGCTCGAGTCTGTCCCTGCACCCGATCCGGGCAAGCTGTTGTTGGTGTAGCTGTCGCCCGTGCTCGAGACCTGGAACCCGACTGTCCACTCGCCACCGCCGGAATAGGATCCCGGGGCACCGGTGTTGGTGATCGAATTGGAGTCGAAGGTGTTGTCGGTCTGGAGAACCGGCGGCAATCCTGGGCTGTAGTTGGAGAGGAGGACCGCTCCACCGGAGCCATCCTGTGCTGTGACGTTCACGCTGTTCCCGCGAAAGACGTCATGTGAGAGCGTGGTCGAGATGGCTTCGCAGTCCTGACTGAGATCAACGGCGCCACCGCCCGGAGAGCCGGTTGTGTCGTTGACCTGGTTGCCTTCGAAGAGCGAGTTGGTGATCGCCAGCGAGCCGCTTGTCCGCCCGCTGCAACTGCCCGTGTAGATGACCAGCGCACCGCCGTGGGAGCCGGTCGTGCTGTTGTGGAGGAAACTGTCGTGATCCAAGGTCAGCTGTGTGAGGGCCGCGGTGTCGGCTGTCAAATGAAGTGCCGCACCTTCGCCCGCGCCGCTGGCATGCTCAAAGGTGAGGTTACGAACGGTCAGGATGCCGACTTCACCGCCGTCGAGTAGAAGTTCCGGGCTGCCCAACGAACCATCAAAGCCAGATGAGGTGCCGGCCTTGCCTTCGAGCGTGAAGGCGACTTTCGAGGGGAGCGTGAAGCCACCCTGACACACCCCGTCCAGGGTCAAGGTCTCGCCGGCTTCGGCGGTGTTGAGCCGTTCCTGCAAGTTTGTGCAGTTAGCTTCGATCGTGGCCGCCCTCGCAGAGGCTGCGGCGCAGCTCAGACCAAGCAGCAACGAAGCCATTGCTGAGAACAGGACACGGCGACTTGCCAAACCCAATGAACGCGACATTGCCTGCTCCCTCTCCGGTGACCTTGATCGGCGATCGAGGGCCAAGTTTACCGCGACTCATCGGGAGCAAAGCCAGTACTCCGTCCCAGATGGGTGCGCGTGAGCTAGCGAGCCCTACTCATACAGAGTCAGGGCAGCCAGGATCACATACAGAGCGACCAGCGCCCAACCCTCGAACGCCGCCGCCTCGCCATCGCCCGTGACCTGCCAGACGGCCAGTGCCGTCAGTGCCAGCGCCCCGATGTAGACCGGGGAGAGGGCGAACGTGAGCGTGGTGGCGAGCAGGAAAGAGATCAGTACCAGCGCCGGGAAGAGAAATGCCGCGATCTGCGCGACGGAGTTCTTGACGACCGAGATGGCAAGGTCCGAGCGTCCCTTGTGGGCGAGCACGAGGCCCGCGGTGTTCTCAACGGCGTTGCCCGCGATCGCGACGATCACCAACCCCGCAAACGCCTGGGAGATGTTCAGTTGGTCGATCGCTGGCTGGAGGGCGTTGATGAACCAGTCCGAGACGAACGCCGAAGCAACACCGGCCACGAGCAGCAAACCGAGGCTGAGCCTGAGTGACAGCCTCGGAGAGCTTTGCCGAGACTGCTCGGGATCCGGCGATTCGCCGTCTTCACCCTGCGCCGCTTGGGCGCCCTCCGCTCCTTCCGGGCCGCTGTCTGAGCGCAGATAGGGCACAACCCACGCCAAATAGACACCCAGCAGGCAAATTGCTCCGACGATCGAGATCGATCTGACGTGATGGCTGGCTGGGTCGTGTGAGCTGAGCGAGAGGCCGAGCAGGACGATGATGAAGACCGTGACCTGGAGCAGCGTCGCCGTGTCTCTGGGCAGGCGCTTTGAGAATCGCATCATCCCGTCCGGCGCGCGGCGGGCACCGACCACGATCACGAGCCCGAGGACGAGCAGGGCATTGGCAAAGATAGATCCGATGATCGCTGTCTGGGCGACGATGAGCTCGCCCTTCTGCAGCGCGAAGATCACAACGAACAGCTCCGGTAGGTTGCCGAGCGTCGACTGCAGCATCCCGGTCACTCCTGGCCCAAAGCGCTCGCCCAGCTGCTCCGTGGCAAACGACACGACCCAGGCCAGTCCCGCAAGCGCGAGTGTGGCGATCACAAAGCGTGGAACCGCGGGCCATACCTGATAGTTGGCCACACCCGCGAACGTCGCGAATACTGCGATCAACAGCAGCGTCGAGCGCTCCTCGGGGGTCAGACTCTTCATGCGGCCTCGAGCATATTGGGCGGCGCGAAAGACTAGCTCTGATATCTTGATATCAACCCGATAGCAAGGAATGTCCTCCGTGAGCTCTCTCCCCAGACCAAATCAGTCACGCTCTCCACGGGACCAGCGGGCCCCCACAGCGGCCCTGTTCGTGCGAATCCCCAGCGAGCAGGCGCAACGCCTGGATCGTGCGGCCTTCGAGCTGAAGTTGCCAAAGCAGCAGCTCGTCTCTGGTTTGCTAGAGCGTTTCGTTGATCCCGATTCCGCGAGCTCGCTGGCGACGCTCGGGTCTTTGGGCGATAGGCCGAGCGCGCGGCGCGTCAACCTCAGAGCGATCCAGCCAGACGGATTGACCCTCGGACATCACGCCTTTCACCCCGACCAACCGGACGTTCTGACCTGCGCGGAGGTGGCTGAGCTATTGCGAGTGGACGGTGAGCTGGTGGCGAGCATGGCCAGCGCCGGCGAACTGCCGGGACGACAGCTTGGCGGCGACTGGCGCTTCAGTCGTGAGGCTCTGCTGCGGTGGCTGGCGGCAGAGGGTCCGCTAGTGGACGAGCCGAGCACCGCTCCAAAGGGTTCGCGGCGGTCCGAGTCACCCCAGGCCAAGTCCAAGCGCCGCGACAGGTAGGGTTCATCTCGATGCCGCTGATCCCAATGGTCATAGAGCGCACCGCCCGCGGAGAGCGTGAGTTCGACATCTACTCGCGTCTGCTCAACGAGCGCATCATCTTTCTGGGCACGCCGATCAACGATGACGTAGCCAATCTCGTGGTTGCTCAGCTACTGCATCTGGAGTCTCAAGATCACGAAAAGGACATCTCGATCTACATCAACTCGCCCGGTGGTTCGATCTACTCTGGTCTTGCGATCTACGACACGATGCGCTTCGTCAAGCCAGATATC
Organism: Solirubrobacteraceae bacterium; assembly: GCA_036561505.1. Taxonomy (GTDB): domain Bacteria; phylum Actinomycetota; class Thermoleophilia; order Solirubrobacterales; family Solirubrobacteraceae; genus Palsa-744. Next base: position 3,773 of record DATBPE010000193.1, read on the forward strand.
GCCACGATGTGCGTTGGCGTCGCGATGTCGATGGGCTCTCTGTTGTTGGCGGCGGGCACAAAAGGCAAGCGGGCGGCACTTCCAAACAGCCGGATTCTCATCCACCAACCTTCGGCGGGCTTCGAAGGCCAGTCGACGGACATCGAGATCCACGCCAGAGAGATCCTTGCTGTACGCGCGCGCATCGACTCCCTCTACGCCGAGCACACCGAGAACTCCGAGGAGCACGTGCGCAAAGACATGGAGCGCGACCGTTTCTTCACCGCCGAGCAGGCCAAGGAGTACGGCCTGATCGACAAAGTGCTCGACAGCCACTGAGCTCTAGCTCGACCAGCTGAGCTTGGCTCGCTTTGGGCCGGGTTAGCTTTTAGGAGGGTGTGCGGAGTACGCGGTGTCGGCTGGGCAAATCCATGCTGGCGCGGCGGCGCACCCCCGCAAGCAGCGAGCGCACAACGAGCACGTGGCCGCGACTTCCCACTACGAGCGTCCCGTATATACGGCCCGCGATCCCGGGAAACACCGCCCAGGTCTCCGCGCGCAGACGACAGCGAAGCTCAGCGAGCGGCTCGATCACAAACACCAGCTTGTAACTGGAGAAGCGATGGCGTCCCTCGAGCTCGAGCCGTTGCTGGGGATAGGAGCCCGCCACTCGAAATCCCGGCAGCGTGGCACCGACCATCGATAGATCACCGCCGCTTGCGCTTGCGGGATCACAGCCGAGCAGCGACGCCACAACAGCGTTGACAGACCGGCCGAAGCCGGCATTTACAACATTCAGGAGCTCCTCCCAGACAACCGCGGGTGAGTTTTCGACGAGTACGTCGTGAGCGTCGATGAATGGGAGTTCACGGCTTGATTCCATTAGAACGATTATACTAGAATGATCGCTCGTGGCACGTTCGGTCGTTCATCAGGCGGAGGACATCCTCGACGCGACGCGAGATCTGCTGCTTTCACGGGGCACGCGAGCCGCCAGCATCGCGGCGATTGCCAAGGCCAGCGGCGCCCCTGTTGGCAGTCTCTACCATCGCTTCGGCTCGCGGGACGCGCTGCTCGCCGAGGTCTGGCTGCGAGCTCTGTCCCGTTTTCACAGCCACTTTTTCGCGGCAGCGGAGCAAGACGACCCGGCGCTAGCTGCGGCCGCGATGGCGGCGGCTGTGATCACCTTCGCCCGCGAGCATCCAAGCGATTCGCGGGTGCTGATGACCGTACGTTCACGCGACCTGTTTGACCACCAACCAGCGCAAGCGTTGCGTGCCCGACGCGAAGCTATGAACGCGCAACTGGACGCCGTCATCAGAGAACTCGCCAGTTCGCGTTACGGTCGCGCGGATAGAAGAGCGATCGAACGGGTGCGTTTCGCGGTCGTGGACCTGCCGGCAGCGGCGCTGCGCCGTCACACCGACACTGCAACCGCCCTTCCGGAGTGGCTCGAGTCCGAGGTCTCAAGCGCAGCCACGGGCATTCTCACCTCGCCGGCATGAACACTACGAGGAGGCGATTGAATGCTCGATCGTGCCGAGCCCGTCGATCTCGATTCGAACGACGTCGCCGCTAGCGAGAAACCGCGGGGGATCGAGCGCCATTCCGACGCCGCCAGGTGTGCCGGTCAGAATCAGATCGCCCGGCTCGAGTGTGCACGTCTGGGAGATGAAGGCTAGGAGCTCCTGCACCCTGAAGATCAAGTTGGATGTGTTGGATTGCTGGCGCAATTCACCGTTGACCCATGTGCGCAGATCGAGGGCGTATGGATCGGGGATCTCATCGGCGGTTGTGACCCATGGACCGTAAGGGCAGAAGCCATCGGCCCCCTTGGCCCGTGTCCACTGTGGCTCGCGCTTTTGTAGATCGCGAGCGCTGAGGTCGTTGGCGACCGCGTAACCCCCCACGCACCCGCCGGCGCCCACGAGAACGGCGAGCTCCCCCTCGTAGTCCAATCGCCGCACAACCTGCGGGCAGCGCACGGGCGCATTTGGCGGGGCCGCCGAGGACGGAAGCTTCATGAAGACGAGTGGCTGCTCCGGAACCTGTCCGCCGGTCTCGGCGACGTGATCGGCGTAGTTGAGCCCGATACCGAAAATCGCACGCGGTCGCGGCACTGGTGCCATCAGGCTGACCTGCGAGAGCTCCAGTCCTGTTTGCTCCAGAGCCGGACGCAGGTCGGGATTGGCTAGACAATCGAGCACACTCACTTGCTCATCGGTGAAGGCAAACACCCGACCATCTCGGATCTCCCCCGCGCGCACGGTGGAGGATCCATCGACCATGAAGCTCGCCAAACGCATACGAACGGCAAGCTTATCCGCGCCTATATGTTCACGGTGCGCATTCCCTGCTCGTCGTAGCGATCACCGACGGCGTCCGGAACCGCGTCAGTGATCAAAGCCATCTCCTCTTGGCTGAGCGCCACCTCCGCAGCACCGATGTTCTCCTCCAGATAGCTGCGGCGCTTGGTGCCTGGTATCGGGACGATCTGCTGGCCGCGATGAAGTACCCACGCCAGCGCCAGCTGTCCGGGAGTGATCCCTCTCTGCTCGGCAAGCTCCTTGATGCGCTCGGCAATACCGAGATTGTGCTTGAGGTTCTCGCCGGTAAAGCGTGGTCCGTAGCGACGGAAGTCACCCTCGTCGAGCTCATCCGGGGAGGAGAACCGGCCGGACAGGAAGCCGCGTCCAAGCGGCGAATAGGCGACCAAGGCGATCCCGAGCTCCTCGAGGGTTGGCAGCACTTCCTCCTCCACCTCGCGTGTCCACAGCGAATACTCGCTCTGCACAGCCGTGATCGGATGCACCGCGTGCGCCCTGCGGATCGTCTCGGCGCTCGCCTCCGAGAGACCGATGTAGCGCACCTTGCCCTGCTCGACCAGCTCCGCCATCGCTCCTACCGTCTCCTCGATCGGCGTACTGGGATCGACGCGATGCTGGTAGTAGAGATCGATGTGGTCCACGCCGAGGCGCCCAAGCGAGGCCTCGCACGCCGCACGTACGTAGTCCGGACTGCCGTCTATTGATCGGCGCGGCGGATCTCCCGGCTCGAGCTTGATGCCGAACTTGCTCGCCAGAAACACCTCGTCGCGTCGCGTCGAGATCGCGCGGCCGACCAGTTCCTCGTTTGTGTGCGGCCCGTACATGTCCGAGGTGTCCAGAAAGTTGCAGCCAAGATCCAGGGCGCGGGCGATCGTGTGCAGCGCCTCCTGCTCGTCGGTGGCGCCGTAGAAGGCAGACATGCCCATGCAGCCAAGGCCAATCGCGGAGACCTCCGGGCCGCCTGTTCCGAGCGTGCGCTTGTTCATCGCGCTGATCCTTTCCGTCGAGGTCGTCGTTCGCAGACATAATGTCCACAACCGTGTTCCCACTGACCCTACCCAACCTCCTCACCGTGCTACGCATCATGCTGGTGCCGGTGCTGGTGGTGGCGCTGCTGGGCAACACACCGGAGGGTGATGTGCTCGCCGCCGTGGTGTTCGCGCTCGCCTCGCTCACCGATTTCGTCGACGGCTATCTCGCGCGCGCTCGCGGTTCGATCACCACGTTCGGAAAGCTAATGGACCCGCTCGCGGACAAGCTGCTGATCGTGGCCGCATTGGTGTCGCTGGTCTCGCTACACCGCCTCGCCGCGTGGGTCGCGATGGTGATCATCACCCGTGAGCTGGCCGTCACGGTGCTGCGCATGGGCGCCACCCAGGCGGGCGTGGTGATGGCCGCCAGCATGTTCGGCAAGATCAAGACCTGCCTGCAGATCGCGGCAATCCTGGCCGTTATCGCGTTTCACCACCACCCAGCCTGGGTCTCGCTGCTGGTCTATGCCGCGGTACTGGTGACCGTTCTTTCGGGTCTGGATTTCTTCTTTGGCTTGCGCCGGCGCATCCAGGAGGCCGAGTTGAAGCGTTCCCACGTTCCTGAGGGCGAGAGCCGAGGTCAAGCCGGCTGATTGCTATCCAGCCATTGCTGCAGCGTCGTGTGACCGGCAGCGAGTTGCCCCGTTTGGATCTCATCGCGTAGCTCAGACAGCAGCCCGTGGCGCTCAGCGACCACGTTGTGCTGATGGATCGTCTCCAGGTTCTCCTGGCGAGCGCTGATGAAGCTGGCTCCGTGGAGTTCGGGAAAGCGCTTTACCACGCCGGCCATCATCTCTCGTACGCAGTCCTCGACAAAGCGCGGTCGGCGGTGTGCCTTTTCGACCACCTCGACCTCGTCGGAGCGCTTCATCAGCTCGTAGATCTCCGAGGACATAGAGGACTCCACGATCGCCAACAACGAGGTAGCGTCGATCTCGGCATCACACTCCTCCAGGCATCCGATCTCTAGCGTCCCCAAACCGCGCTGGTTGTGAGTGGCGACCGGGACGTGCTCGAAGACACGCTCGATCTGGTTCTCGGAAAAACCGTCGGCTTCAAGGCGCACGCGGGCGCGGCCCGCCACCAGCTCCTGGGCGCAGGGACAGGCGGTCATCCCAGTCGCGGAGACGCCGATCACACGCCTGGTTCCCCGCTCGGAAGCGATCGCACGACCCAGCAGCGTGTAGATCTCTTGAGTCTGCACACCCGAAGCTGGTGCCGGCTTGTGCTCGGGGTAGCGCGCCGCGATCCTCACCTCGGCTCGCAGGGCACCCTGACGCTCCCGAACCAGCTGGGCGATGTGCTCGGCGAGGGTCTCGGCCCGAAACGGAGACTCACCGAGAACCACCTCTCCGATCGCCTCGTTGATGACCTCCTCGAAGCGCGACATGTGTGCGCCCTTCTGCTCAGCTCCGAGATCGACAAAGCACTCGAGCTGGGCGTAGAACAGCTCATCGCGAACACGGATGACCTTCTCGACGCCGGTGACCCCCACCCGGGAGAGGCCGACAGGAACGCTCGGCGGGCGAGCTTGAACGTCATCAACGGGCAGCGGGCCGGAGGAAGTTTGGACACCGTTCATCGCCCTGCAAGCCTAGCGACCCCCGTCCAGAGATCACTCCAGAGAGCAGCGTTTTGCGCGCCTTGGCAAACCACTGCAAGTAACAAGCGGACTGCATGACCGCCGATTCTGGTATCACTCCGCACTTACTTTGGGGAGTCGGATGGATCCTGGGGGTTCGAGGTGAGCAATAAGGTCGAGGTCCTTCTAAGTCCGGAGCAGCCGGCGGCAGAGATCGATGAGTTCGGGGGCATCATCGCTGAAGGCCAAGAGCGCGGGTTCGTGACGCTCGAGGCGGTTATGTCCCTGTCCGAGGAGACGGACGTCACGCGCGAGCAGATTCAAGATCTATTCGCCTATCTGGAGGAGCACGGTGTAGAGATCATCAGCTCGGATGAAATCACCGCTGAGACCTCTGCAGCGGCGGTCAGCTCCCCGAGCCGGGAGGAGGATTCGTCCACCGCCGCCGGCATTGACAGCGACGAAAGCGTGCAGGTGCTACGCGGTCGCCTGGAGGCACTCAAGCGCCCAGCCGAGATGGATCTGACTGTGGAGCCCAGCATGGACTCCTTGCGTCTGTATCTACGCTCAATTGGCCGGGTTCCGCTGCTCACCGCAGAGGACGAGGTCTGCCTTGCCAAGCGCATCGAGCGTGGCGACATCGCAGCCAAGCAGCACATGGTGGAGGCGAATCTGCGTCTGGTCGTGTCGATCGCCAAGGGCTATCTCGGTCGTGGCCTGACCTTTCTGGATCTGATCCAGGAGGGCTCACTCGGATTGATCCGCGCGGTCGAGAAGTTTGATTACCGCAAGGGATTCAAGTTCTCCACCTACGCCACCTGGTGGATCCGTCAGGCTGTCACCAGAGCAATCGCCGACAAGGGACGCACGATCCGCATCCCGGTGCACATGGTTGAGAAGCTCAACAAGGTGATCCACGTCGAGCGATCGCTAACTCAGCAGCTCGGCCGCGAACCCACACCAGCTGAGATCGCCGGAGAACTGGACTGCTCGGTACTGGAGGTGCGCGAGGTTCTGCGCATGGCCCAGCAGCCGATATCGCTCGAGAAGCCGGTGGGCGAGGAGGACGACTCGGCGCTTGCGGACTTCATCGAGGACAGGTCGGCGGAGTCGCCGTTTGAGATCGCCTCGGAAGCCGTGCGAAAGGAAAATATCTACCGGGTGCTGGCCTCGCTGCCAACCCGGGAGCGCGAGGTGATCGAATTGCGCTTCGGTCTGACCGGAGAGCGTTCTCGCACGCTCGAGGAAGTTGGTCGTGCGTTCAACATCACCCGCGAGCGTGTGCGCCAGATCGAGAACCGCACGCTCAAGAAGTTGCAGACCCTGCCCGAGGCGCAGAGGCTGCTAGAGGCTTCCTGAGGGCTGGAGAGGTCCCTGGGATAGGGTGGGGTCGTCTGACGACCCCACCCTCCTTCGGGTAGCTGGCCACGAGCAGAGGCCACGCACCCAGGTTTCGATCGGACGCTCCATGCAGATGCTGACGTCCTGGAGGCTCGGCGTAATAAGCTGTTGTCGATACCCGGTGGGGTGTCCGAGTGGTTAAAGGAGACGGGCTGTAAACCCGTTGGCTCTGCCTACGCAGGTTCGAATCCTGCCTCCCCCATGCGCAATGGGCCCCCTCGGTCGCGCCATTGCGACCCGACGAGCTTCGCGCTTACGAT
>DATBPE010000194.1:0-8220 GCA_036561505.1 Solirubrobacteraceae bacterium
GCAGCAAATGTTTCATTGCCTCCCGCTTCGCTCCCGTTTGCCCAGGCACGTGAGCGCCCGCTCGGCGCTCCGTGCCGCGGGTCTACTCTCAGCGCTCAGCCTGTTGGCGCTGATGCCAGAGGGCGCCTCGGCCGGACTCTCCTATGTCGCACTCGGTGACTCCTACGTCGCCGGGCCGCTGATCCTGCCGCCGGCGCCCGCGGCGCCAGCTGACTGTGCGCAGTCAGCGCGCGACTACCCGCACCTGAGCGCGACGGCGCTGGGTCTGTCACTGACCGACGTGAGCTGCTCGGGAGCAACCACCGAAAACCTGACGAGCGCCGCCCAGTACCCCGACCAGCCACCCCAGTTGGATGCGCTCAACTCCACCACACGAGTCGTGTCGGTGGGGATCGGTGGCAACGACAACAACCTGTTCCTGGGCACACTGATCACCTGCGGGGCCGAGGACCTGCTGTTCCCCTTCGGGACGCCCTGCAAGAGCACCTACGCCAACAAACTCTCTGAAGAGATCAAGGCCGACGGCCCCGTCGTGGGGGCGGCACTGCACGAGATCCATCTGCTCGCCCCGGCCGCCAGCGTCTTGCTCGTTGGCTACCCGGACATCCTCCCCCAGAGCGGCAACTGCTGGCCAAGCGTGCCGCTCACAACAGGCGACGTCGCCTACCTCAACGGTATGGAGAAGGAACTGAACTCGATGCTCCGCAAAGAGGCTGGCGCAAACGGCGTGTCATACCTGAACACCTACACGCCGAGTATCGGCCACGACGCGTGTAAGGGGGAGGGCACCCGCTGGATCGAGCCGGCGATACCCCAATCCGACGCCTTCGCGGTGCACCCCAACGAACTGGGTATGAAGGCCGACGCCTCAGAGCTCGAGGCGTCGATGCGCGCCAAGGGCCTCTAGGCGCAGAGCCCGCCGGGCGTCTACCTGACCCATGTCGCCGGCCCGTGGCCGAGGACGCTAACCGCGGTGCCCACCGCGAGCGCCGCCTCACCGTGAACCCGCGCTACCAGTAGATCGGCCCCGACACCGCCATTGAGATCATCGGGGCGGATCTGCAGCAGCGCGTCGTGACCGTAGTAGCGGCATTGCTCCACGTGCCCGTGGACACCCGCCGCCGCGGTGGTGTCCTGCCCACCATCCAGCGCACGGACCTCTAGCTGCTCGGGGCGCAGCATCACAACGCCCTGTGCCGGCATGCTGGAGTGCGGGTCGGCTCGTACTGCCAGAACACCGAGCGGCGTGTGCGCGAACCCGTCGCGGAAGGTGGCGTCGATCAGATTCGCGGCACCCAGAAAACGCGCCAGCGCGCTGTCCACCGGGCGGTTGTAGAGCTCCTCCGGAATGCCTCGCTGCACGATCTCACCCTCACGCATCACCGCGACCGTGTCAGCCAACGACAGCGCCTCCTCCTGGTCGTGGGTAACCAGCACAGTCGTGACACCCTGGCGGCTCAGGAGCCCGTGGACCTCCTCGCGCACGTGGTTTCGCAGCGTGGCGTCCAGCGAGGAGAACGGCTCGTCCAGCAGCAGCAAATCGGGTCGGCGCGCGAGCGCCCGCGCAAGCGCCACGCGCTGCTGCTCGCCACCGGAGAGCTCGTGAGGAAGACGCCGGGCCAGCGGTGCGATCCCCACCATTTCAAGCAACTCGCCGACCGCCCGCCCTCGCCGTTCGGCGCGAGAGATACCGAAGCCGACGTTCTCCTGAACTGTCAGGTGCGGAAACAGGGCGCCCTCCTGCGGCACATAGCCGATGCCACGGTGCTCTGGTGAGACATAGGTGCCGGGGCCCTCCAGTGTCCGGGGGCCGAGGGTGATGGTGCCCCGCTCGGCGCGGTCGAGGCCCGCGATCACCCGTAGCAGCGTCGTCTTGCCGCAGCCCGACAGTCCCAGCACCGCACTCAATCCGCCCGCCGCGACATCGAGGTCGACCCCGCGCAGAACCGTCCGCGTGGGACCGTAACCCTTCCACAGGCCGCTGACCGCCAGGCGACTCACGACTGTCCGATCCGCGCGAGCGCACTCACGCGGCGCGAGAGCACATATGCGGGCACGGCCGAGATGGCGACCATCACCGCCGCGTATGGTGCCGCCGCGCCGTAGGAGAAGTCGCTGGTGTAGGTCCAAAACTGTGTCGCCAGGGTGTTCACACCGGTGGGGCGCAGCAACAGGGTGGCGGTGAGCTCGGTCGCCGAGGAGACGAACACGAGCGCGAAGGCCGCTCCCAGACCCGGGCGTATCACCGGCAGTGTTACCCGCAGCCAGACCGTCACCGGACGCCGTCCCAGCGAGCGCGCGACATCCTCGAGCACCGAGGAGGAGGCATGCACCATCGCGGCTCTGACTCCCACGACAGCCAGCGGCAGAAACAAGATCGCGTAGGCCACGATCAGCTCCAGTGTGCTCTGGTAGAGAGGCAGGGCGTAGCGGATCGTGAAGGACACAAGGCCGAGCGCGATCACCAGTCCGGGAAGCGCCTGGGGAAGATAGGCCAGGCGCTCGATCGCCAGCGTGAAGCGATTGCGGTGGCGCACAGACAGCGCGCAGACAGGGACCGCCAGGGTCGTCGCCAGAGCGGCTGCGGCGGCGCTGAACACAGCGGTGTGCCCGGCCTCGGTGAGGATCGAGGCCGAGGGCAGCGTGGTTGACCCACCGTGCACCAGCCAGTACACAAGCGCCCCGATGGGAACTCCGAGCGCCAATCCAACCAGCGCGAATACCCCCGCTAGCACCGGCACCGTCAAGCGCCCGAGTGCCACCGCCGAGGAGGGCCTTCTGGCTCCCTCACGAGGCCGAGTGCCGGTCCCGCGGTTGCGCCCGGCGAGTGTCAGCTCACCGCCGAGCACGACGATCCCAATCGCCACCAGCACCAGCGACAGAGCGCAGGCGGCCGCCGCGTCGAAACCGAGCTTGAACTCGGTGAAGATCGCCACCGTGAAGGTCTGGTACTGGACGATCTCAAAAGCCCCATACTCGGCCAGCAGCCCGAGTGTCACCAGCAGGCAGCCGCCGAGTACCGCCGGCCAGATTTGCGGCAGCGTCACCCGGCGAAACGTCTGCCAGGCGCCCAGTCCCAGGCTGCGGGCGACCTCCTCGAGCGCCGGGTCCGCACGTGCCAGCCCGGCCGCCACCGGTAGGTAGACCAGCGGGTAGAGCGAGAGCGTCATGATCATCAGAGCGGCCAGGTAGCCATGCAGAGAAGGGTCGATCGAGACCCAGCCGAAGCCGATGACGAAATCGGGGATGCCCAGCGGTAGCACCAGCGCCACCGCCCACAGCCGCCGGGCGGGCAGGTTGGTGCGCTCCACACACCACGCCGCCGCGACGCCCAGCAGCGCGCACAGCGCCGTGCTCGCGAACGCCAAACGCGCCGTGTTCCACAGCAAAACGGCCGTCGAATGACGAAATAGCAGGCGGCTGACCTCACCCCAGCCCGACCGGCCGGCCTGGTTGAGCAGAAACGCCAACGGCAGCAGCACCAGCCCAGAGGCGATCGCGCCACCGGCGACGCTCAGAACCGGCCAGCGCCGCCGGCCCGACCACGCACGCGTGAAGCTCCCCGGGTTCTGATCAGCGGTGGGCGTAAGGGAGCTCATGGCGGCCGTCTCAGCGAGACGCTCTTACAAGAGCCCCAGCTTCTGCTCCAGTTCAAGCGCGGCGGAGCCGTCTCCCAGTTCGGTCAGGGAGAGCGCCACCGGCTGCAACTGATCGAATGCTCGCAGCCCCGGCGCCGGGCTCACACCGGGACGCAGCGGGTACTCATAGCTGTGGCTGTGGGCGAGGACCTCCTGGCCGGTGTTACTCACGAGGAACGCCGCGAACGCCTGGGCGGCCGGTTGATGGGAGCTCGACCGAAGCACCGCGGCACCAGACACATCGATGAGATCACCCGGGTCGTGCGCAGCGAAGTAGTGAAGCGCCGAATGCAGGCCGCCCTTGCCGACCTCGTCGCGCAGGCGATACCAGTAGTAGTGGTTGATCGGGCTGATCGCGCTCTCACCATTGTTGACCTGCGCCACGGCCGTCTCGTTGTCCGGGTAGACCTTGCCGTTGGCCTTGATCCCCTCGAGCCATTTTTCCGCGGCGCTGGGACCGTCGAGCTTTGAGATCGAGGTGATCAGCGGCTGGAAGTCGGTCTCCGAGGGAGCGAAACCGAGCTTGCCCTTCCACTTTGGCTGGGCCAGTTCGAGGATCGAGTTCGGTAGCTGCGCGGGGGAGAGCTGGGAGGTGTTGTAGACGAGCACCGAGGCGCGCGCGGAGACGCCCACCCAGCTTCCCTGCGGGGAGCTGTACTTTGCGGGCACCGAGGCGAGGGTCGCGTGAGCGAGCGGCTCGAGCAGACCGTGCTCGCGCAGGACTTCAAGAGCCGGTGTGTTCTCGGTGTAGAAAACGTCAGCCGGCGAGCTTTCGCCCTCCTGCAGGATCTGGTTGGCTAGCGTCGCCTCGTCATCGGAGCGAACCTTCACCGTGATGCCCGTCTGACGTTCGAACGCCTTGACCAGCAGCGCGGTGGTCTGTTCGTGCTGGCCGTTGTAGAGCGTGATCGTCTGCCCAGCCAGCGACGCACCGCCGCTCGTGGATGACGAGCTCGAGGACTTACCGGAGCCGCAGGCCGCGAGCGCCAGGGTGGCGATGAGCAGCAAGGGGGCCAGGAGAACCGGGAGCCTGCTGGTGGGCATCAAAGGAAATCCGATCTGTGGGGTCGAGATTCGAACAGCAGGAAGGTAGCATAAGAATTAGGGCAGCCTAATACTGCTGTTACGTACTCGAGCGGACCAGGCCCGGGCGCCCTCTGCGGCTGGCTCGTGTTCTGCCTAGAAGTGTCTGTGGACGAACGCCATCCCCAGCGCCACGTTCACGATCTGGATCCTCACGCCAGAGTGATCCGCACAGCTGATTGTGCGATCGTGAAGCTCAGCGCTTCAACGTAGTCGGATCACGTTGTCGGGATCTGGCTTGTCGCCCGCCGGCGCTTGGCTGTAGTCGCCGAACGGCCCGTCGCGCTCACTGACCGCGGCACCGACTCCTCCCCGTTGGGCGAGTCCGATGAACCGGTGTGCGTCCGGGGTGTTGCGCATCAATCCGTCGAGGATCGGGCCGAGCGTCTGGGTTGACGCGAGTCCCATGTGTTCGTAGGCCTGATTGATCACGAGCTTCTGCGCGGCTAGTTGGGAGCCTGGTATCAACGCGAGCTGAGCCGCCGTCTGCAGCACCTCCTGCTCCAGTCGATTGAAAGGCACCGCCAGGTTGATCAGCCCGATCTGCGCGGCTTGTGCCCCGCTCAGAGGCTTGCCGGTCAGTCCATACCACTTCGCTTGAGCGAGTCCCAGACGGTAGATCCACATGCCAGACAGATACGCGCCCCACATTCGTGAGTAGGGGGTGCCGATCCGGGCGTCCTCGCTGGCGATCACGATGTCTGCGCAGAGCGCGAAATCACTACCTCCGCCTAGGCACCAACCGTGGACTTGGGCGATCACCGGCTTGGGTGCACGCCACACGCTCATGAACTTCTGGGTTGGTGAGAGGCTCGGCGCGGTGGCCATCGCAAAGTCCTTGCCGGGGTCCCACTTACCGTCGGTGGTGATCGCCTCATCCCAATGGTGAAAGCCCTCGGCAAAGTCATAGCCGGCGCAAAAGGATCGGCCGATGCCGCGGACCACGATTACCTTCACCGCGGCGTCGGCGACGGCGCTGTGGACGGCGTCCTGCACCTCGTCTGGCATGGGTGGGACGATCGAGTTCAGCGCCTGCGGGCGGTTCAACGAAATCGTGGCGATGGCAGCGTCGACCTCGTAGACGAGCGTCTCATAGCTCAATGCGTTCCTCCTAGAAAGCGACCCGCCCTCACTCTACAGAACGGGCTAGGGCCGCCGACACCGTCTGCTGATCGCAGCAATAGCTGCTGGAGGGCCCCAAAAACAGTTCGCTGTCGGCCGATCAGTTGATCCCCGATCGACCGATAAGTGGTTGGTCGACACGGTAGGAGAGGGCAGCCGAGCTCAGTGGGAGGGCACCACGAACGCCATTGGTTTTACATTGACACCCGGGCTCTGGTGTTGCCAGGCTCGGCGCCATCTGTCTGGCCCGTTTGCTGGCGTTCTTCCTCGATCGTTTCCGCGCGGGAGATGAGCTCTGACAATCGCATGTCCAGGCTCGCTGCCAGGCGGGTGAGATTGGACAGCGTTGGATTGATTCGCGCGGTCTCCACGTTGGACAGCCACTTCTGATGAAGGCCTGACCTCAGCGAGAGCGCTTCTTGGGTCAGGCGCAGTTCGGCCCGACGGCTCGCCACGGCTCTTCCGAACGCGCTGCGGGAGATCTCCGTCACTTCGGCCACCGGCGCAGCCTCGACGGCCGCCGCACTGACCTCAATGGCTTTTACATAGACATCAGCCGCGGGCGTCAGTAGTATGGCCTTTACGTAGAATGGTGTTTACGTAGACATCGTGGAGAGGGGCCGACTCCCTCAGATCGCCGCAGCAGCGTTGCGGGGTAGGCACGAGGCCTGACGAGCACGGTTGTGGTGTCAGGAAAGTGGTCGGCGAGGAGAGGTGCTTGATGCAATTTCTGGCTGGGGGCTGCGGACTCTTCAGTTTCTGTTCGCCTCGACGACCCGCGGGTGTAGATGGCTATCCAGCTCGCCGGGGGGCGACGCACCGCTGGACTGATGACACCGACGCTACGCGCGGATTGCGACGGCACTCTCAGCCTCGTCCCGAACACGGCTCTCCACTGCCGGGTGGGGGAGAGGAGTAGGTAGCGCTTCCGATGCAAAGCACCTCCACAAACGGAGCTGAGCTTGCGCCGCTGTATGAGCAACTCCGGCCGCTACGCAACGGCCGCAGCCGTGAGGAGGTGACCAGCCACCAACGAGCACGCCTGTTCGGGGCGATGATCGAGACCGTCGCCGATCGTGGTTATGACGCCGCCACCGTCACCAAACTCCGCTCACTGGCCGGGGTCTCCAAGCGGACGATCTATGACCACTTCCCCAACAAGGAAGCGTACTTCCTGGCCACCTACGACCTGGTCGTCTATCGGGCTGTCAAGCGCGTGCGTGGAGCCTATGACGCCGATGGCGATTGGCAGCAGCGGATGCAGCGTGCGTTTCGATCTCTGCTGAGCGAAGTACAGGAACAGCCGAAGGCCGCGCGCTTCGCTTTGATCCAGGCGCCTTGCGCTGGACGCGGGGCACGGGAGCGAACCGAACGAGCGTCTCGGACATTCCAGCGGATGATCTGCGCGAGCTTTTCCGAGGGCCCTGAGACAGTGACACTCGATCCACTCGTGGCCAAGGGGCTCGTGGGGGGAACAACGTCAGCTCTACGCTTGGGTCTCGCGCAAGGCAGGATAGAGCCGCCGACCGAGGCAGCTGAGCAGCTACTGGAGTGGGTTCTCGCCTATCGATCTAACGCCCACACTGCACTGCAACCACACACATTTCAGGAATCTGGCCAGCGCCCATATCTCACGCCGGGATACGCTCGCCCTGAAGCCAACGGTATTCAGCGCGACGAGGCAAAGCGAATATTGACTAGTGCGCTGCGGATCGCGGCGAGCAACGGCTATACGACCCTGACGGTGGCACAAATCGTCCAGGGCGCGGAAAGCTCTGATACGACGTTCTTTGAACTCTTTGGGGACTGTGAGCAGTGTTTTCTCGCGGGGATCGATCAAGGTGCCTGCGACGCTCAAGAGCACGTACAAGAAGCCTGCGCAGCGAGCTCAGACTGGGCCACCCGAGTCCATCTCGGCGTTCGGGCCTTCGTGGAGTACCTCGCGAACAACATCGCGTTTGCCCGCGCCGTGTTCGTGGAGAGCTTCAGCCTCGGTCTAGCTGGGATCGATCACGTCACTGCACTGGCGGACCGGTTCACATCTTCACTGATGCAGGACGCGCCAGATACGAAGCATCAAAGCGATTTGATCACCCAAGCGATCACCGGCGCTGTTTGGGAGATCATCCGCCACGGTGTCGTGCAGCAGTCAGGGCAATCGCTCGATCCGGTCGTCGACCACGCAACCTATTTGATCCTTACTCCGATGATCGGAGCGCAGCGCGCCGTTGAGGTAATAACACGTGAGAGAACTCCGGAGAGACGCGCTGATCGCAATTTCCTGAGCGAGCCAATGGCCCTGACACAATAGTCATGAGAACCCTTAACCTTTATTACGGCAATACGGGAACCTTCGTGAAGCAGGGGGGCTCAAAAA
>DATBPE010000195.1:0-12767 GCA_036561505.1 Solirubrobacteraceae bacterium
CACGAACACATGTTCGCATATGGGTCAACCCTCGGATCGGGTGGCGCCTCCCGTCGGTGAGTGTGAGTATCAGCTCTCGGATGGCACTCGCGGTGGTGAGCTCTGCCTGCCGCGGTTAGAAGAACCCGATGCGATCCGGAGGCCAGAAGGTGACCAAGGCTCCGCCGATCATCCAACTGGTTGGCACGGGTCCCCAGAAGCGGCTGTCGTCGGAGTTCCCGCGATTGTCACCCATGACGAACCAATGCCCGCGTGGAACCTTGATCGCCACCGGGAAGTTGCATTCCGGCAGTGAGGCCGGCGAGCAGGGTGCGATATAGGGGTCCTTCTCGGCGATGAACTGGGTGGTGCCGGGCGCCTTGCGGAAAGCGTGACCTTCCTTGATGTAGATTTCATCGCCCGGTCCTGCCACCACCCGCTTGATGAAATTCACGCTCGAGTCCTCTTTGGCCACAGGCTGTGCACAGGGCGCCCCTTCGAGCTTGGCCAAGTGTGGTGTCGGTCCGCAGATCTCCTGCTCGGCGCCTTCGGGCGGGTGAAAGACCACGATCTCCCCGACATGAGGTCCGTCCAGATCCATCCCAATACGATTGACCACCAAGCGCTGGCCGATCGTTAGCGTGGGCTCCATCGAGCCGCTCGGGATCCTGTAGGGCTTGACGGCAAAAGCCTGGATACCAACGATGAGCAGCCCGATGATGGCGAGGCTCAGTGCCAGCTCAAAGCTCGTATAAAGCCTCGAGCGCAAGCCGCTCCCCGCCGAGCGGCGCGGGAGTGTCAGGCGTTTTACAGGCGCGTCTTGGTTGGCCTGTGAATCCTTCCCACTAGCGGCCGGTTTGTGGGAGCCCTTCATGTCTTATCTCCTCTGTACCCGTTCAACCCGACAGACCAAGAACAACATTCCAACGGGGTCACCTAGCCCCAGAAGGTCGCGCAAACTTACTCAGATCATCTAAAGCGCCTCTATTGCCGGGGTAAAGAGACCTGTGGAGCGCAGGCGCTCGGCCTGACATCGCCCCACCACGGCGATGAGCCAATATCCACTTTCTGAGGAGCGTCTCAGCCGGTGGTGCGCGCGGTGATCGCCGCGTGCTTGGCCGCGTACATCGCGCGGTCCGCCTCGATCAGGATCTGCTCGTCGCTACCGCACTGCTGCTCGATCATCGCGAAGCCAATGCTCGCGGTGGGGTGCAAAGCGGTGTCTCCGACGTCGATGCTGCAGGCCATGATCGCCCGGCCGAGGCTGTCCGCCACGGTCTTCGCACCTTCATGGTTTATGTGAGGCAAGAGCACCGCGAACTCGTCTCCGCCGAGTCGTGCGACCAGGTCGGTCTCGCGCAGGCGGCGCGTAAGCGATTTGGCGACCGCGCGCAGCGTGTCGTCGCCCACCTTGTGACCGTAGAGATCGTTGATCTGCTTGAAGGCGTCGAGGTCGACCACCATCAACGCCGCCATCTCCCCGTAACGCTGGGAGCGGGCGACCTGCAGCTTGAGGTCGTGCTCGAACAGCCGCCGGTTGCGCAGGCCCGTGAGGGGGTCGTGGTCGGCCAGGTGGCGCAGGTGCTCCTCCAGACGCTTGCGCTCGGAGATGTCCTGCAGTTGAGCGATGAAGTGCAGCGGGGTGCCGTCGCGGTCGCGCACGAGCGAGATCGAGAGGATCGCTGACATCGTCTCGCCGGCGGCGTTGAAGTAACGCGTCTCGCGCTGAAACGCCGGTATCTCCCCGGTCAGCAGACGTTCACGCCCGATCGTGTCGTTCTGTGCGTCCTCGGGATGAGTGATGTCCTCGAAGCGCCTTTTGATGAGCTCCTCGGCGGTGTATCCGGTGATCTCGCAGAGCGCGCGGTTGACGAGCACCCAGCGGCCCTCTTGGTCGAGCAGGCCCATGCCGATCGGGGCACGCTCGAAGACTCGCTCGAAGTGATCTTGAGAATGGCTCAACAGTTCATCGGATTGGCGCCGTGCGGTTATGTCCAGGATCACCGCGACTCCACCGGCTATCTCGGCGTGGTGGGCGCCTTGCTCTTTCTCGAGGGTGGCTCCGTCCACGCGCAGCGGCCCGACGTCAATCATCAAGCAGCGCTCATACTCGGTCGCCCAGGTCTCGCGTGAGCGCGTCTCGCCGTTGAGCGCCGAGCGGCACAGCGGCTCGATCGACTGCCACAGCTCCGCGGGGAACGCGTCCGCCATCAGCTGCCCCTCGCGACACGTGGGGGGATGTCCACGGCGCTCGAGCGCCTGGCCGGCGGCGAGAATGAATCGCAGATCGCGGTCGAACACCAGGATCAGCGCCTCCGGGAGCTCGCGCAACGCCGCCAGCGCGGCGTTATCGGCGCTTGCCGTGAGTGAGCTCTCGGCAAGCCTCGGCTCGGCGGACATGCTCTTTTATCGGCCCTGTGCGGCGATTGCTTTATATCTACTCCCGCGCAAGGCGTTTTGCGCGGGAGTAGCTCGCGCAGCGACGCTCCCGAGTATCTCTTGGCGGATCCCAATCCAGGGCAGCGGGCTGATCGCGATCCGTAACCCGGGGTGGCTTGCTCCCCTGCCTCTACATCCAGCCCTTGCGCTTAAAGAAGCGCAGCAAGAGCACTGACGTCGCGAGCATGCTGCCGAGACCCAGCGCGAAGAACGACCACGTAGAGGTGATGCCCTTGCTCACCAACCAGCCGAAGTTCATGCCGAAGAACCCTGTGATGAACGACAGCGGAAGGAAGATCGTGCCGACGATCGCGAGCTGCTTCATCACCTCGTTTTGCCGGTTTGAAACAGTCGAGAGGTACAGGTCGGTGGTGTTACTGAGCAGGTCGCGGTAGGAGTCGATCAGGTCGGAGATGCGGATCAGATGGTCATACACGTCGCGGAAATAGTCGCGCTCGTCGAGCTCCAGGCCAGGTAGGTTCGCGAGCTGGTCGATCGAGCGGGCAAACAGGTCTCGCTGGGGTGTGACGACCTTGCGCATCGCGACCAGCTCGCGCTTCATCGCGAACAGGCGCTGCAGCTGCTCGTCGGTCGGTCCGGCCAAGACCGCGGCCTCGAGCTCGTCGATTTCGTCGTCCATCTGCGTCAGTAGTGGAAAGAAGCTGTCGGTCAGCGCGTCGAACACGCGGTAGAGCAGAAACTGCTCGCTGTGCAACACGAGGCCATCCAGCCGCGAGCGCTGCTCGTCGAGCACCGGCAAGGTGTCCTGATGAACACTCACTAGGTACTTGCCGGAGATGAACATCTGCACCTCCCGCAGCGGCTCGGTATCGCCGGCGGCGTGATCGCGCGCGCCGTAGAAGACGAGAAATATGTAGTCCTGGTAGTGGTCGAGCTTCGGGCGCTGGCCGAAGTGCAGTGTGTCCTCCAGCGCCAGCGGATGAAAGCCGAACAGCTCACGCAACTTCTCGATGTCCTCGGCGGTGGGTGCGGTCAGATCGAGCCAGAAGAAGTGGTCGCGTGCGAGGTGGTCCTTGATGGTCGTCTCCTGCACGCTGTCAAAGCACGGCACGACGAATTTGAACCCCGTCGTTGACGCATGATCGGGATGCTGCGTCGCTGCCTTGCCGACCGTCATCGTCTACCTCCGCTGTTGTAGGTCATGCCTCGCCGCCAGAGCGCACACAGCGTCGCGTCGCGGTGGCTGGCGCGCACCATCCCATACGACGTGGTCGGCTCGAACCGGACGAACGCAGAAATGTTGATCTGCTCGAGACCCAAGCGGACGATGCGGGTCGCGACCCTCGATCTAGTCATGACTGCTGGCAGGCAGCCCACGGCGCGGCCTCGTCGACTGTCTGGACACAGGGCTCACTAGCGATCGAGGGCCCACTAGCGATCGCAGATGGCAGTGCCAGGTTGGGTTACGGCCGCTCACGCACGGCCGTAACCCAAACGTGCGGGTCTGCGGCGGTTGATCGCCGAGCCCATGATGGTTGTGCTCTCGTGAGTGCCGCGCTCTCAGCGGGATGTCGGCTCATCCCAGGCCTGCACGCCGACCTGTCCGCGGATCTGCCCGTCGCGCAGCTCGAGCACGCTCGCGCAGAGCACATTCGTGCCGTCGGGGTAGCGGCAGGCCTCTGTGAAAGCGGCGCCGGTGTCGTCTAGCACCGTGTGCTGAACGCGGTGGGTCATGTCACGTGCACAAACATCCTCGATCCAGACGGCGATCTCATCCTTGCCGCTTAGCAGGCGCGGTGAGCCCGGCTGGTCGACGCGGTCGGCGAGCGTGACCTGGGCGTCCTGGGCATACATCGCCAAGAGGGTGCTGCTGTCGCGCTCCTCGATCGCCCGAGTGAAGATCGCGAGATCGAACTTGGTGGTGGTCGCCTGTGTGCTCATGATTCTCCCTTGGTCGTGGTTGTCTGTGCATCTTGTGTGGCCTGGCGTTGTAGAGGCGTCAAAGGGCCGTCAAACGTTTCGCGATCGAAAAATTGCCTTTGTTGCTTGGCGTGGAGCCTGTAGGCTTGCCTGACTGTGCTCCGCGTGAGCGTCCTCGGGGGGATGGCAGTCGAGTGCGAGGACACCGAGCTGCACGTTCCACCCTCGGGCCGTCCCTGGTCACTGCTGGCATACCTGGCGTTGAACCCGGGTCGTCACGCGCGCGGTGAGCTGGCCGCGCGCTTCTGGCCAGACGTGCTGGATTCCAGTGCCCGCGCGAGTCTACGCAGCGCTGTCTGGGCGCTACGTCGAGCTATGGGCCCAGAGAGAGAGGGGTGGCTGCTGGCGGAGCGCGACAGTGTGGCCCTGGATGAACGGCGGGGACTGTGGGTCGACGCGATCGAGTTCGAGCAGCAGATTGCTCGCGGCGATCTGCACAGCGCAGTAGGTCTGTGTCGCGGCCCGTTGCTGGCTGGCTTTGAGGAGGAGTGGGTACTGGCTGCGCGCGAGGAGCATCGGGAGCGATGGCTGTGGGTCCTCGAGCAGCTCGCCAATACAGCCGAGCAAGAGGGTGACACCCAGACCTCGCTCGAGTGGACGCGCCGGCAGGTGGCGCTTGACCCTCTCGGCGAGGAATCCCATTGCCGGCTGATCTCGAGACTGGCCGACGGGGGCGACCGCGCGGCCGCACTGGTCGTGTACCGGACGCTATCTGAGCGTCTGCGTCGCGAACTTGGTGTGGCGCCCTCACCAGCGACACGCGCACTCGTCCAGGACCTGCGTGAAAACGACCCGCGGATCAGCTCCAGCGAAGAGCCACCCGCTTCTTCTCCAGCACACCTGGCCGAGCGCGAGCATTTCGTGGGTCGCGATACCGAGTTGGCCGAGCTGAGGGGGATCATGCGCACGGCCGTCGGGGGTCGAGGTGCCGTTGTGACGCTGCGCGGTGAGGCCGGGATCGGCAAGACACGCCTGGCTCGCGAGCTGCTTGCCTACGCTTCACGCGAAGGGG
This sequence comes from Solirubrobacteraceae bacterium, assembly GCA_036561505.1. Taxonomy (GTDB): domain Bacteria; phylum Actinomycetota; class Thermoleophilia; order Solirubrobacterales; family Solirubrobacteraceae; genus Palsa-744. The sequence continues at coordinate 5,372 of DATBPE010000195.1, forward strand.
TCCGTGTCGCCGAATGCGGCGCGCTGGATCTCGGCGGCGCCGCGCCGTTTGGACTGTGGGCCGAGCTGGTCCGGGGACTGCTCGCAGAAGTGCCCATCCCACCGGCCGAGGCCGCCTGGCCGGAGGATCTAGCTCGTCTGGTGCCGGAGATCCCCTCACTTCTCGAGCGTTCGGACACCGAGCACTCGTTCGTGTCTCCAGATCTCGAGCGCGCAAGACTGTTCGAGGCGACGGTCGCGGCAATCGAATGGGCGGCTCGCGCTCGTCCGCTTGTGCTGCTGCTAGAGGACACGCACATCGCCGATCCCTCCAGTCTCGAGCTCACCGGTTACGTCGCCCGTCGGATCGACTCGCTGCCGGTGCTGTTTGTGCTCACCCGACGTCCGCTCCCACGCCGCACCGAGGTGGATCGTCTCGAGCTCGCGCTGCGCTCGCGGGGGCTCCTGCGCGTGGAGCTCGCCCTCGCTCCCCTGGAGCCATTCGCCGTCGCCGAGATCGCTCTCGACGTGGCGCCGCTGGCGCAGGAGGACGTGACGCGGGTCGTGGAGGCATCGGAGGGCAACGCTCTGCTGGCCGTCGAGACCGCCCGTGCTCTCTCGCGCGGTGAGCGGGAGCTAGCGGAGGGGGTGCGCGGTGCGGTGCGCGGAGCGTTCGGGTCGCTCGGCGAGGCCGGCCGGCGCTTCGTCGAGCTGGCGGCGGTCGCGGCGCGCGAGCTCGAGCACGCCGAGGTCACGGCGCTGCCGATCGAGGACTCTGCGGAGGCCGCCGTGCAGGCGCTCGACAGCGGGATGCTCGTGGAGCGCGAGCGGGGCATCGGGTTCCGTCATGCATTGCTGCGCGAGGCGGCGTACTCCGAGCTGCCCCAGCCGCGGCGGGCAGTACTGCACGAGCGCTGGGCGCAGACTCTGCTCAGCTGTGCACCGGAGGGAGGGCCGAGCCGGGCGGCGGAGGTCGCGCGTCATCTGCGCCTGGCGGGCAGAGACCAGCAGGCCGCCGAGCAGCTCGCCCTCGCGGCGGCTCACGCGCGGGCGGTGGGCGCGCTAGTCGAGGCCGCCGGCTATCTGGAGGAGGCCGTCTCGATGACCTCCGTTGGGGCGCAGTTGTGGCTCGAGCTGGCCGAGGTACAGGCGTGGCGTGGACAACGCAGCGAGACCGAGCAGGCGTTTGCGCGCGCCAAGGATCTGCTGGCCGAGGAGCCGCTTCAGCTCGCGCGGGCGTGGTTGCGCAGTGCGCGCTGGTACCACGGGCCGATCTGCGTACCAACGATGGTCCGGCAATGCTGTCGCGAGGCGCTGATGCTGCTCGATCGTGTGGGCGCGGACGTGGTGGCGGAGCGGCGCGAGGCGCTTGCTGCGCTCGCCTGGGCGGAGGCAGTCGCGGGTAGCGTCGAGGAGGCCGAGCGGCTGCTGGTGGAGGTGCACGAGCTGTCCGCCGGAGCGCACGGCGACGACCTGTCCATCTACGACGTGGCACACGCCCGCGCGCTGGCGATGATGCGTCGCGGCGCGTTCGTCGAGGGGTACGCGCCGGCGATCGCGGCAGGCGAGGCGATCACCCGCGCTGGACGGCCAGACCTCGCTTACGGCTGCTGGGCCAACGCGGCCGGAGCGGCGGCGGCGGCCGGCGACCACACGCGGGCCCTGGAGTTCATCGATCGCGCCGACGCGGCGCTGGAGGGCAAGGGCCTGGTGGGTCTGCAGGTGCACCTGCTCGCGATGCGCTGGTTCGTGCTCCTGCGCATCGGCAGGGTTGCAGACGCCCAAGATGCCGCCGACAGGGAGGCTCAGCTGGCGGACCAACTCGGCGCGAGCGAGCTCGAAGCGATGGCCGCGCACGACCGCGCGATGATGGCGCTCGCACGGCGCGAGTACGCCCGCGCCGCCGAGCTGTTCGAGCAGGCGCTCGCACGGGAGGCGCCGATCAGTCGCCCGCTCGCGCGCCTGCGCCGCGCCGAGGCGCTGGCCTGCGCCGGCAACCTCGCGGAGGCCGAGCGCGAGCTTCGCGAGACCACGCTCGAGCCCGTGCGTCCAAGTGACTTCCCGGCGACGTTGGTCGCCAGGATGGCGCGCGTGCAGGGCTTGATCGCGGCCCTCGCGGGCGACGAGGAGCTGGCCGAACGCCGCCTGAACGAGGCCGCAGAGGGATGGCGCCGCCAGGTCGCGACGCTGAACCGCGGCGACAGCCTGACCGTGGCGCTCGCCGACCTCGGCAGGCCGGTGGTCGGCCTGATCGAGCCCGAGTGGGAGCTCGAGCGCGTGCTGGAGGAGCTGAAAACCATCCAAGAAGGCAAGAAGGGAGCACGACATGCCGTCGTTTCATGACAGCGCCGAGGCGCAGGCCCCGCCCGAGGAGGTGTGGAAGCTGCTTTATGACCCGGCGCGCTTCCCCGACTGGTGGACGGGCGTCGGCACCGTCGAGCCGGGCACGGACGATGGCTCCTACACGATGTATCCGGAGGGCTACCCCGACTTCCCGATGGCGCAGCTGCTCGACACCACGCGCGAGCGCCAGCGGGTGACGGTCTCCTGCCTGGTCTCGGACCTGCGCTTCGACTGGGGCCTCGAGCCGCTCGCGGACGGCAGCGGGACGCGCATCACCGTCGACGTCGAGATCCCCGAGGCCGAGGCCGCGCGCCTTGACGCTCAGCAAGAGGCGATCCGCAGCTCGCTCGCGAACCTGGTCGAGCTGTCGGCTTTGACGGTCGATTGACGGGTCGGTGACGGCGCCCGCGTCACCGTGCCACTACGACCTGCAATCACCAAAGGAAGGCACACACGATGAGCGCGACTGGAATCGACGAAGCGAAGCTCGAACAGTTCATGGGTCAGTTCGTGGGAGACCTGGGAGCGGCGATCACCGCGCCGCTGGTCCTGATCGGCGACAAGCTCGGCCTGTACAAGGCGATGGCCGACAGCGAGCCGGTCACGCCCCAGGAGCTCGCCGAGCGCACCGGCTGCCGCGAGCGCTACATCCGCGAGTGGCTGTGCCAGCAGGCGGCCAGCGGCTACGTCGAGTACGACGCAGCCGACGGCACGTTCACGCTGCCGCCCGAGCAGGCGATGGCGCTGGCCGACGAAGACAGCCCGGCGTTCATACCCGGAGCCTTCCAGCTGGTGGCGGCCACGATCAAGGACGAGCCGCAGATCGCCGAGCGCTTCCGCTCGGGCGAGGGGTTCGGCTGGCACGAGCATCACAACGACCTGTTCGCGGGCACCGAGCGCTTCTTCCGGCCCGGCTACCTCGCGAGCCTCGTGGACGCGTGGCTGCCCGCGCTCGACGGCGTCGTCGAGAAGCTGTCCGCAGGCGCCCGCGTCGCGGACATCGGCTGCGGCCACGGCGCCTCCACGATCCTGATGGCGAAGGCGTTTCCGGCCTCGCAGTTCGTGGGATCGGACTATCACGAGGGCTCCGTGCAGGCCGCACGCGCCGCCGCCGAGCGCGCTGGAGTGGCCGATCGCGTGAGCTTCGAGGTCGCCTCGGCGAAGGACTTCGGCGGAGGGCCCTTCGACCTGGTGTGCGTGTTCGACGCGCTGCACGACATGGGCGACCCGACGGGCGCAGCGCGCCACGTGCGCGAGCAACTGGCGCCGGACGGCACGTGGATGGTCGTCGAGCCGTTCGCCGGGGACGCGATCGAGGAGAACCTCAACCCGGTCGGGCGGATCTTCTACGGCGGCTCGACGATGCTGTGCACGCCCGCGTCGCTCAGCCAGGAGGTCGGCCTCGCGCTCGGCGCCCAGGCCGGCGAGCGGCGTCTCGCGGAGGTGCTGGGAGAGGGCGGCTTCAGCCGTGTGCGCAGAGTGGCAGAGACGCCCTTCAACATCGTGCTCGAGGCGAGGGCCTAGCAATGCTCGACACAGCCCTCGCCCACCCCACCGTCTTCGTCAGGGACCTCGATCGCGCCGTCGCGTTCTACGAGAACCTCGGCCTGACGGTGGGCGCGAAGGTGTCGACCGGGATCTTCATGACGGCCGGCAACGGCACGATCTTCCCGCTGCTCCATCGAGCCGACGCGACGCCGCCGTCGCACACGATCGCCGCTTTCCAGGTCGAGGATCTGCCTGCCGTGGTCGCGTCGTTGCGCGGCCGCGGCGTCGTCTTCGAGGAGTACGACTCGCCCGGCCTGCGCACGGTCGACGGGATCGCCGACATGGGCGACTACCGTGCGGCGTGGCTGAAGGACCCCGATGGAAACTTCATCGGGGTCCACGAGCCACCTGCGGATCGCAACGGCTGATATGGGTGTGGTTGTCAAGTGAGGGTAGGGGTCATTGGGGTTCTGGTCGTTCGGGGCTCTTGTTTTGAGGTCTGTGGTTCGGTGTGCGGGTGGCGGCCGGGCTGCGAGGGCAGTCATGCTGATATGCGAGGGCTGGGTACCTCAAGACGGTTCTTCGCTGCGCCTGGGCCGCTGTCTAATAACGAGCGCGCCAACCGAGGGCTGGTGCTCATAGCCGAACCGCGGGTCCCCGTGTGACGCGGCGCCGGCCGCCACCCCCACACCGAACGGGATGTGTGGTGGGGTCAGTCGGCTTGTTGAGCGATCTCCCAAACGAAACACGCGAGCTCGCGTGCGACCGCGACAGCGACAGCCGTGCGTTTCTTCGCGCGTGCCGTGTCGAGGTGCGCCCAGCGGCGATGCAGCCGCAGCTGTGCCCGCCACGCGGCCTCCACAGCTGCGGGCGGTTGACCTTTCTGGCGGCGCTTGAGCGTCAGCGACACGCTCGGTGCTCGGCGGTAGTGCCAGGCCGCCTCAACGAGCAGCCTGCGGGCATGGCTGGACCCGGCTTTCGTGATCGATCCCTGCCGGCGTTTGGTCCCTGAGGAGTGCTCGGACGGGACGAGCCCGAGGTAGCTCGCGAGCTGCTTGGGGTGCGAGAACGCCGCGATCTCTCCGATCTCGGCGACCAGGCCGACCGCGGTCAGCGTGTCGATGCCGCGCAGACACCGCAGGCGAGCGACGAGCGGCGCCCACGAGCCTTGGGTGGACTGCTCGAGGATCAGCCCATCGAGCCGATCGCGTCTGGCGAGCAGCACCTCATGGTGAGCGAGATATTCACCGAAGACGACCTCCAAAAGCGGCTGGGAGAAGCGGACCTTGCTCAGCCATTCCAGGTGACGCCGGCCCCATGTCTCGCCGGGCCCCGTCCAGAGCATGCCGTGACGCAAGAGCAGCTTGCCGATCCGATGACGGGCACTCATCAGATCGCCACGAAGATCCTCGCGGACACGCACCAAATCACGCAACGCCTCAAGCTCAGGCGCCGGCACTACGACCGGGCGCAGCTGCCCGGCCGCGTGCAGCCTCGCGAGCTTCAACGCGTCGCGTGTGTCGGTCTTGATCCGATCCCCCGGCTGACGCGGGATCCCGCCAGGCGCGCAGACCATCACCTCCACGCCAGCCGCCCTCGCTGCCCGAGCGAGCTCGAACCCGGTCGGCCCGGCCTCATACACCGCGCGCACCGGCCCCGGGAGCGACCGCAGCCACTCGATCGCCGCGGCCGATGATCCCGGCAACTGCGCCTTCCAGACCTCACCCGACCCAAGCTGCACAGCCGCCGCTGCCGTCTTCCTTGCGTGCACATCCAGTCCAGCGAAACAGATACCGTCAACCATGTCGACGCTCCCTTTCCATCGATGCGGTAACCAGCCCGCGCCATACGATGCGCGGGAGCGTCGACAACTACAGCCAACAGGCCAACAGACGCAAGCCCATACTGTCTAATACGCGTCGTGGTCACTCTCAGCACCGCCTGACTGAACGGCTGAGAACTCAGAGCAAGAGCTGTCACCCGCTTGGCGCTGTCGCGCCAAGCGGGAAGTGGACGCCGGTCAGTTGCTCGGAGAGGACCCACAGGCGGCGCGCCACGTCGGTGTCCTTGGCGGCGCTCGAGCGTCCTACTAGCTTCGCCGGACCGCGCTGCTCCATGAAGCCGCCGGGTCCGGCGAAGGCATTGCCGGGGATCTCGGCGAGCGCGGCGTAGAGTGTCGGCAGAGCGCCGCCCTGCTCGTCCTGGGCGAGCAGACGGTTGCCGGCCTTACTGATCAGGTCCAGCGAGCGGCGCCCACTGTGGAACTGCAGGTTGGTCGCCGCGTAGCCGGGGTGGGCGGCGGTCGCCAGAACAGGGGAGCCAGCTGCGGTCAGACGGCGCTGCAACTCGCTGGTGAACAGCAGGTTGGCGAGCTTGGATTGCCCATAGGCGCGCCAAGCTTTGTAGGGCTTGCGCTCCCAGTTGATGTCCTCGAAGTCGATGCTGCCGATACGGTGACCCGTCGAGGACACGGTCACGACGCGGCCGGTGACGTGCTCGAGCAACAGGTTGCTCAGCGCGAAGTGTCCGAGGTGGTTGGTGGCGAACTGCAGCTCGAAGCCGTCGGCGGTATGGGTAAGCGGCGGAACCATCACGCCAGCGTTGTTGATCAACAGGTCGACCTCACCGTCCCACGCCGCGGCGAACTCACGCACGGAGGCGAGGCTCGCGAGGTCGAGCTGGCGGACCTCGACCTCGCCGGGCATGCCATTGGCGGCGGCCCGGCCCTTCTCTGTATCGCGCACGGCCAGAACGACGTGGGCACCGGCACGGGCTAGCGCACTGGCGGCCGCACGTCCGATGCCGCTGTTGGCGCCAGTCACGATCACTCTACGGCTGGTCATGTCAGGGGTGTGTGTGCTGCTCGAAGTAGTCATAAGCAACAATGTAGACTATGACAACAATGATGTCAACGACAACTTTGTCCGATAGGCTGAGGACTGTGACTGGGCGCCCCTATCACCATGGCAATCTGCGCACGGCTCTGCTCGCTCAGGCCGAGCGGACCGTCCGCGAGCATGGTGTCCAGGATCTGTCGCTGCGTGAGCTCGCGCGTGCGGTCGGCGTCAGCCACGGCGCGCCACGCCGGCACTTTCCCGATCGCCAAGCGCTGCTCGACGCCCTCGCCGAAGCCGGGTTCGCGCGCCTGGGCGACGAGCTGCGCGGCGCGGTCGATGGCGCGGGTGAGGACTTCCAGGCGCGGTTGCGGGCGACCGCTGCGGCATACGTCCGGTTCGCGACGCGCGACGCAGCGCTGCTGGAGCTGATGTTCGCGGGCAAGCATCGCGAGCAGTCCGGAGCGCTGCACGCCGCCGCCGACCGCGCCTTCTCAGTCATCCTCGAGCTGATCGAACAAGGCCAGGCCGACGGCGCCCTAGAACAAGGCGAGCCCGAGCGTGTGGGCCTCGTCCTGTTCGCGACGATCCAGGGCATCGCGGCGCTCCTCACCAGCGGCATTGTCCATGCCGAGCAGCTGGATGAGCTCGTCACCGACGCGATCGCGCACTTTCTGCGCGGCTCGCCCACGGTCGCGTGAGCGCAGAGGTTGACATGACAAAGCAATGCGTTCTTATTCGACCCAGCGAAGC
>DATBPE010000196.1:0-4999 GCA_036561505.1 Solirubrobacteraceae bacterium
GGCCCTCAGCGCGCTCCTTATAACGGCATGTCTCAACAACGGAGGGTCGGCGACGAGCCGGTCCTCCGTCCCCGTTTCCAGCCGCCTTTTGCAAGAGATGGGCCAACTGTGGACGGCTGATTCGACGGTGTCTGGATATGGAGAGGTCTTCAACCTCGAGGCGGAGCCGTCTCTCTATCAGACCGCCTGGAGCATCCGCCTGGCGACGAAATATCACGTGGCGGTGCCTGCGATCGATACGACCAAGCTGTCCACCTGGTTGCAGAAACTTGTCGACGAAGGGAAAGGCGTCCAGGGCTTGCCGGCGCTGGAGACATTTCGCCTCGCGTGCCAGGCCCTGGCCGACCTCGGGCAGACACCCGCCAAGGACGCGGCCGCGAGTATCGCCTCCCTTCGAGGGCCTGGTGGGTTGTATCGATTCGATGCGGGCCAACCGGAATCATGGGGCGCCACCGAAGCCGCGGTCGACGCCATGAGAGCCGCTGGGGTATCGATCCCGCCGGATCTGACCGGAATGATCCGACTCCACGTGCGCGCGACCACCGCCGACCCGAATCTGAGTCCCGACGACTGGCTTCAGCTTTTGTTGCCTCAATGGCAGCTGGCAGACGAGCTCCTCCCGTCCACCGAACGTGACACATTGAAAGCCGCCCTGATCGCTGAGCTCGGTCGAGTTATCAGGTCGATCGCATCAATTCCACCGGAAGGAGTCCTCGTTTTCGTCGAGGCGAATCTGGTGCAAATCGCCACCGCCAACGGCTTGCCGCTGCGCTTTCCGGCCGACTCGTTTGCCCCGCTGGAGACTTCCGACGGGATGCTGATCGCGATTCCGCAGCAGAACTTGCAGCCTGACCCGAAGACGACGTTCTATGCCGGCGTGGCCGGGAGGTCGGAGCCAGATGGACTGGCCCAATACCTGCAGCGGACCGCGGGTCCGCAGGGCTGGCGCCTTGATGTCACCTCTCCCGACCCCCAGTCGAGCTTCTATGCAGTGTCAATTGTTCGGGCGCTCGGCGGACACGTCCCCACGGATGCCCTGCTGACCGCGTCCCGGACCTGGTTGCATGACGACCTCGTCGCATTCGAGAAGTCACTGGATTCCGCTCTTTTGAAGCAGGCGTACTTCGCGCTTGAGCTGTCGTTGGCGCTCGGAGTGAATCCGCCAGGCTCGTCTGAGCCCGCCCTGCAGCAGGTACAGCCCGCGCTGGCGGGACTGAAATCGGAGGCGGCCCTCTGGGGCGCACTCCTGGTGTCGCGGTCGGGCCTGCCCGCATCACCCGCGCTTGTCGAAGCCGCCCACCAAGCTGCCCTGCACCTGGACACCGGCGGCACCAGCGCCGTCAGCCTCGCCTGGACCGTCTCTCACGCCCTCGGGTGGCAGGACGCTGAGACGTCCGTGCAAGCGATGCACAGCCCGTGGCCGCTGGGCGGCGTCTACGCAGCTCGGGCCGGCATCCCGACTGCGGACATCGAATCTACCGCGACAGGCTTCGAGATCAACGGCGGCACCCGGCAGGAGATGAGCGCAGCGGCGCGGAAGTTCGTCGATCAGGCGGGCTACTGGCTGCTTCCACCGACAATTCGCGACGGCAACGTAGTCGACCTGCAGACTCTGTATCTTGGCCTCTGGCTATCCGGAAGCATGCCCGCGACGAAAGTGCCGATCATCTAGATGGGTGCGATGTCCGGAATCGGCCTCCCGGGTCGTATTCAGAGTGTGGAAGCACTGATGACGCTGACCTGGAGCCCCGAGGAGCTGTGCTCTCAGTTCAGCAATGCAGTCTCCCGGTTCGCCGCGTTGCTCGCTCGCGAACCGGCAGATGCCGAGGACCTGGCCCAGGACGTGCTCATCAAGGCGATTCACGCCCTGCCGCGGTTCAACGCGGAACGCGGGTCTATGGACGCTTGGTTGTGGGCCATCGCCGTGAACGCCGCGAAGGACCGCCAGCGCTCGGATTCGCGGCGGCTGGGGCTGTGGAGGATGCTGCTTCGAACCCCGAATCCGGAGCTGGAGTCGCCGGAGAGCCGCGCGATACGCAATCTGGAGACCGCCCGCGTACGTCGGTCGATGCAAAGGCTCGAGCCTCGAGAACGGATGCTGATAGCCCTTCGCTACGGCGCCGACCTCGATTACGAGAGCGCAGGCCGAGCGACCGGCATTTCTGAAGAAGCTGCGCGCAAAGCGACCGAGAGAAGTCTTCGCAAGCTTCGCGCGCTGATGGAGGCCAAGCCATGACCGATGCGCAGGACGTGATGATGGAACAGCTCCTTCGCCGCACAGCCGGCGACGGGCCAGACCCGAGACTCTTGGCGCAGCGTGCCCTTCGCGCCTCTCAAGCTCGCAGTCCTGAGCGACGGCGCCTGGATCGGCCGATTGCAATACCCACCGGACTCGTGGCCGCCCTCGGCGCGCTCTGGGCCTTGATGTACTTCGTTCCGAGCACGGAGGCGTTGGTCACCGCCGCCACCCCGGGCGCCGTCAGCGCGCAGGTTCTCGACAGAGCGGGGCTCAACTCGCGCGACCTGACCGAGACTGGCGCCACGATGTCGAGCAACGGAGTTACGGTAAAGGTTCTCGGTCTCTATGCAGACTCATTTCGGACGGTCTTGATGCTGCAATCGGCGTCTGGCCTGTTGGATCCCTCTTCCCTGAAACTCAGCGACCAATTTGGTCACGAATACGGCGTTACGGACGCGACCGGAAATTCTGAGACGGGGATCCAAGTCGTTACTTTTTCGCCGCTTGGCGCTCCTTCGAACATTCTCGGCGCAAGAGTTCACATCTCCGCCAACCGGCTGACGAATGGACAGCAGTCGATCGGCGGCGACTGGAAGCTTGACGCGATCGTAATTCCGAAGGTCTCGACGAACCTCCACCTTGACGGAGGCCCGATCGGCAACCGCACAGCCACCTTCGACTCGGTCCAGCAGTCTGGCGCCAGCGTTCAGCTCAAGGTCCGGATCAGCGGCGCTCCGATCGGCGACACAAGCGTCGCAAACGGCAAGCCGGCTCCCGGCGTCTCGGTAGTCCTCACCGACTCGAACGGCACGAGCGTCCCGTCCAGCATGTCGATCGACTACCAGACCGGGGCCACCGCGGTGACAGCGCTTTGGGTTGGCGTGCCCGCCGGCCATTATCAGCTCGAGCTGACTGCGCTGGGCTCCAGCCTCACGCGCGAGCTGGCTGTACCGAAAGGTTAGGTGGGAATGTTCTACCTCAGATACGCCCAACGCGAGCTCGGCCGGCGGCGAATTCGCACGGCGATCGCAGTGGCCACGCTAGCACTTGCCACGGGACTGGTATTGGTGGTGTCAGGGTTGGCGGCGGGGCTCCAGTCCGCCGATGATCAGGTGCTGCATCCGCTGCGCGAGGTCGGTAGCAACATGCTGCTTACGCGCGATGTATCCGCAGCAGCGGCCGCAACGGTTACGGCCGCGGGTGCCACCCAGGATGCCTCGAAAGCGCAGGCCGCGCAGCAGCAGATGCAGGAAATCCTCGATCAGAACGACCAGATTGCGCGCACGGATCTCTCGAAGCTGGGTGCACCCAACCAGCCGTTCGTCCGGGACTTCTTTCTGCCTGGAAACCAGTTGACATTCCCCGACGACGTGGCATCAGGGGTCGGCGGCATGAGCGCCGTGCGCGCGGCATCAGGCGGTCTGCTTCTGAACGTTGTGCACCAGGAGGGCACTGTCCCGCAGATCGTCGCCTCGATCAAAGCGGGAGGGCAGACAGTGACCATCGATCAGGCAATAGCGCCGCCGACGGCGGCCGAGTCTCAGGCCGCACAGGCATGCATCACAAATCTGTACAACAGCGCCCCGCCGGGACCTGATGGCGCACCGGGCAAGCCGGCTCCGCCGCTGCTGACGGCTGACGACCTGGCCAAATGCTGGCCCGATCGTCTGCGACACTTTCACGCCACCGTCGTCACGCCGGTGGTCACAATCACCCAGGTCATCAGTCCGCCCCAGACGGACATCAAGACGAGCTCGTTGATCGTTGCCGGCATCGATACCACCTCGGATCAGGGCTTCCTCACCAAGAACCAGCTGGTCGGCGGCCAGTTCCTCTCCAGCGCCGGCAAAGAGGCCGTGGTCAACCAGAGCTATGCGGCGCATAAGGGCTTGAGCATCGGCTCGCACCTGACCTTCAACGGCCTCGATTTCACGGTAGTGGGCATCGCGCGGCCCGCAATCGGGATGCCCACGGCCGACGTTTATCTCCCTCTCGGGTTGCTGCAGCAGGTCAGCGGTCTCGACCACCGTATCAACGTGGTCTTCGTCCGGCTCAAGGACTCAACCGGCGTGGCGGCCGCAGGAACCGAAATCGTACGGGCGTATCCGGGAATGCTTGCGACCACCGACCGCGACCTGGCCAACACGGTCAACCAAAGCGTCGACGGAGCCGCCACCCTGGCCCAAGCCGCGAAGTGGACGCTCAGCCTGGTGGCCGTCGCCATCGCGTGCGCGATGAACTGCCTTCTCGCAATCGGATCAGTGCGCGCGCGAATCGAAGAGTTCGGCATTCTCAAAGCGGTCGGGTGGGGACGCATGGCCCTGGTCCGGCAGGTGCTTCTGGAATCGTTGACCCAAACCGCCGCGGGCGCGGTCGCAGGCCTCGGCCTGGCGTTGATTGCGATGCGCGTCGTCAATCTGCCGCGTCTCTCGATTAGCTCGGCCGGCGACCTGGCCAGCGCGGCGTCGCAGATCGTGGGTCTCAGCGCGAGCAATACAACACACGCAGTCACCTCGACCCTCCCGATACAAATGCTGACCGAGCCCGCGGCGATCGCGATCGCGGTCGGCGCAGCGATCGCGGCAGGCCTCTTCTCCGGTTCCTCGGCCGCCTTCCTTGCAGCCCGCCTGGATCCGATGGAGGCGTTGCGTCACATTGGTTGAGGTAGACCCCGGCCTGACGGTCTATGCGGCAAGAGGGCTGTTCAAAACCTGGCGGTCCGGACGGAGCACAGTGCCCGGCCTCGTCAAGGTCGATATC
>DATBPE010000197.1:0-10915 GCA_036561505.1 Solirubrobacteraceae bacterium
GCGGCTGCGACACCTCCGCCGGAGCCGTCGGTCGAACTGCATCTCAATCAGGGGAGTTTCTCCCAGACCGGCTCTCAGGCGACGCTGACAGGAACCGTGACGCCAGGTGCCGCCGTGACCGTCAACGAACACCCGGCCGCCATCCACGGGAGCCACTGGCACGGGACGGTGCAGCACCTCCACGTCGGTGGAAACACCATCGTCGTCAGCGCGTCCCTCACGGGTCACCAATCAGCGGAAGATACGATCACGCTCACCCGGCATCACACCCAAGCCGAACTAGAAGCAATAGCTCAAGCCAGAAAAGAAAGCGAAGCACGAAGAAAGGAAAGGGAAGAACAAAGACAACGTGAAGAACGAGCACAAAAAGAAGTCGAAGAACGCAAAGAACGAGCACAAAAGGAAGTCGAAAACGCCACCGTGTCTCAGCAGAACGCGCTGAAAGAGGCAGAATCCTATCTCCACACGTCCGCGTTCTCAGAAGCGGGGTTGATCAACCAACTCTCTTCCGAAGCCGGTAGTCAATTTCCGCACGCGGACGCTGTGTGGGCTGTGGAACACCTGCATGTGAACTGGAACGAACAGGCGGTGAAAGAGGCAAGAAGTTACCTCCACACGTCATCGTTCTCATGCCAGGGGCTGATCGACCAGCTCTCTTCCGAAGCCGGTAGCCAATTCACCTTGGCGCAAGCCGAATATGCCGCCCATCAAGTCGGCTTGTGCTGAGGCGCCCCTGCCAGCGTTGGCCACGAGGAGCCAAGCGACCTCTACCCTAACCCGGCCCGGCCGTTCAGCCTGAGCCAGTCGGGGCCTCTGCCAATCATCTGGCCCTCGCTGCTTTGCTGGCTGGGCGAGCCCGCGCGCCCGGCACCACTGCTTTGCGCTGGATAGCGAGCGCGTCGACGGAGGCCACTCACGCCGCTGGTCCGGACGACGAGCAGCAGCCAAACTGACGCCCGACCCTGCGCTCGCTCTCGACGCAAAGAAGCAGTCTGCCGGCGGGGGTTCCGCTCTTAGGTCGACGGTGTTGGACCTACCTCGACGATGCCGAGGCCGCGGAGCCGGTGTGCTCGCCTACCGTCCAGAGTCAAGCGCTGTGCCCGTGCGGCCGATCTACCTGGGGAGCAGCCACCGCACAGCGCTCCCGCTGAGGACGGCATTGAGGGCGACGCCGAGGGCTGCTACATTGTTCGTGGGCCGTACACCTGCACAGGTGAGCCTACGGTCCATATTGAGACAAGCCCTGGGAGACCGGGGCTTGTGTTTTTAAGGGTTGGACCTGATTCGCTCGCTCGGGCAGTTGGTCGAGTCGCCCTGGTAGTCCAGGCCCCGGATAGATCGCCCGTGCTCGATGTCGAACGGCCGGGCAATCAGCCGGGACATCGTGGTCTCGTACTGGCGCCTGAACTTCTCGTCGAGACCGGCCTTGTTCTGGACACTCTGGAAGGCGGCGTGTGCGCAACAGTCGGCCATCTGCAAAAGCTGGCTGTCGGACGAGCGACGCAGCCCGGCATCCTCCACGATCCGGCGGTGCTTGAGCAGTAGCGCCCGGTGAGCTGAGCGCAGGTGGCCGCCGTTGTCGTGCGCTCCATCCACGATGAAGGTCGCTTGAGCGTTTTCATGCGACAGGAACTCCTCGGCAAAGCACAGCAGCTCGTCGTAGAGCGCGAACTTCGCAGCGCCGGTTGTACCTTCGGTCAAGACCGTAAACAGACGAGCGTCGGTGAACGTCCCGATCGTCTTCAGAGCCTTCTCGAAGGCTTCAAAGCGCGTCCTACGCCGCGTTCTACCTCGTCTGAGGATGTCGATGAGTTCCCCGCCGTCGTCTTGCACGAGAGCAAGCTGCTCGACTGCGCGGGTCTGCCTCGCAGGCTCGACCGAGAGCCAAACCTGGGCGTGAAGCTCAAATGCTGCCGGCACCCCGTGCTGGCGATACAGCCAGCGGCGGAAAGAAAGCCAGCGGCCGAGGTACTCGGTCCAGAGATCAATTGGGAGAACCAAGGCAGTCCACAGCCACCCAACATTCTCGCTGCCGGAGTCATCGACGTATGCGATGTAGGAGCGCGTGGGCCGAGGCACGCCGGCAACTATCGCGTCGACTTCGGACGAGGCACCCGGCGGTGCAGAGTGCTCGTCACCGCCAGCTCGTGATCGAGCTTTGCGCTGACGCGGATCAGCGCGTGCGCCGCCGTGCGAGGACCGAGCCTGAACATCACTGTCAGCCGTCCGTACCTGAGCGCGACCGTCTTTGCGCCCGAGGCGACGGTTCGCCCTCGCAGCCGGCCGATGAAGCCCACGCGAACGGTGCCGCTCGCGGGTCCGCTCACATGCACCACCAGCTCGCGTCCACGCAGCGCCTCCGTGACACGGATCGTCGGCTTGGTCCCCGGCCCGGTGCCCGGACCCGAGCCGCCTGGACCGGACGACGAGACGACGACGCTTGTGCGCGCCGCGGCGGCGGGGCTCGCGTTGCCTGCTGCATTGGTCAGCCACACGGCGATGCTCCAGCTTCCAGGGCCGGGAACCGTCACGCTCGCAGGCCCGGCCGCTGGCGCCGGTGCGGGAGCGCTGCACGACCCCGAACCACTCGCCGGACAGACTTGGTAGAGAGCACCCGTGATCGGTGCAACCTGGCCTGCCGGATCGCTCCAGGTGGCCGTGAATGTCGAGCCGCCCGCCTGCGTGGCAGTCGCGGACAATCCCACTGGCGGCGGTGGCGCGCTGTTCTCCACCGTGATCTGCTCAGAGGCCACCGCCGATTGATTGCCGGCCGCGTCGGTTGCCACGAGCGCGAGCGTATGAGTTCCGTCAGAAAGACCCGTCGTAGGCAGCGTCAAGGTCTGCGTGCCCGTCGATGACGGGCAGGGCTGGGCGAAGGTGAAATTGCACGGCGCCGTGTAGGTCTCGACTGGCCGTCCATCTGCGGATAGGACGATGCTCGCTACGCCGCCTCCGACATCATCGGCCGTCACGGCGACGCTCTCGTTGCCCTTGTGAAAGCCGCCCGCTTCACCCGGTCCCCACAAGACGCCAGAAGGCGTCCCGAGAGTCGGCAGCGTGGGATCAGAAAGTGTGACCGTCGCGCCATACATCGCGGCCCACGCTTTATGTTCGGTTGCACCCGTAACGCATTCGTCGCCAGCGGGGACCTGGCACACGACGCCGACTGACAGTTCATTGGCTGAAAGACCTGTGATCGTTGCTGGTTCGCCTCCCGGCGGGGCGCCGACCGAACACGTCTCACCGTTTTGGACCGAATCTAGACAGGTTTCTCCGGGCACGATCGTCCCGTTCGCACGCAGCGCCGGCGACCAATCGTTGAACCCGTCGAACTGATGGCCAATGAAGCGTTCATAGGTAATCCCTGTGATCGACGTGCCCGCCGGTGCTGTGAAGACCCAGCCTGCGCTAGTTCCTGGCGCAGCTCCATTTGAGAGCCCAAGCGCGTCGGTTGTCGATAGCCCGCCTTCTTGGTCGGCCTTCCCGCCAGCGCCCCCAAGACGATCGGGACAGTTGACGTGCTCGGCGTAGTGCGACGGCTGCGAGGGATCGCTCGTCGCCCATGTCCAAGAGTTGTTGGCAGCTTCCGGCGCGAAGTTGCAGGCGCTCACCTGATAGCTCCCCGCCGCGAGTGCCCGAGACGCAGACACCCACGCCACGACGGCGAGCATGACCGCGATTGTCAAGCTCGACCGCCTCACTGCCCGCGCCGGGCCTTTCCCGCTGTACCTGCGGATGCTGGTAGGCGAAGTGTCGTCCACGGGCTCGCTCGTTCCACGTCGTAGGGGTCGGTATAGCGCACGGATACCTCGACAACGCCGGAGGTCGGGAGTGTCAGGCTCGCAAAGACGCCGTGAAGCGTGCGGAGCACGCGCAGTTGATGGGAGCGCCCTCGGTGGCCGAGGTAGCGCACTTGCGCCTGAGCTTCGCCGGGGCGTCCCAAGAGCGCGAGGACGAGACGGTGTTTGACTCGCTTCAGTCGGACCCGCGGGCGTGCGAATGGGTGCGTCATAGAGGCCAATGGTGTCACCGGCTGAGGAGACGATCCTGCGGGCGCACTTGGCTGTGCTCCTGGCTCGGCCGCTTCGCCGGCCGTCACGATCGCTCCAAGGCCCGCGTTGCGGAAGGTCTGCGCGATGTCGAGCACCCCTTTGTTGGCTTCCGTAAGGTCCTTCTCGGCCGTTTCGGGCGACAATCCTGGCTGATAGGAGTCGAGTGCGTCGAGCGCTGCCCCTGCAATATCCGACGCATCACTCGTTCCCTGCCAGTAGTTGTAGTTCGGAGTGCCGGCTAGGGGGTCCGCGCCATCGAGATCACAGCCGGGTGCGAGCAGCCGCAGTCCTTCGCCGCGGTTGGAGAAGGAACAGAACCCACCGCCCTGCGTGTCAGTCGCGCCGACCGATAGCACTCCAGGGTACGCGGCGGGGTACTCCACGGCGCCTCCGTCGTCGTTGCCCGCGGCTGCGACGACCGCAACTCCATAATCGCTGGCTTCTTGAACTGCGTTGCCGAGCATTTCGTAGTCCCGGCCCGATGGTGATTCAGAAGTTCCAAGTGAGAGATTGATGACACGCACGTTGCGGTGAGAGCGCACACGTAGGCAAGCGTCGATTCCCGTTGCATATGCGCTGAATGGAAACGTCGTCTGCCCCGGCTCAAGGATTCGCACTGAAACGATCTGGATCGCTCGGGGTGCCGTGCCGACCATACCCCAGCCATTCGCGGGCGCCCCCGCCATCATGGCGAGGACGGTCCCGTGCATGGTCGAGGACACGTCTTCCCCCGAGCCGCCGTCGAGCGCTGTTCGTTCCACCACGACGCCTTCAGTATCCGGGTTGAGATTCACACCCGTATCAACCAGGCATAGGCCCGCGAGCTGCGCCGGTGGAGGGGCGTATGGAAGGAAAGCTCCGTTATCCGCGACTGCTTGGGTGGTGATGCCTGTCTCCGAACGGGCCGCCGCCGGGAGCAGGGCGAGCATGAGACATGCCGCGCCGATGTAGGTCCGGCTACGCCGGAACATCATCAACACACGCCGAGTCCGCTTAGTTGGTGCTGACATCTACCACCCGACTGTTGCCGCTGCCGAAGGGAAACCCTGCCTGGCCCGCAGGGACTTCGGCCCGGAAGGGAAAGCGGCCAACGCCGCCCTGGAACTGATAGAGCACGCTAAAGCGGCCGTGGCTGTTGGTCCGCGGCGTCCTGAACGGCTCCCAGCGGCCACGGTAATGCACAAGCAGATTCACGATCGCGCCCTGCTGCGGGATCGGTCCCGCGACAGTGCCGGTGAGCGTGATCCTCCCGGCAGAGCCGGTGTGGGTGGGGCTGACGTTAAGCCGAACGCCAGCGTCGACGGTCTCCTTGACGCGGGCTATGGCCGCATAGCCGGGGTCGCTTGAGAATGCGCGATACGCAATCTCGATAGACCGAGACGCCCCCGCCGACACCCGGACCCTGAACGTCCCATCAGAGCCCGTCTTGGCGTGAGTCAGGAGTTGCGGAGTCCCCGTCCCACCGACCTGTTGCAGAACGTCCAGGGTCGCGTGCCCGATCGGCTGATCCTGGCCGTCGAGCAGGCGTCCGCCGACCACAAGCGCACGGTGCGCGTAGGTGCGCGTGACCGCCCGCCTCAGTCCGAGCCGCAACTTGGCCGTCTCGCTCGCGCTCGTTCCGTTCGGGCTTCCACCGCCGAGCATGGTCGAGTGCGTACTCCCAGGACCGGGCAGCGCACCCAGCGATGCCGCCTGCGCGCCGTTCTGAACATTGACCTCTCCGCTGTATATGACGCTCGTGTTCTGCGCTGCGTCCTCGACAACGAGTTCCACACGGTGCTGACCGTTCGCGGCCGTGGCCGTGTTCCAGCTAACCGTGTCGGAGACGCCCGGAGGGCACGCCTGGAAGTTCGTGTAAGAGCAGCTCGCCATGTAGTCCTTCTCCGCCACGGGTTCGCCGTCAACGCGAAGCTGGACGAGCCGGACGCCTGAGCTGGTATCCGCCGCCTGGTAGCTGACCGAGGCGGTGCCCGAGACTGTCCCTGCGCTGGCAAGTCCACCGCCCGTCACCGTGCCGCTCGGCAGCGTTCTGTCATCGAGCGTTAGCCGCGCTCCGTATAGCTCGAGGATGTTGTTCTCGCCAGAGCCGAATGTGCATCCGGCGCCTGCGTCGTCGTTGGAGCAGTAGTTGGCGAGAGTCAGCTCAGTCGTTGTCGACGGCAGCACGAACGTGTTGGGTTGAGGGCTCGTGAGCGGCGTCAGGCTTTCACCTACCGCGCCGTCGTTGTCTGCGGCTATGGCAAAGGTGTCGGCGCCAGAGACCTGATGTGAGACTTGCCACCAAATCTTCGCTTCTGTGATCGTGATGCCGCTCCCAGCCGGTACGCCGATCTGTACGCCCGCGGTAGCGCCTGGACTCATGCTGCCGCCCCTTGGCCCGATGTAGTCGCCCACGCCACCACTGCACGTTCCCTTCACGTTTTGCGGGCTGCCAAAGACAGTCCACGAGCCGGCGTCGCCGTTGCCCGCCGACGGGCAGTTGTCGATCACATACGTTCCCGCGCTCGCACTTGGCACGAGCGTCATTCCCACGACACCGCAAAGCAGCGCGACAAGTGTCAGGTATCCCCGCCAGCGGCCCGGTGCCGCGCCCCATCGCTTGCGTGCGGCAGCAGTCGGCGCCGAGGTATCAGTTAGTGGTGACATTGACCGCCCTGCTTTCGCCGAGTGCGAATGGAAAGCCGCCCTGGCTCCCGAACACCAACGCCCGGAATGGGAACCGCCCGGTCCCGCCCTGGAATTGGTAGACGACGCGGAATCGTCCGTGCGAGTCCGTGCGAGGATCACGGAACGGCTCCCAACGCCCGCGGTAGTGAACCAGCAACTCCACGACGACGCCCTGCGCTGGGACTGGCCCGAGCACGCGCCCGCTGAGAGTGATCGTGCCTTGCGAGCCGGTTATGCGCGGGCTCACGGCGAGCTTCACGCCAGCGCGCACCGACTCTAGGACTCTCCCCATCGCCGAGTATGAGCCGTCAGCCGAGAACGCGCGATAGCCGATCTCAACCATCCGTGAAGGCCCGCCCTGCACGGTGGCCACGAACGTCCCATTGGAGCCCGAGCGGGCGTGCCCGATCAGTTCCAGTGTCGAGCCTCCGACCTGCTGCAGCACGTCCAGGGAAGCGCCCGCGATCGGCAGCCCTTGAGCGTTGAGCAGGCGGCCCGTGATTCGCACGGCTCGCTTGGCGTAGGCGCGAAGGATCGGGGAGCGCGCACCGAGCTGCAAGTGCGCTCCCTCGCTCGCGGCCGTCCCGTTCGGGCTACCACCCCCCGAGCCGGTGTGCGAGCTGCTCGTGCCGGGGCCTGGCAGCGCGCCAAGGCTACTCACCGTCGCCACGGGGTTGCTGACAGTGACCGAGCCGAGCGCGTCGTTGATGACGTTTCCGGCGGCGTCTGTGACCGCCAGGCTGGCCGCATAGGCGCCATTAGCGAGCGCATCCGTGTTGACCGCGAAGCCGCTCACGGTCTCCGTCAGCGGGCAGGCGTTCCAAGAGTCGTAGGTACATTCGCCGGAGAAAGCGAAGGTGTGAACGTAGGCCGTTCCACCGTTCAGCGGACTGAGTGTCAATGTTGCCGTGCGGATGCCGCTGCCTGCGTCGGTGCTCGTGAAGCTGATCGGCTGTGAGCCAGCCACCGACGCATCGGCGGCTGCGGCTGCCGCGAGCGGCCCGCTTACGCCGCCCACAGTCGGCGGCGTGTTGTCTTCAAGGCTCAGGGTGATGTTGGTGAGCGCGGGAACGGCGATCGAGTCGGCGAAGTCGCACGTCGGCGAGCTGCGGTCGGTGCTGCAATTCACGTATGCCTCGAAGTCACGCGCCCCCTGCGGCAGCGTCCAGCTTTCGGTTGCGGTGTAGTCACTACCACCGCCGTAGGGAAGCTCTGCGGCACCTGGAAGGGACTCGCCACCGGCGGAGAACTCGAGGAAGGCGTCGTCGCCGGTGACGGCGGAGCCGATGACCTCCGCTTTGATCGCGTGGATCGTGACGCCGGGCACGCTATTTGGCACGTCGATCTGGAGCCCGACCTGGCTTCCGTTTTCGCCGTTCTCGGTCACGGCGCCAGCCGTGCGGTTCGTGAAAACGTAGTCGCCGATGCTGCCGCCGGCTGAGCATGTGTTCGAGAGCACCGTGTTGGCGTTGGTGTTGTTGGCGAACACGCTCCAGCCTGGCGACACCGCCGGTACGCCGGGGGCGCACTGATACATCGGATATGTGCCGGCGCTTGCACTCGGAGGGAGCGCCAAGCCCGATGCGAACAGCAGGGCGGCGGCAGCCGTCAGGGCGCGGCCGGCGAAACGCCTGGTGAGAGTGCTAGTTGGTGACAACATCGACCACCCCGCTCAATCCGCGGACGAATGAAAAGTCGGCCTGGCTCGGAGGAACTTCCGCGCGGAAGGGAAAACGCCCCCGCGCGCCCTCGAACTGATAGACGACGGTGAAGCGACCAGCCGCGTCCGTTCTCGGAGTGCGAAACGGCTCCCAATGTCCGCGGTAGTGGACGAGCAGATCGACGCTCACACCCTGCGCTGGGACCGGGCCGAGCACGCGCCCGGTGAGCGTGATCGCCCCTTCGGGGCTGGTGCGCCGTGGGCTGATGCCAAGCTGTATGCCAGCCTGGACCGACTCGACGATCCTGCCCGTCGCTGCGTAGGCGCCGTCGCTGGAGAACGCCCGGTATGCCACCTCGATCGTCCGCGACGGCCCAGCCGGCGTGCTCGCCACGAACGTCCCGGTAGCGCTCGTCTTCGCGTGACCGATCAACTTGAGGCCCGGCGAGCCGCCGGTCTGCTGCAACAGGTCGAGCGTCGCGCCGCCGATCGGCTGGCCCTGCGCGTTCACCAAGCGGCCGGAGAGTCGCAGCGCGCGCTTGGCGAAGCTGCGCGTCAACCGGGCGCGCTGACCAAGGCGCAGACGCGCTCCCTCGCTGGCTGCGATGCCGTTCGGCTGCCCGAGTCCTCGCGCGAGGGTCGCACTCGCGCTTGTGCCAGGGCCGGGCAGCGCGCCGAGCGAGTTGTTCGACGGCTGCTGTGTGGTGATCGTGCCGTCGTAGACCACGCTTGCGTTCTCGGCGGCGTCCTCGACTGTCACCTTCAAGGTGTGCTGGCCGTTGGCGAGCGTCGAGGTGTTGATCGGCAAGTCGACCGACTCGCTTGCGCGGCAGGGCTGGCTGTGATCGAACATCAGCGTGCCGACGGTCGCGCCGATCGGGATGCACCGCCCTTCGTTGTTGTCAGGCGTGCCCGAGTAGACGGTTTTGCCGTCGATTTGGGCGGTCACGAGATACACGCCGGGGCCGCCTGGATCGCTTGCCAGGAATGTGAGTTCCTGCGTGCCCTGAGCGTTCGGGCTCAGCAGCGTGCCGCCAAATCCGCTCGCTGCCGGCGTCGCGCCGTTAGCGAGTGCGATGGCCGCGCTGCTGACATAAATGCCAGCGTCGAGCCCTCCGGTGGCCGGACATGACGTTGCGCCTTCATAGGGACCAACGCACACCGCCACGGCGTAGAGAGTCGTCCCGCCGACGTGCGTAATCGGGAACGCCCCGCTCAGCGTGCCGCTCTGGCCACAGGCGGCGTTGTATTGGCAGTTCGCCAACACGTCGGCAGAGTCATAGCTCCCGCTCGGCGTACCTAGCCATGCCTGGCCATGCGGAGAGGTCAAGGTCGCGGTGATGCTGCCGCCCGCAATCGTCGAGCCGGCCGGTGCGGTGAACACCCACTCAGGCCCTTCGTAGGCGCCTTGCGGTGCTTCACCGCTGGTCACGGCGCTCAGGTCTCCGCCCTGAGCGCACGTATTGGTGTCGCCGCTGTAGGGGCCGACAGCTCCGGTCGCGCTCGTGCTCCACCCATCGGTCGGGGCGGGATGACCGTCAGGCTGCGTACACGAAACCAGCGTCCATGTGCCCGCCCGAGCGCTCGACGTGCAGAGCGCGAGGATCAACACCACGCACCCCAACGCCGCGAGCCACAGCCCGGCCACGCCTCGCGGAGCGAGTCTGATCTTGCTGTCAGTTCGTGGTGACATTGACCGCTCTGCTTTCTCCGTGTGCGAATGGGAATCCGGTTTGGCCACCGAGCACCAACGCCCGGAACGGGAAGTGCCCTACGCCGCCCTGGAACTGGTAGACGACCTCGAAGCGACCACGCGAATCCGTCTGCGGGACTCGGAACGGCTCCCATCGGCCGCGGTAGTGGACAAGCAGCTCGACAGCGACCCCTTGGGCGGGGACCGGCCCGAGTACGTGCCCGCTGAGCGTGATGGTCCCTTCCGAGCCCGTCCTGCGTGGGCTCACGGTGAGCTTCACACCGGCGTTGACCGCCTCGGCGATCTTCGCCGTGCTGGCATAGCTCGCGTCTGTGGAGAACGCGCGATAGGCGACCTCTACCGTCCGGCTGGGGCCACCGGGCACCGCCGCTGCGAACGTCCCATTTGCACGGGTCTTGGCGTGCCCGATGACCGCCATTGTCGGCGAGCCGTTGACCTGTTGCAGCACATCCAGCGTCGCGCCGGCGATCGGATGACCCTGGCCGTCGAGCAGGCGTCCCGCGGCTCGAAACGCGCGGTGGGAGTAGGTGCGAGTGATCCTGTGCTTGACGCCGAGATTGAGCTGCGCCGTCCGGCTCGCCGTCGCCCCGTTCGCTACAGCGGCTGGCGTCGCTGGCGAGCTTCCGGTCGTGCCAGAGCCGGGGAGCGCTCCGAGTGAGCTATTCGACGGCTGCTTTGTTGAGATCGTGCCGTCGTAGCCGACCGCTGAGTTGCCGGCGGCATCCTGCACCAAGACCTTCAAGGTGTGCTGGCCGTTGGGAAGCGTCGTGGTATTGATCGGCAGGTCAACCGACTCGCTCGTGCGGCAGGGCTGGCTGTAGT
>DATBPE010000198.1:0-12156 GCA_036561505.1 Solirubrobacteraceae bacterium
CGCAGAGCCTCATATAGAAAGCCCACGAAGATGATCGCCAGCAGCCCCGAGATCGCCAGCTCGAAGCGGCGGTAGCCGTGCGTCTGCAGCTCGAGGATCCCGAACGCGATCACACCCGTCATCAGCCCCGCGGGCAGTAGCGGCACACCGAACAGCAGGTTCAAGCCGAGCGCGGCACCCAGGAACTCGGCGATGTCGGTGGACATCGCGATGATCTCAGCCTGCACCCACAACCCCCAGGACAGCGAACGGGGCAGGCGCTCGCGACAGAGCTCGGGCAGGCTGCGGTCGGTGACGATCCCAAGCTTCGCCGAGAGATACTGGATCAGCATGGCGATCAGGTTGGCCGCCAGCACCACCCACAACAGCTCATAGCCAAAACGCGCGCCCCCTTCCACGTTCGTCGCGAAATTGCCCGGGTCCACGTAGGCGATAGCGGCCACGAAGGCCGGGCCGAGCATCGCCAGCGTCGCACGCAGGCGACCCTTGGCCAGCAGTGTGTCCAGGTGACTGGGAGCGAGTACAGACTCGGGCACCCCTCCGACCGCGCCCTCGAGCACCGGTGCCGGCTGGGGCGCCACCGGACTCAAGCCACGGCCCCCCGGCCTGGGCGAAGGTGTTCTTGCCCAGCCTTCCAGCCGCCCGCTGAATCGACTGCGGCGCCCCGCTGCGTGTCGAGCTCGACGCGCATCGCGTGAGCGAGCTGGCCGCCGATGGCGTGCTCGTGCTTACCGAAGCTCACGAACAGCGGCCCGCCGAAGGGCTGGCGTTCGCGCACCAGCAGGTGATCACCTGGGGATATTCCGCGCTCTGAGAGGTAGCGGAGCATCTCCGGATCGGCGTCGGAGACGCGTACGAACACACCGCCGTCGCCCTCGCGGAGGCTGTCGAGAGAAAACGTCTCAGGCTCGCGCAGCTCGAGCTCGGCGCTGGGAATCGGGTCGCCGTGGGGGTCCAGCGTCGGGTCTCCGAGCTTGGCGGCGATCAGCTGCTCGAGCTCCTCTGAGATCACGTGCTCGAGCACCTCGGCCTCGGCGTGCACGCGGTCCCAAGGCATCTGCAGTGTCTCGGCGAGAAACAGCTCGAGCAGCCGGTGGTGACGGATCACCTCGAGGGCCACTCTGCGGCCCTGCTTGGTCAGCCGCACGCCTCGATAGGGCAGGTGGGTCGTCAACCCCAACTCGCCGAGCTTGCGCAGCATCGCCGAAACCGATCCAGCGGTGATGCTCAAGCGCTCGGCCAAAGCGTTGGTGGACACCGGCTCATCGCTGCGTGATTCCAGGGTGAAGATCGCCTTGCAGTAATCCTCCACTGCGGAAGATCGCGTGAGATCTTGGGTAGCCATGAAACATATATTATGGCATGCCAAACTTTTTATCAAGGTTTGACTTCTACATTGGGCCGGTGGGCGGACCGCGTGACAGATCGCGTTCAGGAAAGATGCCCAGGGCAATGGAGCGGGAGTACGAGCTACAGACACATCGCGCCGAGGAGCGCCACTGGTGGTACCGGGGGCGCCGGCGAGTACTGGCCGACGTGATCGAGCGCATGGATATGGCCGGCCAGCCCAGGGTGCTCGACGCCGGCTGCGGCTCGGGACGCAACATGATCGAGCTGGCGCGCTACGGGAAGGTGACTGGGGTAGAGCTGTCCTCGACAAGCGTTCGCTTGGCGCGCGAGCGGGATGTCGGCGAGGTGCTCGAAGGCTCACTCATGCAGATGCCGCTAGAGGACGACAGCTTCGACCTGGCGGTCTGCCTGGACGTGATCGAGCATCTCGAGGACGACGTGGGAGCGTTGCGGGAGCTGCGCCGAGTGGTTGCTCCGGGCGGCCACTTGCTGGTCACCGTACCCGCCTACCAGTGGTTGTGGTCAAGCCACGACGAGATCAACCACCACCACCGCCGCTACAGCCGCAAGACCTTGCTGCAGGCGAGCACCGCCGCCGGCTGGCGCTGTGAGCGCACCACCCACTTCAACTCGCTGTTGCTGCCGGTCGCCATGACGCTGCGGGTGCTGGACCGCTTCACCCCCAAGGCGACGAACTCGAGCCTCGATCTGTGGGTTCCACCAGCGCCGGTGAACTGGCTGCTCCAGCGGCCGCTGGACCTGGAGGCCGCGGTGATCAGGCGCGGACTGGGAATCCCCGCCGGACTCTCGCTGCTGGCGGTCTTCGGCTAGAGATCTAGCTGGCGGTGTCGGGCGCCGGCTGAGCTATCCGGAAGGTCCAGGCGCGATTGGCGAAGAAGGTGAGCACCGTCACGATCACCGTCGCAGGTATCTGACCGACGAGCTTGCCCAGGCCGATACCGTCGACGAACAGGTAGACCAGACCCTCGTTGAGTCCCAGGCCGCAGCCCTGCACCACAAACCAGCGCACCGGAGTCAGGGCGTCGCCGACGTGCTCGCGAAAGGTCCAGCGCCGGTTGAGCAAGAAGCCGTTGGTGGCGCCGACCGCGAAGGCGATCGCCGAGGCCGCCAGATACCACATCCCCAAACCCTTCAACAGCAAGGTGTAGGTCAAGAAGAACAGCAGCGTATTTGAGACGCCCACGACACCGAACTTGAAAAACTGCGCGATCAGCGCCATCCTCGTCTGGGGCAGGCGCTTGCGTATGCGTGATCTCGGGAGTTCGATCGACATGCTCTACAGCAGAATGAACGAGCTTTGAACACAATGGTTACGCACATACATAGGGTTTAGTTAAGTCTTGATTAGCTGAGGCTAATCGCCGCCACATACTCCTCCCGTAGTCTTTTCTTACCGCGGAAGATCAGCGATCCTCTAACCATCATGTCCGATCTAGAACAACGGCGGCCGCAGCTACTGAGCGTGGTTGCGCCCGTCTACAACGAGGAGGAGCTCGTCGAGCTGTTCGTGACGCGTACGTGCGCCGCAGTGGCCGACTACAACTTCGAGCTGGTGATCGTCAACGACGGCTCCACCGACGCGACGCCGAAGCTACTGAACCGGATCGCCGACACCGACCCGCGTGTGCGGGTCGTTCATCTCTCGCGCAACTTCGGACACCAGGCGGCACTGACGGCGGGCCTCGAGCACGCGCTCGGCGATGTCGTGGCGATGATCGACGCCGACCTGCAGGATCCGCCGGAGCTGATTCCCACCATGATCGCGCGCTGGGAAGAGGGCTCAGACGTCGTCTATGCCGTGCGCCGCCAGCGCGAGGGCGAGACCGCGTTCAAGCTTGCCACAGCCTCCTGGTTCTACAAGCTCTTTGACAAGCTCGCCCAGGTCGATCTGGAGCCAAACTCCGGCGACTTCAGGCTGCTCGACCGCCGCGCGCTGGACGCCCTGCTGGCGATGACCGAGCGCTCGCGCTTCCTGCGTGGCATGACCGTCTGGGTCGGCTTCACGCAGACAGCGGTGCCTTATGAGCGCGACCCCCGACACGCCGGGGAGACCAAGTACACGCTGCGCAAGATGCTGCGCTTCTCCTTGGACGCGATCGCTTCCTTCTCGCATCTCCCCTTGCAACTCGCCACGTACGCCGGCCTCCTGTCCGCGAGCGTCGCGTTCATCGCGATCCCCGTGGTTCTCGGCCTGCGCATCACCGACTCCTACCTCCCCGGCTTCGGTACTCTCACGATCCTCGTCCTGTTGATCGGTGGGATCCAGCTGATCGCGCTCGGGGTCATCGGCGAGTACGTCGGGCGCATCTACGACGAGGTCAAGCACCGGCCGCTGTACATCGTGCGCGAAGAGCGAAACGCGCCCGATGACCCTCAGCTCCCTCGTCGCCCCGTCGAGCGCGCAGGCCTGACCGCGCGCACCCCCCAGCAGGTCGCCTGAGTCCCGCGGCACACGCCACCAGGAGATCGATTCCAGCAGTTGCGCTCCGTGCGCCTTGCGGGTGTGTTCTGGAGAAGTGGACCTGCGAACTAAAGAGAAGGGGCTAACAGCATGCACCGCCGCCTGATGCTCAGCGCACTCGCCACCCCCGCCGCGATCGCGGCGATGACAGTCGCCATGCCGGCGCTCGCCGGAACGAGCAGCCCGCGGGCTCACACCGCAAGCCGCTGCTTCACCGTGCACCACCCACATCGCGTGCGCGAGTGCCTGATCCGCGGACCGCGCGGCCCCCAAGGACCCCGCGGCGCCACCGGCCCCAGGGGATTTCAGGGACTCAAGGGGTCCACCGGCAAAACCGGATCGGCGGGCAAAACCGGTGCCACCGGGCCGCAGGGTACCCCGGGTCCGGCCGGTGTCGGTGGCCGCGCCTACGCAGTGGTGAACCCCGCCGCGGTCAGCGCCACCGCCTCATCCGCGGGCCTAGTGCAAAACGCCGGCTTCACCAGCGTGCGCAGCCCCGCCACCGGTGTCTACTGCCTGACCCCTGCGGCCGGTGTGGATCCCACGCACGAGCCCGCCGCCGTCAGCGGCGAGAGCAGCTACAGCGCAAGCGGCGTGGTCCCGATCGCCACACTCACCGCTCAGCACTCGAGCCCGTGCTCGGCCGCCGAATTCGAGGTGACCACCTACAACGCCGCCGCCCCCTCGGCACCGGCGGGAGCTGTGGCGTTTGCGATCGTCGCTCCATAGCGGCGATTTTCAGGAATAATCAGCCGTGTGAGCGACGCCCAGGCCCTCACGGACCCCTCCGAGCCTGACGGCGCGGGCATGGACGCCCGTCGCGAGCGCATCCGCATCGACACCACCAGACATCGGATCGAAGGCGACATCACGCTCGCGCGGGAGGGCTACCGCAGTCGCGTCTCGGATGTCCTAAACGCCTCCGAGCGGGACTTTCTCACGGTGACCGACGTGACCCTGGAGCCGCTCGACGGAGGCCGGGTCGAGCGACACGCGTTCATGGCGGTCGCACGCCGGCACATAGTGTTCGCCGTGGCCGCGCCAGAGAGCTCGACGGACTAACCCTGGACCGGGGGGACCTGGGCGGCCGCCATGGCATAGAGCCCGTCGGGGGGCTCCTGATCGCCGACGGGATGGACCACGCCGGTTTCGGGCGTGTCGGTGATCTGGTAGTGGGTGTAGCGGGCGCGATCGTGGTTGAGGCGGCCGAGCAGCTCTCCCACGAACCAGATGTCGTGCGTGAACACGATCACCTGGCGCTCACCGCACAGCCTGGCCAGCCGATCGGCCAGGGCGCCCGCGTGCGACCGGTCCAAGCCGCTAGAGGGATCGTCGAATACAAGCGGAGCGCCGCTCGGTCGCATCAGCGCCTCCGCCAGAAAGTCGGCCAGAGCGATCAGACGCTGCTCTCCCTGAGAGAGAACCGCGGAGAGCTTCTGTTTGTTGGCGATCGTCTTGTGACGTGCGGTGCGGCCTTGGCGGCCCGGGAACTCCAGGCGCACCGAGGGTGCGCTGAGAGTCAGGCACTCCTCGGCGAATCGCTTGGAGAAGTCTCCGTTGATGAACTGCTCCCCAGCGGCCTTGGCTATCTGGGTAAAGGAGCGTTGCAGAGCACCGAAGCGGCTCGCCAGTTCTTGTGCTCGTGCCACCCAGCGAGCGTCCTGGACATGCGCGGTGACGTCGTTGAAGCAGCTCGCCAACTCGATGCGATCCTTCAATTGGGCATATTGCGCCTTGGCGAGTTCCAGCGCCTGCAGACGCTTCTCAGCCTTGCTACTCAGATCGCCGATCAGCTTCTCGCTGGCCTGAAGCGCGGCTTTGCACTCACGCGTCACGAGCAGCGCGAACCCGTACAACTCGGTCCACTGCACCGACTCGCCGGCGAGGATCGCGCCCTGCTGAGTCTCCAGCGCCGTGAGCATGTCTATCGTGCTCTGGATCGCTGCGGCGGCCGACCCGTCACCGCGTTGAGAGGCCAGCTCTTCGCCGAGACGAACGCGGTCGACACTCAGGGGCTCGCGCGACAGCGCGGCCGCCCGAGCACGTGCGTCGGCGAATCGCCGTCGCTGTTCGTCGTTGGCGAACTCGTGGTAGCTACGCAGCAGCGCCAGCGCCTGCTCCCCCAACCCCTGGCGGCAATACAGACAGACGTCCCCTTCAGAGGGATAGGACTCGCCGGCCACGTGCTCGCGGTAAGTCTCACCGGCAAGCAAAAAGCTCTTCCACACCTCCGCGTCGGCGCCCTGGATTCCGGCCTGGCTGAACAGCCTGCCGGCCAGCTGCCGATAGCGCTCCTCGGCGTCCTTGGCGTCTGCGATCGCGTTGTTGTAGGCCTCCCAGTCGAAGGCGATGACCTTTGCGGCGGAGGCAATCAGACGCTTGTAATGGTCTCGGCGCAGCTGCTCGACCGTGAGCTGGGCGGGAAGCGTCTGTGCCTGCAGCGCCTGGACACGCGTGGCGAGCGGCTCGAGCGACGCGGCTTCCTGAGCGCTGATGGTGGCAAGCTGAACCAGCTCCAGAGAATCGGTCAACGCCAGCGAATCGGTATGACCTTCCAGCTCCTGGACGATCTTGAACACCTGAGTGCCGGGGGTGAAGCGGCCGGTGAAGCGGCCGCTGGGTGGGCGACGCTTGACGATCTCCTGCTCGATTCGCGAGCGCACCTGGTTGATGCTGGCGGCCACACCCGGGAAGAGCACGAGATCACCCGGCGTGTACAGATAGGAGAGATCTCCGTCCAGGTGCACCTTCACGGCCCCGTCGTCGAAGACGGCTATTCGAGTTAGCTCAGCCACCGGCTCGTTGTTGGTCCACTCGAGCACACGCTGCTCGCCGGCCAGCGCATAGGAGATCTTCACCTGCGGCCAGTTGCCATTGCCTGGCTTGTACACGTTGGGGAGTATCGGAGCCACTGTGCGAGACCCGGACAGACGCTTGAGGATGCGCGTGTAACCGGTCTTGCCGCTGCCGTTCTCTCCGAAGAAGACAGTGAGACTGGGGTTGAATTCGATCGTCTGAGAGCCAGCCAGCGCGTTGACCGACTGGACGTCGCTGAGAACGTTGAGCTTCAGCTCCGCCTCCCATTGATCGGCCTCTGCGCCCCGCTCTATCCAGGGCACCGTCTGGGCCTCCTCCTCGCTCAGTTTGTTCTCGGCCAGAAAGCGCGTAAAGACGCGCTCAAGTCCCTCGTCTTTGATCACTTCTCGGCGGGTGAGCACCTCCCCGACCAGTTCGCGCACCCAGCCATCTTGCTCGTTGGCCCAGCCGACCAGCAGTTGACGGGCCGACTCGGGCGGCGTCTTTTGCTCGGTGCTCTCACGGGCATAGCGATGGGTACGCTGAGGGTTGGAGGGCGCCGTACTCACATAACCCATACCGACCGGTGGATCCGACCGGGACACTCTGCAGGCAATCGATGAACGATCCGGTTGCAGTCGGCGCGAATCCCACCCGGGGAGCTCCTCGAATGCGATCAACTCACTCAGGAGTTACCGCTAGCTATCCGACTGGTCCCTCTGCTCCTGCAGATGCTTGCGGATCGCAGCCTCCTGGGCCTTCAGCGCGTCCTGGCGGGGCGGCTTGTCCAATGAGTTGGTTACGTTCGGCCCCCGCAGCTGGACCTTGGTGCACTCGGGCTTTTCTTGGGCGTCCTCGAACGGATCGCGTTCGGTCATCACTACTCCCCTTCGGGCGGAATTCCCGATTCCTCAGTGTAAGCCCGCCACTGTTCATTGAGCAAGTCCAGCAGCTGGCTGGCGAGCAACGGCGAGAACGAGACACGCGAGACGACCATCCCCTGCTGACCCTGAGGTCCGATCCGCATGAAGTCGAGCGTGAACTCGTGCGGCGTACGTGCGATCGCCGCCGCATTAGCCCATCTGCCGGCAAACTCCTCCGGCGGCATCATGATGTTCGGGCCTTGCTCGGCTGGGCTCTGCTCCGGCTCCTCGGGAGGGTCTGACTCGGACATTGGACTCATTCTTTCGTATAGGAAAGACGACCTGGCTGGTCACCTGGACTGGAGATCCCAAACGACCCGTACGAGCTTAGCTCGATGACGTCGCCTCCCCGAGATCCGCGCCGGCGCGTCATGCAACAGCCCAGGACGACTGAACGGCGCTGCCGGTCGACGCTGTAGCTGGGGCCGTCGTGTCGCTACAGTCGAGCGCATGACGATTCAGCGGATGGACAACGTCGGCATTGTCGTCGAAGACATGGATGCCGCCATCGCGTTCTTCACCGAGCTTGGCATGGAGCTGGAAGGCAAAGCGCAGATCGAGGGCCTCTGGGCGGACCGCACTGTCGGACTCGACGGCGTCCGCAGCGACATCGCGCTGATGCGGACCCCGGACGGTCACAGCAAGCTGGAGCTGACGAAGTACCACGCCCCCGCGGCGGTCGGTGCCGAGCCGGAGAACCCGCCGCCCAACACGCTGGGCCTGCATCGTGTCATGTTCGCCGTCGACGACATTGACGACACCGTCGCCCGCCTGCGCGCCCACACTGCCGAACTCCTCGGCGAGGTGGTGCAGTACGAGGACAGCTACCGGCTCTGCTACCTCCGCGGCCCCGCGGGTATCATCGTCGCCCTGGCCGAACAGATCAGCTAACGGCCCGTCGCGGCCGACCTGCGACCAACCAGAGCGATCCGCTGGAGGTCCGGAGCCAGCTCCAAGCCATCGCCGTCAATCCCGACGACCACGACCGACCCGGCAGGCCAGCCCAGCTCGACCGCTCCAAAAGAGCCCGAATATGGCTTTTCAAAGGCGAAATTGGGTTCGCAGGTCGTCCCGGTCTCCACGGTAGTCGGGATTCGAACTCCACCTAGACGTTGGCGGTCGTCGGGCGTACAATCTCACTAGTTAAGTGAGGAACAGTCGTGGTAAGCAGGGATGAACTCGCGGCGGGTCAAGGAGTCCGCCGCGACGCCCGATCGCTGGATGATCGTCCTCTCGGGCGATCCAGACGGCAACTGAGCTCTGGACCCGCTGAGCCGCCGGACTCGTGGCCGATCCATTAGCCTTGATCGTTGCTGCTAAGCACCCGGAGGGGTGGCAGAGCGGTTGAATGCGGCAGCCTCGAAAGCTGTTGTACGTCATTCGGCGTACCGAGAGTTCGAATCTCTCCCCCTCCGCTCGTGATCGCCGCGCGGTCACTCGACAGATACAACCAGCGCGGCGTGAGCCCTTGCGCCTAGACCCGCAACTGCCAGAGCAGCGCGTCGCACTCGCCTCGTGTCGCACTTCAACCGCTGCTAGCACCCTCCAGGATGACGCGCTAAAGGCTAGTAGACCAACACCGGTCCGAGAAGACACCTCAGCACGAGACAGAAGTCGTTGATGTCGCCAAGCGAGGAGGGGGGCCTGCGGGAAAAGGAGGCCTTCCGCGGCTGTCACGAACGGTCTGTTGCAGCCGAATTTGTGCTACCGCTCCGAAGCTAAAATGTTCGGATGCGCCGCAGACCCCATCTGAGCAGCTTTATCTGCGGCGTGAAATGAACGTGTTCGCCTCTCGTCGCGCCATGCCGCTGCTCGCCGTCTTTCTTGGCGTGCTGTTGGTGCTTTTCGCGGCGATGTTCGTCTATGACCACTCCCAGCGTGAACAGATAGCCAAGGGCGTTCAGATCGCTGGCGTGGATGTCGGCGGGTTGAGTAAGTCGGCTGCTCGCAAGAAGGTCCAGGCCGAGTTGATCGCACCTCTGAACCGCACGGTCACGGTCAGATCTGGCAACCACACTTGGCATCTGACGCCTCGTTCAACCAGTCTCACCATCGATGCCAACGACATGGTCAACCAAGCCGTGAGCGCGAGCAGAGGCGGATCGATCTTCTCGCGAACCATCCGTGGAGTGTTCGGGGGCAGCATCAGCCGGAAGATCCCGCTCGAGGTCAGCTACTCTCACCAGGCGATCCGTGCCCTGACGGCTCGTGTGCGTGGCGCCCTGAACCAATCCGCGCAAAACGCGAGCGTGCAACCAAGCGCCGGTGGGCTACAGGAGATCTCCGGCCAGTCGGGAGTGAAGGTAGACAGTGGGCGGCTGGCCGCGCGGGTCGAGCATGCCCTGATCGATGTCTCAGCCAAGCACTCAGTCGCGGTCCCGACCCACACGGTCGAGCCGACCGTCAGTAGCACCCAACTGGCTTCTCAATACCCCGCCTACATCATCGTTGACCGTTCGGCCTTCCGGTTGCGCTTCTATGAACACCTGAAACTGGCGAAAACGTACGAAATTGCAGTGGGCATGGAAGGACTAGAAACGCCAGCGGGGCTACACAAGATCGAATGGAAGCAGGTCGATCCGCCGTGGTACGTGCCCAAGAAAGCGTGGGCGGGCAAGCTGGCGGGCACAGTAGTTCCGCCAGGACCGGCGGATCCGCTGAAGGCGCGTTTTATGTCCTTCGACGGGGGAGCGGGAATCCACGGGATCGATCCCAGCGAGTATTCCTCGATCGGGCACGATGCTTCACACGGCTGCGTGCGGATGCGCATACCCGACGTGATTGCGCTCTACAGCCGCACGCCCGTCGGCACGCCGGTCTACATCGTCTAGATCAGGAGCCGCTCATGGCTCCGTCGGCGGACGGGAGGAAAGGTATTCCTTGTTCTGCTGGCGCTCTCCGCGAACCTGGATGGCGATGTAGACGATGATGATGTTGACGACGACCCCGATCCCGCCGAAAGTCGCGATCAGACCTATGTCCTTAGTAACTGCTGCGCTGGCTACGAGAAGCATATTGCCGAGCTCCCGGTGGTTTGGGGCCTTCAGATACCGAAGGATATCGTGCCGAGACCACGCGCGGACTGTTGGTGGCGTAGCCTTCCGGTAGCCGTGAGCATCGACTTAGGGAGAGGTGCCAGAGCGGTTGAATGGGCGCGACTGGAAATCGCGTAACGGGGGGTAACCTCGTTCGAGGGTTCGAATCCCTCCCTCTCCGTTGTAGTCGGGATGGCGGTGTGATTAGCGTACGGAGTCAACCACGTCCGCCGTACTCAGTTCTGCCGATCGATCCAGGAGAAGATCGCGCGGGAGTGGGTGATGACCGTGCCGTCGGTCAGCTTCAGCGCAGGCAGTTTTTCCGCCCCTGTCGCCTCGCGCAACTGCTCGCGCGAGCCTTTGCGCAGGAACGGGATCGGACTGCCGTGGGCGGCGATCACCTTGTCGTACTCGATGCCCTTCGCGTGGAGCGCTTCCTGCACGCGGCGGCAGGGATGTATACGTGGGCCGCCTTCATCGCCATTGCAGATGAATAGTGTCGGGGTCTCGGCCATCTTCATCCTTCGGTTCGCAGGTTGGGCAGGGGAGCCTAGCGCGAGGGCGCAGCTCGAAATGAAGTTCCCGCCTGCATCTCATTGACCCTGAAGCCCACAGAGCCCCCGACGCTATTCGTTCGTCACGCCGAAGTAAACGAGCGCCCACCCGAGAGCGATCAGAGCACACGAGACATAACTAGAGCAACAAGCGATGGGTCAGAGTCCAGCCGCTCCTGCTCGCCTGTCTCCTCAAAGCCGAGTGAGCGATAGAGCTGAGTGGCGGGCCGCGAGCTCTCTCCATCGGTCACTGCCAGGTCAGGCACTGCGCTCCGCAGTCGCGCGTCCACCCACTGACGGCCTCAACGAGCCTTCGGCCCAAGCCTTGACCTCTTGCACCCGGGTCAACCCACATGCCCCACAATTTCGCTGCGTCGCGGTCTTCGCCGGCGAAGTATCCGCCTGCCATCCCAAGGCACTGTCCGCCCTCGATGGCCAGGTAAACCACGCCCACTGTGCCGGCATCGCTCTGAGCAGCACGGTCATCCCAGATCTCAGGGGCATAGTCCACCTCACGCGCAAACCAGGATCCGAACGCGTAAGGAGCGTCTTGCAGCGCACGAAGACGCACCTCGCGTAGTCGAGCGCCCTCGCCTCTTTGCAGCCGCCGTAGTTCCATTGGTTGACCCTAGCCCGTGCAGTAGGCGTTGGCGTTAGTAGCGGGCCGCGGGGACCTATGACCACTGCACCCTTGCATGGTCATAGCGCAAACGCAGGCCAGATCAGGCGTCTCGCAGGTGAGGCAGCGAGTCAAGCTCGGGCAACGCCGTCATGTCTTCTTACTCGTTTGGGTCTGTCCGGGCGAGGACAGCCACAACAGGCTCGTGATCGCTCGCATTTGCAACCAGGTGCGGTACCCGCTCGGGATGTAAAGGAAGTCCCCCGGACCCGCAACCACCTTATTCTCCAGCCGCTCGCCGGACCAGAGCACCATCTCGCCCTCGATGACCTACGCCGCCGACTCATGCTCTGCGTGCGAGTGCGCGCCGAAACACCTGCCGCATAGGTCACTCCAG
>DATBPE010000199.1:0-6866 GCA_036561505.1 Solirubrobacteraceae bacterium
GCATGACACGCTCGCCGGCCGTCCAGGAGAAGGTCAAAGAGCTGACCGGCAAAGAGCCCCACCGGGGCGTCAACCCCGATGAGGTCGTCGCCGTCGGCGCCGCGATCCAGGCCGGCGTTCTCGCGGGTGACGTCAAGGACGTCCTGCTCCTCGACGTCACCCCGCTGACCCTCGGCATCGAGACCAAGGGCGGCGTCATGACGAAGCTGATCGAGCGCAACACGACGATCCCGACGCGCAAGGGCGAGGTCTTCTCGACCGCCGAGGACAACCAGCCCTCGGTCGAGATCCACGTGCTGCAGGGTGAGCGCGAGATGGCCCAGTACAACAAGTCGCTGGGCAAGTTCCAGCTGACCGGTATCCCACCGGCGCCCAGGGGCATCCCGCAGGTCGAGGTCGCCTTCGATATCGACGCCAACGGCATCCTCAATGTCTCCGCCAAGGATCTCGGCACCGGCAAGGAGCAGAAGATCGAGATCAAGGCCGGCTCGGGGCTCTCCGAGGAGGAAATCAAGAACATGGTTTCCGACGCCGAGTCCCACGCCGAGGAGGACCGCAAGGCGCGCGAGCTCGCGGAGGCGCGCAACAACGGCGAGAACGCCGCCTACCAGGCCGAGCGCCAGCTCGTCGACCTAGGAGATCAGGTCGACTCTGACTCCAAGGGTCGTATCGAGGAGGCGATCAAGGAGGTCAGAGAGACGCTCGAGTCGGATGATCCGGCGGCTATCAACGCCAAGACGGAGACCCTGCAGACAGCGTTCCACGCGGTCTCCGAGGCGATGTATCAGCGCGCCCAAGAGGAGCAGGCAGCCGCCACACCCAACGGCGACACGCCAGACGCCGGCGATTCCTCTGCGGCCAGCGAGGAGGACGTCGTCGACGCCGAGGTCGTCGAGGAGCAGAAGTGAGCATGGTCGGCGATCCCGAGAGCACGCTCGCCGAGGAGCAGTCCGCAGCAGCGTCCACCGCATCTCAGGTTCAGAGTCCTTCTCCCGGCGCCCCCGCGCCGGGAGAAGACACTACCGCCACGGGCGCTGAGAATCGCGCAAACACTGAGAGCGCCGACGGCGCTCAGGACACGGCCTCACCTACCGACGGTGACGGCTCTGCTGAGCTCGAGGGCGACCTCGACGAGCTGGTTGCGACCGCGGCCAAGCGCGATGAGTACCTGGCGCTCGCCCAACGCACGCAAGCCGACTTCGAGAACTACCGCAAGCGCATGGCGCGCGACTCAGCGATAGCCGCCGAGCGTGGTGTGGCCAAGCTCGCCAAGGAGCTGCTGCCCGCGCTTGACAACCTCGACCGGGCGCTCGAATCCGCCGCACAGGACGACCCTCTACTGGAAGGTGTGCGGCTGGTGCGCTCTGAGCTCGCCGCCGCGCTGGGGCGTGTGGGGATCGAGTCCTTCTCTCCCAGCGGGGAGCAGTTTGACCCCGAGTTGCACGAGGCGATGGCTCAGCAGTCTGTCGAGGGGATCCAGAGCGGAACCATCGCCGAGGTCTACCAGGCCGGCTACCAGCTGAACGGGACCGTGATTCGGCCCGCGCGCGTCGTGGTGGCGGCGTAAGGAGCGTTCATGGCGGGCCGGCCCGACTACTACGCCACCCTCGGGGTCGACAAGAAGGCGACCCCGGAGGAGATCAAGAAGGCATACCGCAAGCTCGCGCGCCAATACCACCCTGATCGCAACCCCGACGACAAGCAGGCTGAGGAGCGCTTCAAGGAGATCTCTCAGGCCCATGACGTACTAGGCGACCCAGAGAAGAGGGTGCAGTACGACAACGGCACCGGTCCGTTCGCAAACGCCGGCGCTGGCGGTGGCTTCGGTGGCTTTCAGAACTTTGACTTCGACGGCTCCTCGATGGGCGACATCCTCTCCAACCTGTTCGGAGGTTCCGGCGGGCGGGGGCGGCGCCCTCGCGGCCGCCCAGAGCGTGGCCGCGATCTGGAGGCGCAGGTGCAGATTTCTTTTGACCAGGCGATCACCGGGGCGCAGGTGTCGCTCTCGGTTTCCACGCAGGCGGCGTGCTCGACCTGTCACGGCACAGGCGCAAAGCCAGGCACCACACCGAAGGTCTGTCCACGTTGCGAGGGCCGTGGTGTCGAGACCCAGGGCCAGGGGATGTTCTCGATCTCCCAGCCGTGCTCGCGCTGTGGCGGCTCTGGCACGGTAATCGAGGATCCATGCCCGACCTGCAATGGCTCGGGGGCGGTGCGCGCGCTCAAGCGCTACAAGGTCAACATTCCCCCGGGAGTCAGAGATGGCTCGCGCATCCGCGTCTCCGGCAAGGGCGAACCCGGCCATCAAGGTGGCACCCCGGGCGATCTCTACGTGGTCACTCGGGTCACGCCGTCGGCGGTCTTCAAGCGCAAGGGCGAGAACGTCGAAGTCGAGGTCCCCCTCACGATCCCGGAGGCCCTTCAGGGCGCAGAGGTGCAGGTTCCTACGCTCGACGGCGCAAAGACACTGCGCGTGCGGCCCGGCACCACCCACGGCACCGTGCAGCGCTTGCGTGGCGAGGGCCCACCAAGGCTGGGTCAGAAGAAGGGTCGCGGAGACATCCACTACCGCTTTCTGATCGACGTACCCGAGCAGCTCACCGACGAGCAGAGCGCCGCCGTGAAGGAACTCTCCAAGGTGATGAACGGCAATCCGCGTGAGCGGCTCTTCTCCTCCACCTCGAGCAGTGGCGGTGACGCGTGATCAAACGCCAGCAGATAACCCGAGTGGAAGTCGCGACCGACCGCGGCGTCTTCATGATCTCCGTCGCCGCGGAGCTCGCCGAGATGCATCCGCAGACCCTTCGCACCTACGAGGCACGCGGTCTGATCGAGCCCAAGCGCTCACCTAAGGGCACGCGCCTGTACTCCCAGCAGGACGTCGAGAAGCTGCGGCGCATCCAGGAGATGACCGCGGAACTCGGGCTGAACCTCGCCGGCGTCGAGCGGGTGCTGGACCTGGAGACCGAGATCGAGCAGATGAACGCCCGTATCGAGGAGCTCGAGACGCAGGCATTGCACGCACAGGTTCAGCTAGCTGAGGAGCTTGAGAAGGTGCGCCGCTCGTTCCGCGCCGAGCTGGTGCCCTACCGCGGCGGGCGAGAGATCGTGCGAGCCGCCGATGCCCGCTCCCCCTTCCCCAGGCCAGATCTAAATGCAACCTGATCGCTTCACGATCAAGTCTCAGGAGGCGCTCGCCGCGGCCGGCAGGCTGGCCGGAGAGCGCCGCAACCCCCAGACAACCCCGCCCCATCTGCTGGCGGCGCTGCTCGCCGGCTCCGTGGGCGCCGCCACGAGCGCAGCGGCCGCCGGCGGTGTTGTGCTGCCGGTGCTCGCCAAGCTCGGCATCCAGCCAGGCCCCTTGCGCGCCCAGGTCGAGGATGCGCTGGCGGAGCTGCCGGTGCTCGGTGAGGGCTCGACCTCCGAGCCGGCCGGGCTGAGCGCGCAGCTCGTCGCGGTCCTGCGCGCAGCCGAGCGTGAGGCAGCTCAGCTCGGCGATCAGTACGTCTCGACCGAGCACCTGCTGCTCGCGCTCGCGGATGAGAAGGGCATGGCCGGACGCGCGCTATCAAGCGTCGGCGCGACCCGTGAGCGGCTCTTGCAGGCGCTCGCCGAGGTGCGCGGCTCCCACCACGTCACCGACCAGTCGCCCGAGGAGAAGTACGAGGCGCTCGAGCGCTTCGGCCAGGACCTCACGCAAGCGGCCGAGCAGGGCAAGCTCGACCCGGTGATCGGCCGCGATGAGGAGATCAGGCGGGTAATCCAGGTGCTCTCACGCAGGCGCAAGAACAACCCCGTGCTGATCGGCGAGCCGGGCGTCGGCAAGACCGCGATCGTCGAGGGGTTGGCCCAGCGGATCGTCTCCGGCGACGTGCCCGAGTCGCTGCGCGAACGGCGCGTGATCGCGCTCGACATGGGCTCGCTGATCGCCGGCGCGAAGTACCGCGGCGAGTTCGAGGACCGCCTCAAGGCGGTGCTCGGCGAGGTGTCTGAGGCGCAGGGCAACATCATCCTGTTCCTCGATGAGCTGCACACGATCGTTGGCGCGGGCGCCGCCGAAGGCGCGGTCGACGCGGCCAACCTGCTCAAGCCGATGCTCGCCCGCGGGGAACTGCGCTGTGTCGGCGCGACGACGCTCGATGAGTACACCAAGCACATCGAGAAGGACGCGGCTCTGGAGCGCCGCTTTCAGCCGGTCAAGGTTGGCGAGCCCTCTGTCGCCGACACGATCGCGATCCTGCGCGGGCTGAAGGAGCGCTACGAGGTCCACCACGGCGTGCGTATCCAGGACAGCGCGCTGATCGCTGCCGCGACGCTCTCGGACCGCTATATAGCTGATCGCTTCCTGCCTGACAAGGCGATCGACCTGATTGACGAGTCGGCGTCGAAGATCCGCATAGAGATCGACTCGCTGCCGACCGAGATCGACGAGGTCGACCGGCGCGTGATGCAGCTGGAGATCGAGCTCACCTCGCTCAGCAAGGAGACCGACGAGGCCTCCGCCGAGCGACGTGCGGCGATCGAGCGCGAGCTCGCGGAGCTGAAGGAGCAGTCGGCGGCGATGAAGGCGCAGTGGCAGAACGAGAAGCAGGCGATCAAGGGCATCTCCGATCTCAAGGAGCAGCTCGAGCAGGCCCGCACCGAAGCCGAGCGCGCGCAGCGCGAAGCCGATCTGGAGCGTGCCTCCAAGCTCCTTTACCAGGACATCCCCGAGCTCGAGCGCCGGCTCGCCGAGCGCGAATCGAGCGAGGACGAGCGCGACGGCAGCCCCGAGCACCCCGCGCCGGTGTTCCTCAAGGAGGAGGTCGACGCCGACGACATCGCCGAGGTCGTGGCGCGCTGGACGGGCATCCCCGTCAACCGCCTGCTCGAGGGCGAGACCGCGAAGCTGATTCACATGGAGGATCGCCTGCACGAACGCGTCATCGGCCAGGACGAGGCCGTCGAGGCGGTCGCCACCGCCCTGCGCCGCTCGCGCGCGGGGCTGCAGGACCCCGATCGCCCGATCGGCTCATTCCTGTTCCTCGGGCCCACTGGCGTCGGCAAGACCGAGCTGGCGCGGGCGCTGGCCGAGTTCATGTTCGACTCGCAGGACGCGATGATCCGCATCGACATGTCGGAGTACATGGAGAAACACTCCGTCTCGCGCCTCGTCGGTGCGCCCCCCGGATATGTGGGCTATGAAGAGGGCGGACAGCTGACCGAGGCGGTGCGCCGCCGCCCCTACGCGGTGGTGCTGCTCGACGAGATCGAGAAGGCGCACACGGACGTCTTCAACACGCTGCTGCAGGTAATGGACGACGGACGCCTGACCGACGGTCAGGGCCGCACGGTCGACTTCAAGAACACGGTGCTGATCATGACCTCGAACATCAGGGTGGGGGAGGGGACGCAGTCCCCCGGTTCGGATGACACGCAGATCCGCGCGGCGCTGCTCGATCACTTCAAGCCGGAGTTCATCAACCGCCTAGACGACATCGTGCGCTTCGAGGCGCTCAGCCGCGAGCAGCTCACCGAGATCGTCGACCTGCAGGCCGCGCTCGTGATCGACCGCGTGGCCGAGCGCGGCGTCGAGGTGACGCTGACTGACGGGGCACGCGAGCTGCTCGGCAACCTCGGCTATGACCCCGCCTATGGCGCGCGGCCGCTGCGGCGCGTGATCCAGAAGCAGCTGACCGACCGTCTCGCGCTGGCCCTGCTGCAGGGGGAAATTCGGGCAGGGGACTTGGTGCGAGCCGACGCCGTCAATGGCGAGCTGGCGCTTGAGCCGCTGGGCACGCAATCCGAACCGGCTGCAACCGCGGCCTGAGCAGACCTGCGGTAAATAGGCGTTATGGGCCCTGGCCGGCGACTGGATGCTGGCGCATTCCGGTACCTACAGGGCGCCGAATCCTTCACCCACGAGCGTCGCGGTTAGCGCGCCGTCGCTTGCGGTGCTCTTGGTCCCGGCCCCCGAGGTTTCGTCGTACGCGTACAGGCTGATCGTCTGGAAGGTGCCGGTCACGGATATCAGACGCGTGATGTCATAGGGTGCACTCGCGCGTCCCGCAGCGCCACCGGTCGAGCTCTGCTGGCATTCGATGACCAGTTCCGCGAGAGTTTCCGCGATGCCTTCCCGGCGTAGCTGGACCCTCTGAACGGCGCCCTGTCCAGCGGTCAAGTTTTCACGCTGGATGTAGCCGGTCCCGGTCACGAGGTAGATCCCCGCAGGCAGGGTCAGGATGTCGATCGGCGTCCCCAGACCTTTTTCCGGCTCGGCCAGAACATGCGAGCGATCGATGTCTTGGTAGGAGCGCGCCGGCCCGGTTTTGCCGGTGTTCCCGGCGAAGCCCACAGGACCGACTGGCCCGGTTGAGCCGGTCGGGCCCGCCGGCCCGGTTTTGCCGCTGGCGCCGGTCTTGCCTTTGAGCGACTTGATCACCTTCGGGTTGATCTGGCTGGCCGAATTGATCAGGTAGTGCCTCGCCGCCAGCGCGCCGCTACTCATCGAGAGCACGAGCGCCAAGCTCGCCGTGACGTTTGCGTAAGTGAGAGATATCCGTCTGAGTTTCGACATGCGTGCAAGCTATGCGCCCCCCAGGACGGCACTCTGCACGCCAAATCGGTTCAGCCGATAGCACTGGTATCTAGCACCGACACCGCCTGATCAGGTACAACGGGTCCTAGCGCAAAAGCGAGCACCACGACCGAGGGAGACGACATGCCGACATACATCATGCTCTCGACGCTCACGCCCGACGGTGTGCAGACGATCAAGAACAATCCGCAGCGCATCCGCGAGGTCAACAAGGAGGTCGAACAACTGGGAGCGGTTGTGAAGGACCAATGGGCGACGCTGGGTCGCTTTGACTTCGTCAACATCGTCG
>DATBPE010000200.1:0-3429 GCA_036561505.1 Solirubrobacteraceae bacterium
AGGTGCCGAGCTTCTGGAACGGCAGCCAGCTCGGAGCGCTACTGCGAGAAAAGCACGTCGAAGTCAACGCCAAGTCGACGAGCACGAGCCAGTCGCTGCTGAGCGAGCTGCTGCTCGGCTTCGGCCCAACCCTGCTTATCGTGGCCCTGTTCATCCTGATCGCCAGGCGCGCGGCGCGCGCCGGTGGGGGGATGGGGGCTCTGGGCAACTTCGGGCGCTCCCAAGCCCGGCGGGTGGATCCGGAGAAGATCCGCGTCACCTTCGATGACATCGCAGGGATCGACGAGGCCAAGGCAGAGCTCTCGGAGATCGTGGACTTCCTGCGCACTCCCGAGCGCTACGGGCGCTTGGGCGGGCGGATGCCCCACGGTGTGCTGCTCTCGGGCGCGCCCGGAACGGGTAAGACCCTGCTCGCTCGCGCGGTGGCCGGCGAGGCACACGCAGCCTTCTTCTCGATCTCCGCTTCGGAGTTCATCGAGGCGATCGTCGGCGTCGGCGCGTCGCGTGTTCGTGACCTGTTCGTCAAGGCCAAGGAGGCAGCTCCGGCGATCATCTTCATCGACGAGCTCGACGCAATCGGGCGCTCCCGGCAGGGGTCGGTGTCGGTCACCGGAGCCAACGACGAGCGCGAGCAGACACTCGACCAGATCCTGACCGAAATGGACGGCTTTGAGAGCTCCGAGGCAGTTGTCGTACTCGCGGCCACCAACCGCCCGGATGTTCTGGACTCGGCACTACTCCGGGCTGGGCGCTTTGACCGCAGGGTCGCCGTCCAGGCACCCGACCGAACCGGTAGGCGCGAAATCTTGGAAGTGCACACGCGCTCGATTCCACTGGCGCAGGACGTCGATCTGGACTCGTTGGCCTCGAGTACCCCGGGGATGGTCGGCGCCGACCTGGCGAACCTCGCCAACGAGGCGGCGCTGCTCGCGGCCCGTCGCGAACACGAGAAGGTGCGGATGCCCGACTTCACCGACTCGCTTGAGAAGATCATGCTCGGCTCCCCGCGGGGGATCCTGCTCTCCCCGGCCGATCGCGAGCGCACCGCGTATCACGAGTCAGGGCATGCGCTGGTGGGGATGCTCACCCCGGGTGCTGACCCGGTGCGCAAGGTCTCGATCATCCCCAGGGGCATGGCACTCGGTGTGACCCTCTCGACACCGGACAGCGACCGTGTCTCCTACATCATCGAGGATCTGCAGACCAAGATCCGTGTGGCCCTCGGTGGCCGCGTGGCCGAGGAGGTCGTCTATGGCACGATCTCCACCGGTGCCGAGTCCGACATCCAACAGCTCACCCAGATAGCGCGTCAGATGGTCGGACGCTGGGGGATGAGCGAGACGATCGGACCGATCGCTGTGCTCCCGGCCGACAGCGAGGGAGCATTCCTGCCAGGTGTGAGCGCGACCTCCGAGTCCACCCAGCGTCTCGTGGACGAGGAGGTCCGGCGCCTGGTCGACACCGCCCACCAGGAGGTCACGCGCCTGCTCAGCGACCATCGCGAGCAACTCGAGAGCCTCGCGCAAGCGCTCCTGAAGACCGAGACGCTCGACGCGCTCGAGGCCTATGCGGCAGCCGGTGTGCCCGCCCGTCAAAAAGAACAGG
Source organism: Solirubrobacteraceae bacterium (assembly GCA_036561505.1). GTDB lineage: Bacteria > Actinomycetota > Thermoleophilia > Solirubrobacterales > Solirubrobacteraceae > Palsa-744. The sequence goes on from DATBPE010000200.1 coordinate 1,606, forward strand.
TCACAGGCTCTTCCTCGCTCGCGGCGAGATCACCGCTGACGGGCGCTGACGGTGTGAGCACCTAGCCGTCGGCGTGAGCTTCAGCGCACTAGGTAACGCGCCGGAACCTCCCGCTGGGATTGCTTGGGCGGGCGCTCGTACTTGCGGCGCTGACGCGGCGGAAGCTTGACCTTCCTGGCCTCCTCGGGGTGCTCGTAGGCGATCAATGAGAGCAGATGGCTGATCAGGTTCAGGCGTGCGGTGCGCTTGTCGTCGGCCTCCACCACATACCACGGGCTCAGATCGGTATCGGTGCGAGCGAACATGCGGTCCTTGGCCTGCGCATAGTCCACCCAGCGAGCCCGGGCCTGCAGGTCGACGGGACTGAACTTCCAGCGCTTTCTGGGATCGGCCAATCGCTTCTCAAAGCGCCGCTCCTGCTCCTCGTCTGAGACCGACAGCCAATACTTCACGAGGGTGATCCCTTCGTTCTGCAGAGAAAGCTCGAACTGGGGGCAGAAGCGCAGGAACTCCTCGTACTGCTCCGCCGTGCAATAGCCCATCACGTGCTCGACACCGGCGCGGTTGTACCAGCTGCGGTTGAACAGCGCGATCTCTCCCGCCGCCGGAAGATGAGCCGCATAGCGTTGGAAGTACCACTGCGTGCGCTCGCGATCGCTGGGAGTTGGTAGCGCCACGATGCGAGCGGTGCGCGGGTTCAGATAGGTCATTATCCGCTTGATCGCCCCGTCCTTGCCCGCGGTGTCGCGTCCCTCGAAGAGCACCACCAGCCGGCGGCTCTGAGCGACGATCCACTCCTGCATGTAGACGAGCTCGGTCTGCAGGTGCAACAGCTCCTTCTCATACTGCTTGTGAGTGAGCTGCTGGGGGGCTGACATGAACCCCATCCTCGCACCCGCCAGCGGTAATTGGCGTGCGATCAGACCTAGAGCGGCACTTGCCTGTGCGAGCGCCTCGGATTCGCCTGGCCCGAGCCGCGGCGGATGCTCCGTAGAGACCACTGATCAGCTTCGGTGGAATTCCCGGATCCCTGAGCTGACGGTGAGCGCAAGGATCTGTCTCACGCGAGATATCAGTAGGAGGATCGAGAGTGTCACCTTTGAAGAGCGCCGCATCCCGCCCGCGCGACATGCTTCACCGGCGGGGCACCGCAGGCCGGCCGGCGAACCTCGCCGAGCGACAGCAGCAACTGCTCGTCAAAGACCAGCCCGTCCGCTGTGCGCTTGGGCGGGTGTGCCCCAGACCAAGAGTGGGGTCAGGACTATGACTATGACTATGACCGAGAGTTCGATGCTCATAGACGAGCCGCTATCGCGTGAGCAACTGCACACCCTGGATGCGTATTGGCGGGCGGCGAACTACCTCTCGGTCGGGCAGATCTATCTGCTCGACAATCCGCTGCTGCGTGAGCCGCTTGCGATCGAGCACATCAAGCCGAGGCTACTTGGCCACTGGGGCACGACCCCCGGCTTGAACTTTCTCTACGCGCACATGAACCGGGTGATTCGTCAGCGCGAGTTGAACGCGATCTATGTGGCGGGCCCTGGCCACGGTGGCCCAGGGATTCTCGCGAACGTTTACCTGGAGGGCACCTACAGCGAGGTGTATCCGCACATCTCTCGTGACGAAGAGGGGTTGCGCAGACTGTTTCGCCAGTTCTCCTTTCCGGGTGGCATCCCCAGCCACGTCGCACCGCAGACACCGGGGTCGATCCACGAGGGTGGCGAGCTCGGATACTCCCTTGCCCATGCTTATGGCGCGGCGTTCGACAACCCCGACCTGCTGGTCTGCTGTGTGGTGGGCGACGGCGAGGCGGAGACCGGG
>DATBPE010000201.1:0-15748 GCA_036561505.1 Solirubrobacteraceae bacterium
TGTTGACCGCCGCGGCCGAGCTGGATGTGCGTGAGACGCTTCCGCACATCCGCGTACCGACGCTCGTGATGCACCGATCTGGGGACAGCGCCTGGGACCCGCGCCACTCTCGATATCTGGTCGAGCACATCCCCGGAGCCCGCTACGTGGAGCTCCAGGGCATCGACTCGCTGCCATTTATCGGTGACAGCGAGGCGATCATCGAAGAGATCGAGGAGTTCCTCACCGGCGGGCGCGGCGCGGGAGAGCTGGCGCGAGCGCTGCTAACGGTGATGTTCACCGACATCGTGCAGGCGACGGCGCGCGCGGCCGAGCTCGGCGACGGGCGTTGGCGGGATCTGCTGGCGCGTCACGACGAAGAGGTGCGCAAGGAGCTCGTGCGCTTCGACGGCCGTGAGATAAAGACTGTCGGCGATGGCTTTTTGGCGACGTTCACCGGTCCGCCCTCGCGTGCGCTGCGCTGTGCTCTGGCGATCACCGACGCGGCGCGCGAGCTCGGCGTGAAGGTTCGCATCGGCGTGCACACCGGCGAGTGCGAGTTGATCGGCGAGGACGTCGGCGGGATGGCGGTCCACATCGCCTCGCGTGTCAACGGGCTCGCCGGCGCGGGCGAGGTGCTCGTCTCGGGGACCGTGTTCGGGACAGTCGTGGGCGGGCCGTTCACATTCGAGGATCGCGGCTTTCACGAACTGAAGGGAGTGCCCGGCCGCTGGCCGCTGTTCGCGCTCGGTGAGCGCACCCAGGAGCGGGACAGCGCCGCTTCGGAGAGTCAGGTGTGAATCGGTGTTCGTGGTGGGCTCGCGAGAAAAACCGCCGCAACATTGCTTCGCTACTCAGCGCAATCCTTGAACTTCCTCAGCCCTGGGCGCCTGAGAGCAAATAGCGGCCCGGTCGAGATCGGCTCTGGGACGATCCGGTTTCCCGACGCCGGATCTGGGAAACCGCTCCTTGGAGATACCAAGAGCCCGGCAGGGCGTGGCTACCATCTCGGTGATCCGACCGAGGCGCGACATTGTGAATGGCATCCGGGCCAAAGTTGTGCTCGCTTTCCTGCTCGGTTGCCTCGGTCTCCCCTCCAGCGCGCTCGCCGCAAGCATCTCGCCGCTGGGTCGCTCGAACTATCTGGTGCGCCGTGTCTGCGCTGTGACGGCACCCGGGCGCGCACACTGCCTGGGGCTCGAACTGCGCGCCAGGACCGCCTCGGCGCGGGCACGTGAGCGTCCGCTGGGGATGACCCGACCGGTGGCGATTACGGCCGCACTCCCAAGCGAAGGCGCCTACGGGTTGCGACCGGCGGATCTGCGCGGCGTCTACTTCCCCGGCGAAGAACCCGACGCACCCGCCTCGCAGCCGCAGACGATCGCACTCGTCGACGCCTACAACGATCCGGCCGCCGAAGCCGGTCTGCAGATATACGACAGGGAATTTCATCTCCCCGAATGCACGACCGCAAACGGCTGTTTCGGGCAGGTCAACCAGAATGGCGAAACCGGAAACCTGCCGTTTCCAAAGAACAGCGGCGAATTGGAAGCCAAGCAGGCGTTCTGCAATCGCTCAGGCGAAGGCGAAAGCTCCTCCGAAAGCGAACACAAAAGCGAAGCCTGCCGGGAAGTGCACGAAGCCCAGGACTGGGCGCTTGAGATCTCCAGCGACATCGAGCTGACCCACGGCGTCTGTGAGAACTGCCGCATCCGGCTGATCGAGGCCGATGCCCCCCAGGCGACCGATCTGGAAATCGCAGAGCAAACGGCGGCCCGCCCGCAGAGCGAAGGCGGAATCGGCGCCGATGAGATCTCAAACTCCTGGGGTGTCCCCGAACCCCCGCTCGACAGCGAAGCCTTCAACCATCCCGGGGTCGTCATCACCGCCGCCAGCGGCGACTTCGGCTACTTGAACTGGACCGAAGCGCAGGCCGCCGCCGAACACGGGGAAAGCTACTACCAGGGTGTCGAATACCCCGCCGCCTCACCGCACGTGATCGCCGTGGGCGGCACCAAGCTGCTGCTCGGGAGCGACGGTGCAAGGCAGAGCGAGACCGTCTGGAACGAGGACCTCGCCGGGGCCGCAAAGAACGAAGGCGCCGACGGGGGCGGCTGCAGTGTCAACTTCGATGCCCCCAGTTGGCAGCAGACGCTCCCTGACTTCACGGCGGTCGGGTGCACAAGGGCCTCGCGGGCAAAGCGCGCGCTCACCGACGTCTCCGCGGACGGTGACCCCTACACCGGGATGGCGACCTACTACGCGGCGCCGCAGGGAGCAGGCAGCTGGAGGACCTTCGGCGGCACCAGCATCTCCGCGCCGATCATCGCGGCGATGTTCGCGCTGGCCGGTGGCGCTCACGGCGTGGCCTACCCCGCCCAGACGCTCTACTCCCACCTCGGCTCGCCACTGTTCTATGACATAACCGAAGGCGGCGACGGCCGCTGCGACGGGGACTACTCCTCCGGCTGCAGCGGTTCGCTCTCCCCGCTCTCACCGCTTGACTGCGGCGCCGGCGCGCTGATCTGTAACGCGGCGGCGGGCTATGACGGCCCCAGCGGAGTCGGTTCCCCAAACCGGCTCGCGGCGCTAGCCCCGACCGGTACCAAAACGGGCCTGCAACCGGAACCGGGTCCTCAGACCCAACACGCAAACGAACAGCCGCAGGGTTCCTCGCCTGGCGTTCGGGGCGCAGCTCAACCTCCGCCCAGGCATGCTCCCGCGGAGATCGATGTCCTTGACCTGGCGCTCAGCTCGGGCGCCCGTGGCGCGATCGCGCGGGGATGGCCGGCGGTGTCCTCGCTTGCCTTCAGCTTCACGCTCAGTGCTCCCGCGCTGGTTCGGGTCGGGCTGGCAAAGCTCGTTCACCGCCACGGCCACTCACGTTGGCAGGTGCTGCGTGACGCGCTTTCGATGCTTGCCGTCACAGGCCTCAATCACGTTCGTCTGCGTGCCCCCGGGAGGCTCGCCCCGGGCCTCTACCGCCTGCGTCTACGACCCGTCGGTGGCAGACCCCGCTCGCTGCTGGTCACCGTGCGTTCCAATGTCCCTGAATAAACGTCGGATTACTGCCTGTCTCGACTATCAAATTGGGGCCCTGTGTGGTAGCTTTGAACGGTCGTTCAAGGGTCAGAATGATCAGCAATGGAGCCTGTCAGTGAAGATTCCTAGGGGGCGGCGAGCCTCACGTCGGTGGGGCCTCGTGGAGGGTTTCAGAGTGGCGATGGCACTCACGGGCGTGCTCGGATCGCTCGGATTCTCCAGTGCCGCCGCGATCGCGAGCGAACCGGCGCCTTCGATCGAAAGCGAGTCCGCTGCGCCGGTCACCTCGACCGACGCGACGCTGCATGCTCAGATCAACACGAATGGCCTCTACACGGCCTATGAGTTTCAGATCGACACGGACGGCAGCTATGACTACACCCAGATGGCCTGTCCGCTCGCGGTGCCGGGCTACATGCAGTGCATGGTGATCGTCGATGGGCCACCGCTGCCAGCCGGGTTGGTCGAGCCCTCGCAGCAAGACATTCCCGCCGGGTCCTCCGGCGCGCAATCCGTCAGCGTCGATTTGGCGAGCATCGGGGCGACGCTCCAGCCCGGCGAGACCTACCACTACCGGGTGATCGCCTCAAACGGCGGCCAAGGTGCTCAGGGACCCGATCAGACCTTCACCACACCCAGCGGGGAACCGCCGCCGCCCGCCGCGCCCTCGATCGAAAGCGAGTCGGTCTCCGCTGTCACCGAGACCTACAACGAATTCAACCCTCCCGGACATCCGCGGATCGACGCGACACTCAATTCGCAGATCAACACCGAGGGCCTGCAGTCCACCTACCAGTTTCAGATCGGCACCGACACGAGCTACCGCCTGACGATTGGCTGCCCCGGCTTCTCGGTCTGCATGTGGCTCTCAGAAGCCGAAGGTTTTCCGCTGCATCCGGCGAGCATCCCCGGCGCATCTGGGAGCCAGCACCTGAGCGTCACACTGTCGGACTTCTCGGCGGAGCTGGCGCCCAGTACCACCTACCACTACAGGATCGTGGCCACGAACTCGGCCGGTACGACCGAAGGGCCCGACCAGACGTTCACTACACCGCCTGCGGGGAGCGCCCCGTCGATCGACAGCGAGTCCGTGTCTAAAGTCACCGAAAGCGACGCGACGCTGCAAGCCCAGGTCGACCCAGATGGCCTTGAAACCACCTACCGGTTCCTGCTGTTGAAGCCTTGCTTTCCAGCGATATGCGACGCGATAGCGGTCACCGAACTGCCCGCCGCTCGGCTGTCCAGCTCATCTGGGGATCGCACCGTCAGCGTCGATCTGAACAGCGCCGGTGTGACGCTTCAACCAGACACCTATTACGAATTCGAAGTGATCGCGAGCAACGCCGCGGGCAACGCCGTTCGCAAGACGGGTGCTGACTTTGAAGACTCGTTCAAGACGACAATCCCGGGTGCACCTGATGGCACCGGTGCTGGAGCACCCGTGGAATTCAAAGAGGAACAGTGGAACATCGAAGGCGCCGAAAGGGCGGCCAGGGAAGCACCCCGCCTAGAAGCAGAACGGGAAGCCAAGAAGAAGGCCGAAGAAGAACAGGCCAAGCCGCCCGCTCCCGCGATTGCCGCGCCGCCGATCCCAGCCCCGCAGGTGAAAGCGACCACACTCCAGCCGGGCGCGCAGACCGCGGCCCAGAAGCTTTCAAAAGCCCTGAAGGCATGCGCCAAGAAACCGAGAGGCAACCGCGCTGCGTGCGTCAAGCAGGCCCGCAAGCACTACGCAACCACCGCTGGGAAGGCCAGCAAGCGCAACACAACAAGAGCGGCCCGGTAATAGGATCGCCGAGCCGGGGGAGAAATTGCCGATGTCCGATATCCCTAGAAGCAGATTCGCGCCGGGGCGTGTGCCGTTCGTCGGCCTGCTGGTCGCGCTCTGCCTGCTGGCGCTTTGCGGGCAGGCCCTCGCGGCCAGGGACTATCACCCCGTGGCGTCCTCGTTCAAGCCGTTTCCGGCGGGCGCGTTCGATGGCGTGGCGGTCGACAACTCAACAGGCGCCTCCACCGGAGACATCTACACCGTCGGCGAAAAAAGGACGATCTATGAGTTCCAGCCCGACGGCACGCTTCTGGGTGAAGTGGAAATACCCGAAGCGGATGGAGAACGCACACAGGGCATAGCGGTCGATAGCTCCAACACCCCCACCGCCGGCGATGTCTATGTCGTGGTGATCGGGCCTCCACCAGGCGGTGAACCGCCCGGTACGCCGCTGCCCACCCATGGCGCCGTCTACAGGCTCACCGCGAACGGGACGCTCAGCCCGTTCGTCACGGGGATCGCGGACTCTCCCGCGGGCATCGCCCTCGGCCCGTCTGGGGAAGTGTTCCTCGTGCAGTTGGGAGCCCCAGGCTCGCGGATCGCAGACGTTCTGGAGTTCTCCTCCTCGGGTGCGCCGTTGAACGAAGGCAAACCGGTCGTGGAAGGGCTCGAGAATCCAGGCGGCATCGCTGTGGATTCCCACGGCGATCTGTATATCGCCAACTGCAGCAAAGAAATGGGGACGGTCGAGTTCACGCCCACCGGAGGCGGAGGCTTCTCCGCGGCGAAAACAATCGCAGCAGAGGGTGGATGCAACGGTTCGGATTTGACCGTTGACTCGCAGACCGGGTACGTGTTCCTAGCCGATGAAAATGTCGTTCACGTGTTCGACGAAGCCGGCAGTCAGATAGCGCTGGGCTCCGAAGAACCGGGCTCTAACTCCACATACCGCTACTTCGCCGTCGGCGAGAACGAAGCTACGGGGGACATCTACGCGATCAACAGCGCGGCCGGCTTCCCGTCTGATGTCACATTGGAAGAGGCCCAGCCAGGATCCGAAGCGCCCGTGATCGAAAGCGAGCTGGTGTCGAACATTCCCGCCGCCGGCGCGACGCTTGAAGCGCAAATCAACCCCAACGGCCACGAAACCGAATACGAATTGCTTCTCAACGGCGAACAGGTGAGGGCGGGGCACATCGCCGTCGGCGATTCAGGTGAGCCCATCAGCGTCGAAGTGGGCAACCTGAAAGCGGGCAGCTCATACACCTTCTCGGCGCTCGCAACCAGCTCTGAAGGGACGACTATAGGCCCCGATCGAAGCTTCACCGCGGGCAACCCGCCGGGGCCACAGAGCGAAACCGCAGCAGCCTCGAATCTCTCTGACACGACCGCGACGCTGAAGGGCACCGTCTATCCCGACGGAGCGAGTCCGACGATCACCTACTTCTTCCAATACGGCACCAGCACCTCCTATGGGGCCAGCGCGCCCACACCGGTCGGGGAAATCGGAGGACGTGCTAGCTGCGGTCTGCCGTGCGGAAATGGGGATCCCAACCAGGCCCCAGCCGCCGTCAGCGCGAGTCTCACTGGACTCCAACCCGGGGTCACCTACCACTACCGGCTCGTCGCTACCGGTCCCGAGGGTTTTCGCGGCTACGGCAACGACGCCACCTTCACCACGAGATCTCCATTGGATCCCGAAGCGCCGACCACCGAAGCCTGCCAAGGTCCCATCCAGGCGGGTCAAGGACAGAAGCTGTGCGGGACCCTGAACCCGAACGCCAGCGCGAAGACCGGTTACTACTTCGCCTACAACAAGGGTGAAAGCTGCACGCAGGGCCAAAAGACGGTGGCCGGCGAAGAAGTCCAAGGCCAGGACGTCCAGGTCTCCGCTGAACTGAGTGGCCTAGAAGCAAACACGCGCTACAGCTACTGCCTGGTGGCAACAAACTCTCACGGTGAAACCTTTGGTGAAGGACTGACCTTCAAAACCGAACGCGTCCCCGCCGCCGGCCCCACGATCACCAGCCTCCAAGCCACCAGCGGACCGGCATCCGGCGGGACCACGGTAACCATCCAGGGAGACAACCTGGAAAACATCCGCTCGGTCCACTTCGGCTCGGTGCAAGCGACCGTCGTGGAAGAAGAGTGCGGGGGACACTGCGAAATCGTCCCCTACACGGTGCTTACCGTTCAGAGCCCTGCGCATGCGCCCGGTACCGTCGATGTGACGGTGGAAACATCCAGCGGTGTGAGCTCCACCAGCGCGGCTGATCAATACACCTACAGCGCATCTTCCGAAGCGCCACCCGGCGAAGTCCTGACAGAGCCAGCGCAAGCGACCGCCAACGGTTTCAAGCTCAAGGGCAAGCTCAATCCGGAGAATTCCCCGACTACCTACTACTTCATTTACAAGAAGTCCGGCGAAGTGGAATGCGAAGACATCGAAGGATGCGGCCCTGAAACAGCGCACGGCGGGCCGCTGGAAGGCGACACCCAACAGGATGTGTCCCCCGCTGAAGTGACGGGTCTCACACCGGGAGCGACCTACGTCTACTGGCTCATCGCCAAAAACGCAAAGGGCACCGTTCGCGGCAACGAACTCACCCTCACCGTCCCCGCGCATGCGCGCCCGTTGGGTGAAGAAGAAACACCGTCGTCGAGTAACGAAACGCCGTCCACCACCAACACCGGCGGAGGATCGGGAACGCCCTCTGGAGGCATCTTTTCCTCGCCGCTGAGTACGACGCCCCTTGGCCATCCGCCTCTGAGCACAGCCGCACCGAAGGTGCTCAGCAGAGCCCAGAAGCTCACTAGGGCGCTGAAGGCCTGCAAGAAAGAGAAATCAAAACGCAAGCGAGCGGCATGTGAGAAGCAGGCCCATAAGAAGTACGCACCGCGGGGAAAGACCACTCACAAGAAGCACACGCCGTGAGACGATGTGCCAAGGCGTCATACTTAAGAATGAGCTGTCGAGCAAACGCATGGTGCGAAGGAGGCGAACGTGAGGACTTTCGGGCAACGAACTGAAGATTGCTCGGCTCGTGCGGCAGTGAGGGCGGCGAGCCTGCTGCTGCTCGCCCTCGGATCGCTGCTGCTCTGCTGCGCCCCGGCGCTTGCGGGCGGGACCTCCTTCGGTGGTGAAGGATCCGGCGAAGGCCAGTTCAAAGAACCCGCCGGCGTGGCCGTCAACGAAACCTCCGATGAGGTGTATGTGGTCGACAAGGGCAATGACCGAGTCGAGATCTTCAGCCCCGAAGGCGCCTATCTCAGCCAGTTCGACGGAAGCGAAACCCCCGCCAGCTCCTTTTCCGCACCGGAAGGGATAGCTGTCGACAACAGCTGCGTCGGTGGGGCGCTTGAATGCGCTGATGAATCGGTGCTCGACGTGTACGTGGCCGACACGGGCCACCACGTGATCGACAAGTTCAGCCCGGAAGGCAAATACCTCGGCCAGCTGACGGGAACCGGCCCACTCAATTCATTCTCCGGCAAGCTCGGGATCACCGTCGACTCCCGTGGCGACGTTTGGGTCAGTGAAGAAGACGGGTCGATCTACAAGTTCAACAACAGCAAGAACAACCTCTTCCTCGAGCACGTCACGGTCCCGTTTGCGGTGACTCCCCAAATCGCCGTCGACTCAGAAGAACACGTCTATGTGATCGACGCCGAACACGACGTGAACTTCGAAAAAGAAGAACTGCCGATCGGCCATCGCACCGAGGCCTTGCCATGCCACTGCGCCACCGGCATCGCGCTCGACGCGGCCACCAACGACGTCTATGTCGACGAAGGAACCTCGGCGGGCGAGTACAACCGCAAGGGAGACCGCGTCGGCACGCCCTTCGGTTCCGGACAACTGAGCGACGGGACCGCGATCGCGTTCAACGCGGGCCACGGTCCGGTCTTTCAAACCTCCGGTGTCGGCGATGCCTATGTGACCGACACCTCCGCCGATCTGGTTTGGATCTTCACCCACCAGAGCGCGAGCGTCGAAGCGTGCGGTGGCGTTCAGCCTGTCAGCGGCGCCGAGACGCTGTGCGCGGTTGTGAACCCGAACGGCGAATCGATCGAAGGCTGCCACTTTGAATTCGGCGAAGGAAGCGGCTATGGGAACAGCTTCCCCTGTTCGCCCTCACCCCCCTACAGCGCACAGACGCAGATCGAAGCGAGCGTGAGTGGCCTCAGAGCGGGCACGACCTATCACTACCGGGTTGCCCTGACCACCAAAAACGGCACGATCCTCGGGCCGGATGAACAGTTCAGCACCGAACCGATCGAGCCTTCGATCGAAAGCGAGTCGGCCTCGCACATAACGCAGCACAGCGCGAGCCTGGAAGCGAAGATCAACCCGCAGGGCAGCGAAACCAGCTACGAAATCTGGTTCTGGCCCGGGTGCTCGGAGGGCGCCTGCGAACGCGTCGCTCCACGCGTGGTGGCCAAAGCGGCGGACATCGGCAGCGGCCACGAAGGCCTCGTCGTCAGCGCCCAGCTGACTGACCTGCAAGCCGGCATCTCCAACAACGAATACTGGGTGGTGGCGTCCAACTCGGCAGGCACAACCGAAACCGCTCACCAGACGTTCGCGACGCCCCCAGCGCCATCGATCCAGAGCGAGTCCGTCTCGCAGGTGACACAGAGCGACGCGACCCTCGAAGCGACGATCAACCCCCAGGGCGTGCCCTACGGTGTCGACTACCAGTTCCAGCTGGTCAAGAACACGAGCGAATACCTGGGCGAACTCATCTGCGCCGAAGATGGTGTCGTGCAGCCCGTCGGACAAGACGGATGTCTTGACCCGCCGGGCTGGCCGTCGGGCGCGATACCGCTGCGCTCCATCGCAGGGTCCGAAGGCAAGCCGGTCAGCCTGGATCTGGCGAGCGTTGGTGTGACGCTGCAACCTGGCACGACCTATCACTACCGGGTGCTTGCGGCGACGGCAAAGGCAAGCGAAGACGGGGTCATTTGGGAATCCCCGGCCACCATCGGAGCCGATCACACGTTCACCACGAACTCCTCGCACGCCCGTCCGCTGGGCGGCGAAGGAGAACCGTCCCCGAGCGGCCCGCCAAGCTCCTCCAGCCCCGGCGGTTCCACTGGACCCGGCTCCCCGCAATCCCCTGCACCTTCAAAGACGCTCAAGCCAAAGTCGCTGACCCGAGCGCAGAAGCTCTCAAGAGCGCTAAAGCGGTGTAAAAAAGAGCCAAAGCACAAGCGGGCGGCATGCCAAAAGAAAGCCCGCAAGAGCTACGGGCCCCTCGAGAAGAAAAACAGCACGGGCAAGTAGCTAACCTCTCCGCTTCAGAGCGCCGACGCTGGTCCTGAGATCCTTGTGAACTCCGTCACCGCTGGTGAGGAGGCTCGCGCGAGCCCGACTCCGGTGAAGGCCAGCGCGAGGGTGAGCACGACGATGGTCCTAGACGCGAATAGCCCTCGTCGAGCTCCGCTTCTCAAACTCCCCTGTTCACTCCCAGACGGTCCTCGCCTACACCGACGTGCTAGCGAGTCCTTTAGCCGGCGTCGGCGATGACGAAGGAGACCTCGTCTATGACACACCACGACCAGCTCTCCCCGGGCTCGATCGAGCTCATGATCGGGTGCGAGCGCTCGCTTGCGTGACGGGAGGCGTGCCGGTTTGGCGAGGAGTCACAGCAGCCGACCTCACCGCAACTGCGACAGACGCGCAAATGCACCCAGCGCCCGCCCATCTTCAAACACTCCTCGCAGCCCGGCACCTCGGCGCGCGCCGGCAGGTGCAGTATCTCCACCTGGTCCAGGTGCGAGCACGTCGGCGGGCCGCTCATCGGGCTGAAGGGAAGTAGTTCACGCTATAGAGGATGGTAGTGCCCTCTGGAGGGGCAGCCAAACGTGGAAGACAGTCCGTCCCGGCTCACTGTCGAGGTCGATGCTGCCGCGATGCTCCAGCACGATCCGCCGCGCCGTATCCAGTCCCAGGCCGGTTCCCTGACCGACGTCCTTGGTGGTGAAGAACGGGTCGAAGATACGCTCGCGGATCTGCGGGTCGATCCCGGGCCCGTCATCGGCGATGTCCACCCGCACGCACGGACCCTCCAGCGCCGTCGCGACGGTGATCCGCCCACCGCTGCCGAGCGCCTGGATGGCGTTGTCGAGCAGGTTGGTCCACACCTGGTTGAGCTCGCCGCCGTTGACCGTCAGGCTCGGCAGCGTGCGCTCGTATTCGCGTACCACCTCGATCTCGCCGTGCCTGAGCTTGTGGCCGAGCACCGTCAGCGTCGTCTCGAGGCCATCGTGGATGTCCGTTTCCACGAGCTCGCCGCGATCCATGTAGGCGTAGGACTTCACGGCGCCCACCAGCGCGCTCATCCGCTCGGTCGACTCGGCCAGCTCGCTCGCGAGGCTCTGGGCGGCCAGCGAGGCAGCCACCCATTGCAGAGCGGCGAGGGTGCCGGGGCCGGCCAGCTCGCTGACCTGCTCCAGCCAGGCCGCGTCGACGCGGGCCGACGCCAGCGGCCCGGACAGCTTCCAGGCCTCGGCAACGCCGAGCTCCTGCAGCGCTTCGAGCAGCTCGTCCTCGGCGTCGGCGGCATCCAGGGCCTCGAGCGCCGTGCAGGAAGCGTGCCTTGCCAGCGCCTCGCGCTGGAGCTCCACCAGCCGCTGGGCCTCGCTACGCTCGATGCCCGACTCCACGAAATGCCCGATCGTCGAGCCCAGCACCTCGAGTGCCTCGGCGAGGTCGGCCGCGGCCCGCCGGGCGGCCGCCGCGGGATTGTTGAGCTCGTGCGTCAAGCCGGCTGCCATAGTGCCCAACGAGGCGAGCCGTTCGCGGTTTGATTCCCTGGTGCTCATGCGGCTCACCACCGGGCGGACCTGACTCATGACACGGTCGAACACCGGCCGCTGGGCGAGCGTCAACTCGATGAACGCCTCCGCCTCGACCTCGGCCAGGGTCACGCGGCTCGCCGCGAGCATGCGCACACCCGAGACGCCGCCTGTCAGTACGCCGACCGCCCCGACCCAGGTGGGGGCGGGGTGCACGCCGACCGGCTCGGCGCGGCCGTCGGAGTCCACAGCGAACGCCTCGAGCGACCCCTCCAGGACGAGGTGGAAGGTTGGCGAGGGCTCGCCCTGCTCGGTGACCGCCGCACCGGGCTCGAGTTCGCGCAGGCTTGCCGCACGGGCCCAGCACTCGAGCTCGGAGTCCTTCAGATCGGCGAACAGGTCGATCGGGCGAAGCTGCTGGATGCTGGGATGACTCATGCCGTGGCCAGGTATTCGTGGATCAGCGAAACGGCCATCGAGCCCTCCCCGACGGCGCTTGCCACACGCTTGATCGAACGCGCACGCACGTCACCCGCGACGAACACGCCGGGCACGCTGGTCTCCAGCACATAGGGATCGCGGGTCAGCGGCCAGCCATGCTCGCGCACCTCGGCGCCGGCGAGGATGAAGCCGCGCTCGTCGCGTGCCACCACGCCCTCCAGCCAGTCCGTGCGGGGTACGGCGCCGACGAACACGAAGCATGCGTCGACCGTCTCGAGGGTCTCGCTGCCGTCGGCGGCGCGGATGCGCAGCGCCGCCAGACGACCGTTCTCACCCTCGGCCCCGACCGCCTGGGTGCCGGTGCGCACCTCGATGTTCGCCAGCGCAGCGATCTGATCGATCAGGTAGTGGGACATCGACTTGGCGAGCGTGTCGGCGCGCACCAGCATCGACACCCGGGCGGCATACCCGGAGAAGTAGACGGCGGCCTGCCCCGCCGAGTTGGCGCCGCCGATCACCACCACGTGCTGGTCGGTGCAAGCCCGCGCCTCGGTCAGGGCCGCCCCGTAATAGATGCCGGCACCGGTGTGCTCGCTGAACCCCGGTGCCTGCAGCTGGCGGTAGGAGACCCCGGAGGCGACCAGCACGCAGTTGGCGCTGAGCGTGCCGCCACCGGAGAGCTCGACGATCCGCCCGGAGCCCTCGTGGGCAAGGGAGACGGCGTCCTTGACCGTGAGCAGCTCGGCCCCCAGGCGCCGGGCCTGATCGGTCGCGCGGCGAGCGAGATCCGATCCCGACAGTCCGGCCGGGAAGCCGAGGTAGTTCTCGATGCGACTCGACTGCCCGGCCTGTCCACCGGGTGCCTCACGCTCGACCATCACCGTACGCAGTCCCTCCGAGGCGCCGTAGACGGCTGCCGCCAGCCCCGCCGGTCCACCGCCGACGATGACCAGGTCGTAGTGCTCGGAGGTAGGCTCGGCGGCGACCCCGAGACGCTCCGCCAGCTCGAGGATGCTGGGGCGCTCGAGTACCGAACCGTCCTCCAGCAGAGCCACCGGCAATCCGGCGGCCTTCACGCCGGCGATGCTCAGCAGCTCGCGCGCCTCGCTGTCGCGTTCGACGTCCAGCCAACGTGCTGGGACGCGGTTGCGCGCCAGGAAGTCGCGCAGGTCATGTGACTCCTTGGAGAAGCGGTGGCCGATCACCCGCACACCGCCCGATTCAAGCGCCGCACCGGACTCCCAGGTGGTCAGCAGATCCTCGAGCACCGGCAACAGCTGCTCCTCCGGCGGGTCCCAGGGCTTGAGCAGGTAGTAGTCCAGGGACACCTCGTTGATCGCCGCGATCGCCGCCTCGGTGTCGGCGTAGGCGGTGAGCAGCACGCGCTTGGCCTCGGGCGCGAGCTGGCGAGCCTTGACCAGGTAGTCGGTGCCGGCCATGCCGGGCATCCGCTGGTCGGCCACCAGCAGCGCCACCTGCTCCCCGCGTGCGAGGATCTGCCCGAGCAACTCCAGCGCCTCCGGGCCGGAGGAGGAGCGCATGATGCGGTAGCGCTCGCCGAAGCCGCGGCGCAGATCGCGCGAGACGGCGGCGAGCACGGCGGGCTCGTCGTCGACCGCCAGGATCACCGGGCGGCGCGGGCGCTTCTCATCGGCCGGGGCGCTCACCTGTGCGCTCCCCGCGGCGTTTGCGCCAGTCCTGCACGCTCGCTGCCCGCCGAGCAGCAGATCCGAGGTGCGCCGGTGACAGACATGAGTTGAACGCTAGCGAGTGTGTAAAGGGGCAGCCAACGTGAGCTCGACCGGGAAGGATCGGGCTGGCGGCGGGTCCATCCGTAGACGTCCCCAACCAGGGGCAAGGCAGGAATTTCAGCGCATGTCGGCGAAAGAGCGCGCACCCGTGCTAGCTCGCGACCCTGGAGGGCGCAAATGGCTGCAGTGATGAAGGATTTCAAGGCGTTTCTGCTGCGCGGCAACGTCGTTGACCTGGCTGTGGCGGTGGTCATCGGCAGCGCCTTCGGGGCGCTCGTCACGGCGCTCGTGCGCGACATCCTGACCCCGATCATCGCGCTTGCCTTCGGCAAGCACAACTTCTCCAGGCTGTCCTTTCAGATCAACGGCAGCCACTTCCTCTACGGCGACTTCATCAACTACCTGATCGCGTTCGTCTCGATCGCCGCGGTGGTGTTCTTCTTCGTCGTGCAGCCGCTGAACATGCTGCTGGCCAGGCGCAGAACGCAGCCCGACAGCGACTCCGAGAGACGGCAGTGCAGCGAGTGCCTCAGCGACATCCCCCTTCAGGCCCGCAAGTGCGCCTACTGCGCCTCTGTGCAGAGCTCGCCGGCACCCGCGCCCGCGAGCTAGCTTTCATCCGCGCCAGCGCAACCCGACCGGAGAATCGGTTGTGCGTGCTCAACGGCCAAGCGTGGCGGTAGACTCACCGATGTCGCGATGACGTCTTACGGTGGCATGCCAGACGCTCAACGCCCGGTCTCCTGGTGGCGTCAGTCGGCGCCGCCTGAGGTCGGCTGGCCGCTGGTCGGGACGTTCGCACTACTGCTGGCGGCGGGTATCGGGGGCGCGATCTGGGCCTGGCCTTGGCCAGTAACCTGTGCTCTGCTGCTGCCCGGCATCGTCGCGCACCTGGTGCTCGCGTTCAGAGCCGCACCTGCTCGCAGGCGACGGCCGCCGATGGGGGTGAGATTGATCTTCGCCGGTGCGTGCGGCCTGCTCGGCTCGCTCTCCGCCGACGTGCGCCCGACCTACATCGCCCCGTTGAGCTTTGTGCTGGTCCTGATCGTGCTGGTGGAACCGGTCTGGCGGGCACTGCACAGGCATATCGAGCTGGAGTAATCGCCGAAACCTGAGTAGCCGGGCAGCGCCTGTGGGTGAATCGAAGGCGCTCTCAGGCGATCTTCGCGCACGGGTAACCGCGGTGGTTGGATCCGTGCTGGAGTTTCGAGCCTCGCCGCCACGGGAATCCACTGCATGTATGGCGGTTGAGCAGATCGCGCCTGATCTAGAGGTTGCACTTGACCTCGGTCCCTACGCGCCCCGTGCGGCGCGCTACCACGTGGCTCAGGTCGACCGGCCCTCACCAGACTTGAGAGATGCCGTCTCGCTGCTGACAAGCGAGCTCGTCACACGCGCGGTGCAGCAGGGCTCCGGCGCCTCGGGCGAGGTCCTGAAGCTCCGCATATGGATGCCCGCCGATGTCGTGCGGGTCGAGCTGTGGGCTTCGCGCGAGCTGCTGTGCGTGGCACCCAGCCGCGATCAACCCAACTATGACCTGCTGCTGCTCGATCAGATCGCCGACCGTTGGGCGATCGACGCCGCCCTACCGTCCGCGTGCATGTGGTTTGAGATCGATCGCCACGAGCCCGCTGGAGAATGGGAGCCCGAGCCCCCCGCAGAGCGCGCGGCGCTGACCCCACGACAGCGGCCGTTCATCCGCCGGCCACGCGCCAGCGCGCCCGGCGGCTTTCGAGTACGCGAGCGCTGAGCCGTTCCCCGGACGGTCCCGAGCGATCCCGCACCGCGGTCGGGGGGTGCTCGGGGCCACGGGCACCGAGTCCCTAGCACCAGCCGCTGGCGACGTCGGTGCGCCGCTCCAAGCTCGATCACCTCCCCCGGGTCTCAGAAGCTGGGTCCTCGAGGCTCACTAAACTGCTTGCGCGGTGAGCTTTCCAGAGCAAAACCCCAACGCCGAGAACATCCT